>JBFWTF010000022.1:0-18873 GCA_050247995.1 Methyloceanibacter sp. | reverse complement strand
CGGTGACCACAACACGATCTAGTACATTTCCGTGTTTCCGTGGGTCACCTTCTACAAGCGGCTGGGCGTCGACCCGGAGCATCTCACCCATTTCATGCGCTGGCTTGCCGCGATCAAGGCGCGCCCCGCCGTCAAGCGGGGGCTCGAGGTCCTGAAGGAGCACCGGCTCAAGCCCGAGCAGCTCGACGACAACGCCAAGAAGCTCCTGTTCGGCAACGCGCCGGCTTGAAGCGCGGAAGCCGGCATCTCGTTTAGCGCGCCGCCGCTCTCCCGCCGCTGGCGTCCGCGAGAAATCCGTCGATGAAGGCGCCGAGCGCGTTCCAATCGGTGAATTCGCGGTCCTCGTGCCCGACGCCCGGAGGGGCATCGCCCTTCATGACGTTGAAGCGGACGATCTGCTCCTGGAAGTAGTCGTAGTCGGTGAAGCGGAGAGCGCCGCCGAGAAGGAGCGTGCTCTTGGGCTTCCAGCCGGTCGCATCGAGAAAGCTCGCGACGTATTTTCTCGCCTCGGCCTGTCCGCCCTCGAGCGCCGCCGACAGGCTCACCGAGATGAACGCCGCTTGCTTCGCCGCGAGCGCGCCGCGATGCGCCATGACGAAGTCCCTGACCGATGCCTGATGGAATTCGTGATGGACCGATGCCGCGATAATGAACGCGTCGAAGCGCTCGAGGTTCAAGCCGGAACCGGCCGCCGCGCTGTCGCGCAGCTCGGCCTCATGCCCGCGCTCGCGGAGATGCGCCGCTGCCCATTCGGCGATCTTCCGGGTTTGTCCTTCGGTCGTTCCATAGACGATGAGCCCGTTCAACGGCGCCCCCTTCGTCAGCGCACACACTCCCAAAGGTGCTCTTCGTCGTCCAGCCGGTCGATTTCCATGCCCTTGAAATCGCTCCGTGTAATGATGCCCACGAGCCGCCCGCTATCGACCACGGGAAGATGGCGGAAGCCGCGATCTTTCATGGCGCGCAACGCGTCGATCGCGCGGCATTCCGGCGCGATGCTCACGGGATTGCGCGTCATCACCTGCGCCAGCATCGTCGTCGCGGCGTCTTTGCCTTCGGCCAGCGAGCGCACCGCGTCGCGGCTGGTGAAGATCCCGGTGAGGCGCCGCTCTTGATCCGCGACCAGCACCGAGCCCACCCTGCGCTCCCACATGCAGCGGCAGGCGTCCTGCACCGTCGCCTCCTCGGCGAGGGCCACGATCTTCTTGTCCTTGATGATGTCCGTCAGCTTTCGGTTGACCATGGCGATCTCCAGAACCGCCCATCATATGACTTCGCCCAACGTCCCTCTACCCTTTGGCGAGCCGATAAGCCTTGACCCGTGTCAACTTTCCCGGCCTCATTGTCCTTCGATGGTTCGCCAGGAGGGAAGCGACATGCCACGTTCCGTTCTCGCGCTGCTCCTCGTCGCTTGCGCGTCGGCCCCGATCGCCGGCACGGCCGCGCACGCGGCGGCCAGTCAGCTTTCGCGCTGCCTCGACGCCTCGACCGTCCTTGGCGCCGGAGGCGACGTATCCGACCAGGAGTTGAAGGCGGCGCAGAACGCGTGCGCCGAGCTCAAGCAATCCTCGCCCGACAGGGACACGCTGGCGCGGGTCAACGCCGCGGCTGAGAACATCGCCGCGGAGGCGAAGCGCCGCGGAGCCGCGGCTCACTGAAGCGAAGCGGCTAAGCGCCTCTTACACCAGCCAGGGCCCAAGCCGGTCGGTCGGGTCCCAGGGCATTTCGGCATGCGTCCTGTGAGCGGCGCGCCAGCGCAGCGGCAGCCAGCGGCGGAACGAAAGCTCGATGCGGCGAAGCGGCGAAGCGTGAACCTGATGGCCCTCGCCTTGGACCACGAGCGCCCCCGCGTAGCCGGCATGCTTCTCGAGCCATTTGGGGCCGGGCCCGCGCATATAATGCAGCTCAGGCCGGTAGCGATCCGTCAGATGTCTCATGCCTCAAACTCCCCTCCGCCGCGATAGAGTGCGCGCAAGGTCATTGCCAATGGGTTTATTCGCGGGAAGCGGGCGAGCTTCCCGGCGTCACGGTTAATCGATCGTGGCTGGGGTGCGCGACGCCGTGAGCGTTTGCGCGAGACCCCCGTTATCGGCTAGGCAGGACTGCTTCAAAAGGGATTTTGCCAGCGATGGTTCTGAACACGCGCCGCCGGGCGCTCGGCCTCCTGATTGGTGTCGCTGCCGCGTTGCGGCTCCCTCGCCTGCCGGCGGCTTCTGCCGCCGCCAAGGACTGCTTCGACTCCAAGGCGTTCGGCCCCTGGAAGGCGCAAGCGACCGATACGCAGGCCGGGGCGCGCATCGCCGAGGTGCGGTTTGCCGCGAGCGGCTGCGATCTTCGCGTCGAGGTCCTGGTCGCCGCGAGCTTCGAGGGCAAGATCGTCGTCTACGGCGACCCGGACAAGACGCCGCTCCCCAAGAAGGTCCTGATCGATCCCAAGAACCGGCTGATCGCCTGGAGCGAGGACGGCAAGGAGGCGGTCAACGAGCCGCTCTGCGGCAACTGCACCAATATCTTCGACAACAAGGTCAGCATCGTTCTGCCGCTCGCTTGCGCGCCGCTGTTTCGCGAGAACAAGACCATCGACATGGCGGTGAGCCTTGCCGGCCAGGAGGAGTGCCGCTTCAGTCTCGACGGCGAGAGCTTGCGCGCGGGGCTGACCTGGGCTTCAGAGCGCCAGGCGGCGCTTGCCGAGGCCCGCGCCGAGGAGAAATGCACCTCGCCGGAAGGCTGCTTCATCACCTCGGCCTGTTGCGAGACGCTCGGGTTCGCCGACGATTGCTTCGAGCTTCGCGCACTGAGGCGCTATCGCGACGAGGTCCTGGCAAAGGCGCCGGGCGGCGCCGGCGCGATCGCCGCGTATTATACGCTCGCGCCCTTGATCCTGGCGCGCCTCCCGCGCGAGGGGCGCAAGCGCCTGCTCTTCTCCATCTATGCCCGCTACGTCCTTCCCTCCGCGGTCGCGGCGGCGCTCGGCCTCGACGCCCTCGCCTATCGGCTCTACCGGCGCATGCTCAACGATCTCGCGCTCGCCTTCGCCCCGGAAGCGATGGTCTGGGCCTAGCGGCAAGCAAGCCCCCGCTTTGCCGCATTCGGGCCGATTTGGCGCCGCACTCGGCGGTTAACCTTCTCGCTTAACAACAAAAAACGTCCCGCCCCGGTCTCCGGGGCCCCCTTTTTTCGCAAAGCATGAGCACTCCGCCTTGGGAACTTTCTTCTCGCGGCGCGCGTATTTGCCGGTGACACGGGGAGTGTGTGTTGCGTTCGGTTGGCGTCATTGGCCTCGTTCTCGCGGCGTTCCTCGCGGGCGGGCCGGCTCAAAGTGCTGAGAGGGAAGCGGCGAAGCGCGAGGTTGGCAATGCCTTCCTCGGGCTGATCGCGGGTCCGGCCGCCGGCTCCGAGACCATGCTCGCCGCCGACATGGCGAGCCTGTTCCCGCAAGGGGACCTCACCATCCTTCCCATCCTCGGCGACGCGGGCCTCGGCAACCTCGCCCGGCTCGACGCCCTCAACGTCGATCTCGCTCTCGTCTCGACCGACGTCTTGGCGGCAGAAGCCGCCAAGGATGCGAGCCTGCACGAGCGCCTCGAACTCGTGACCCGGCTCGCCCCGCAGGAAGTGCATATCCTCGCCCGCGCCGACATCGGCAAGCTCGCGGACCTCGCGGGGCGCGAGGTGAATTTCGGACCGGAAGGCTCGGCTTCGGCGGTTACGGCGGCTCAGCTGTTCAAAGCGCTCCAGATCGATGTCGCGAGCCTGAACCTCGATGCCGCCGCCGCCATCGAGCGCTTGAAGGACGGGTCCATCTCGGCCGCGGTCTTTGTCGGCGGCAAGCCCTCGCCCGTGATCGGGGCCGTCCCGTCCAATTCCGGCCTTCACCTCTTGCCGGTCTCCTTCGGCGAGGCCCTCGCGGCAAACTACCTGCCGACCCGGTTCGGCCCCGCCGACTATCCCAACCTCATCGAGACGGGCGGCGAGGTTCCAGCCGTCGCCACCGGTCTCGTGCTGCTCGCGGTCACCGCCGATGAAGGCTCGGACTCCGCTACGCGGGTCACAAGCTTCGTCGATACCGTCTTCCCGCGCTTCGCCGAGCTAAAGGCCGAAGGGCGTCATCCCAAATGGCGCGAAGTGAATCTCGCGGCCTCGCTCCCGGGTTTCAAACGGAACGCCGCCGCCGCGACATGGCTACTTGGCGAACAGGACCGCCCGAAGGAGCCCGCGATGGCCAAGGCCGACGCCAGCCAGGGCCCCCGGCTGGTGCGGAGCCGGTCTTTCAGCAAGGAGCAAAAGGAGTCGCTGTTTCAGCGCTTCCTTGAATGGCAACGAGGCAACGACCGCTGATGCGCCGCAGGAGAGGGAACGGAATACGGCCATTGGTCGTTCACATGACCGGCGCGCTCGAACGGGCTGAGCGCGCTCTGAAGGGGGAATTCGGGGCGTGGCCTGCGCAGGGGCTTTGGCGCGGGCAAATGAGGGAGTGACGCGTATGACGAATTACACGCCGCCCGTGGCGGAGGAACCCCACTGGCACCCCGTCTATCGCGCCAATGCGCTGTTGCGCGAGGCTTTGCAGAACACGACTCAATCCTTCGCGGCGCTGGAGCGCCATTACAGCGTCGAGACGCTGTCGCAGGCGATCGAGAGCGTCCTGCAAGGGCCGGTGCAGATCACCTATCCGAAACCGCTCGCCGTGCGCCTCGACAATCTGGATATCGAGGAGAAGACAATCCCCGGGCTCGAAGCTCTCATGCGCCCGATCCAGCACGCCCCCGGCGTCCCCGAAGCCGAGTGGCGCGGCGGCGAGAGTCTGGCGGACGCCGAGGCGGAGGTCTGGCGCGATGCCCCCGGCGAAGGCTGGGACGATGCCGAGCTTGCGCTCGACGACACTCCGCCGCTCAGGGCCGACTCCCCGCTCGACCCCGCATTGCGGCCGCGGGAGGTCCACATGCACACGCTGATGGGCGAGTTCCAACGCCGCCAGCGCTCCGCGAGCGTGCTCGTCACCATCTCGGTCGCGGCGGCCGTTCTGCTCACCGTGGGGGGCTTCGTGCTCGCCGCAACTCTGGCAAGCCCGGCCGGGGCCGGTCCGCTCGAGCCGCCGCGCTCGACGACGGTCGCCTGGACGAAACCGGCCTCCGTCACGCCGAGTACCGAACCCGATGGCGCCGCGCCGTCGGCCAACCGCGCCGCCAAAGCCGGGCCCTTGCCCGCTCAGCCCGGCGCAGGCACCGCGTCTGTCCTGTCACCGCGGGTCATCCTTGCCGCGAGCGGACGGCAGATCGCCTTGGGTCCTCTCCTGCCCCCGAGCCTCGCCGGTTATTTGATGATCCGCGGGCTCCCGTCGGAGGCCACGCTCTCCGCCGGACGCCAAAGCGGCGGCGGCGCCTGGATGGTGAAGGGCGAACATGTTCCCGATCTCACCCTGACGCTCGGCCAGGCCGCCTCCGGCGATCATCCGGTCGAGGTCTATGTTCTTGAATCCGGCGACGGGCCGCAGGCGCGGCGGAGCTTCGTGCTGCGCGTGGCGCCGTCGGATCGCGCCCCGGCCGCAGCCGTGGCCCCGGTCGCGGCGAGCCCGAGCAACGCTGCCGCCGAAGAGCCCGCCGTTCCGGCCGAGCCCGCCGTGCTGCGCGAACGGGCCATGCAGCTTCTCGGCGAAGGCGATATCGCCGCGGCGCGGATGCTGCTGCTCCACCTCGCCGAGCGCGGCGACGGCGAGGCGGCCTACGACCTCGCGCGCACCTTCGATGGCGAGATGCTGGCGGAGCTCGGCGCCAAAGGCGTCGGCGGCGACCCCGCCCGGGCCCGCGGCTGGTACGAGCGCGCATCGCAGGATGGCAACGTCAAAGCGGCCGAACGCTTGAAGGTCCTCGCTAGTCTATCGGGAACGCCGTCCGACTAGTGCGAGGAGGGCCGCAGCTGCTCGATCCGAAGGGTAACCCATCGGGGGGAGTGGAGCGGTTGCGGCCCGCTCGTCTCAGACCAGGTCGCGCCGCCTGAGCTCGGCGAGCACGGTCTCGGCGAGAGCTTCGGGCACCGCCTTGCTGGTATCGAGCCTGAGTTCGGCCCGCTCGGGCGGCTCGTAAACGGAATCGATGCCGGTGAAATTGGTAATCAGCCCCGCCCGCGCCTTGCCGTAGAGGCCCTTGGGATCGCGCGCCTCGCACACCTCGAGCGGCGTATCGACGAAGATCTCGATGAATTCGCCCGCGTCGAACAGGTCGCGCGCCATGCGCCGCTCGGAGCGGAAGGGCGAGATGAACGACACCATGACGATGAGGCCCGCATCGACGAAAAGCCGCGCGGCCTCGGCCACGCGCCTTATGTTCTCGACCCGGTCGGCGTCGGTGAAGCCGAGATCCTTGTTGAGACCGTGACGGACGTTGTCGCCGTCGAGCAGATAGGTATGCCGTCCCATCGCATGCAGCCGCTTCTCCAGCGCGTTGGCGATGGTCGATTTGCCGGCGCCCGACAATCCGGTGAACCACAACACGCAAGGCCTCTGCTCCTTGAGCGCCGCCCGCGCGACCTTGTCGATCGAGAGCTCCTGCCAGCGCAAATTGGTGGCGCGGCGCAAGCCGAACTCGATCATTCCGGCGGCGACGGTCGCGTTGGTGAAGCGATCGATCAGGATGAACGAGCCCGTATCGCTGTTCTCGGCGTAAGGATCGAACGCAAGCGCTTTCGCCGTGCTGAGATTGCAGGACCCCACCTCGTTGATCTCGAGCGTCTTGCCCGCGACATGATCGAGATTGTCCACGTTGAGCTTGTATTTGAGGTTGAGCACGGTCGCGGTGGTGGTCTGGTTGCCGCATTTCAGCGTGTAGGCGCGTCCGGGCAGCATCTTCTCCTCGTCGAACCAGATGATGCGCGCCGCCATCTGATCGGCGACCGAAGGCGCGCTCTCCGCGCCGGCGAGCACATCGCCGCGGCTGACGTCGACCTCCTCGGCGAAGGTCAGCGTCACCGCCTCGCCCTCGACCGCCGTCTCGAGATCGCCGTCGGCGGTGACGATGCGCGCCACATGCGCGCGCTTACCCGAAGGATAGATCACCACCTCGTCGCCGCGATTGATCTCGCCGCTGGCGACGGTCCCGGCATAGCCGCGGAAATCGAGATGCGGCCGGTTGACCCATTGCACGGGAAAGCGGAACGGCCGCTCGGCGGGCTTGCCCGCGACGTCCACCGTCTCGAGATGCCCGAGGAGCGTCGGTCCGTGATACCAGCGCATATGCGCGCTGGGCGAAACGACGTTGTCGCCCTTCAGGGCCGAGACCGGAATGGCCGTGACCTGCGTGAAGCCGAGCTGGCGGGCGAAAGCGGCGAACTCCGCCGCGATCGCCTCGAATCGCGCACTGTCGAAATCGACGAGATCCATCTTGTTGACGGCGAGCGCCGCCTTGGTGATGCCGAGGAGCGAGAGGATGCAGGCATGGCGCCGCGTCTGGGTGAGGATGCCGCTGCGGGCATCGACCAGCAGCACGGCGAAATCGCAATTCGATGCGCCCGTGGCCATGTTGCGCGTGTACTGCACATGGCCCGGCGTATCGGCCACGATGAACTTCCGCCGTGGCGTCGAGAAATAGCGATAGGCGACGTCGATGGTGATTTTCTGCTCGCGCTCGGCCTGCAAACCGTCGATCAGAAGCGCAAGGTCGAGCGGCGCCGACCGGCTCGCGCCCGGGCGCCGCTGGCCGTGCTCGGCCGCCTGGATCTGGTCCTCGAAGACGAGATGCGAGTCGTAAAGAAGCCGGCCGATCAGCGTGCTCTTGCCGTCATCGACGCTGCCGCAGGTGAGGAAACGCAACAGGCCGCGATCCTCCTCCGCCGCGATCCGCGCCTCGACGCGTTCGCGCGCGCTCGTATCTCCGCTGCCGCCGACGACGCTGAGCCGCACCATCAGAAATAGCCCTCCTGCTTCTTCTTCTCCATCGACCCCGCCTGGTCGTGGTCGATGACGCGGCCCTGGCGCTCCGAATAGCGCGAGGCGATTAGCTCCTCGATGATGTCCGGCACCGTCGCCGCCTCCGAGCGCAGCGCCCCGGTCAAGGGATAGCAGCCGAGCGTGCGGAAACGGACCCGCGCCGTCTCCGCCTTCTCGCCGGGATCGAGCGGGAGCCGCTCGTCATCGATCATGATCAGCGCGCCGCCCCGCTCGACCACGGGGCGATCGGCGGCGAAATAGAGCGGAACCACCGGGATGTCCTCGAGATAGATGTAGGTCCAGACGTCGAGCTCGGTCCAGTTCGACAGCGGGAACACGCGCATGCTCTCGCCCGGGCCGATCTTGGTGTTGGCGATATGCCAAAGTTCCGGCCGCTGCCGCTTGGGGTCCCAGTTCTGCGCCGCGTTGCGGAACGAGAAGACGCGCTCCTTCGCCCGCGACTTCTCCTCGTCGCGCCGCGCCCCGCCGAAAGCGGCGTCGAAGCCGTGCGCGGCGAGCGCCTGCTTGAGGGCCTCGGTCTTCATGATGTCGGTATAGAGGGCGCTGCCGTGCGTGATGGGCGAGATGCCGTCCTTGACGCCTTGCTCGTTGATATGGACGAGGAGATCGACCCCGAGCCGGCGCGCCTCCTTGTCGCGAAAGGCGATCATCTCGCGGAACTTCCACGTCGTGTCGATATGGAGCAGCGGAAACGGCGGCTTGGCCGGGTAGAAGGCCTTGAGCGCCAGATGCAGCATCACCGACGAATCCTTGCCGATCGAATAGAGCATCACCGGGTGGCGGAACTCGGCGGCGACCTCGCGCATGATATGGATGCTCTCCGCCTCGAGCTGGCGGAGATAGGTGGAAAGACGCTGCTTCATGGCTTGGTTCTCAGGCGGACGACTTGGTCCTCTGGCCGCGAGGGCGGCTCTTGGGGCGACGGCTCTTCGACGGCGCTTGCCTTCGGGGTTTGCGTCTTCGCCGCCTTCGCCGCCTTGCGCTCCTCGGCGCGATAGCGATAGGCGGAAAACGGGATCACGGCGAGATAGGTCACCGAGCCGATCGCGAGCGTCGCCGCGGGATATGTCAGCAGCACGGCCATGAATGCCGCCGCGAGCACGAAGACAGGCAGCACGTACTCGCGCGCGATCTTCTGACCGATCAGCTTGCCGGAGAAGGTCGGCACCCGGCTCACCATGAGCAGCGCGATCGCGAGCGTATAGACGAGGACGAGCGGCGTGAGCCGGGGCAAGTGCAGCCCGAGGTCCTGGACGTAGATCGGCAACAAGAGGATGATCGCGCCCGCCGGCGCCGGCACGCCGACGAAGTAGTTGCTCTTCCATGCCGGGGTGTCGGCCGCGTCGAGCGACACGTTGAAACGCGCGAGCCGCAGCGCCGCGCATACGGCGAAGACGAGAACCGCGATCCAGCCCAGGCTGTGCAGATCGTCGAGCGCCCAGTTGAACATGATGATCGCGGGCGCCACGCCGAAATTGACGAAGTCGGCGAGGCTGTCGAGCTCGGCGCCGAACCGCGACGAGGCTTTGAGCAGCCGCGCCACGCGCCCGTCGATGCCGTCGAGCAGCGCCGCGAAGACGAGCGCCGCCACCGCCAGATCCCAGCGATGCTCGATGCCCATGCGGATGGCCGTCAGGCCGGCGCAAAGCCCGACCAGGGTGAAGATGCTCGGGATCAGCACCCTGACCGGCACTTGGCCGCGGGCGAAGACGATCGGCCGCCGCTTGCGTTCGTCGCGTTCGGGATCGAAAGGAGGAAACATGGACCTAAGCCTCCACAGCGCTCGAGTCTAGCATGGAACGCGGGCCGCGCGCCTCATTGGCGGGAGCGATCTCCGCCAGCACCGTCTCGCCGCCGATCGCCGTCTGGCCGACCTCGGCCAAAGTCACCGCGCCTTGCGGCAAATAGACATCGACCCGGCTGCCGAAGCGGATGAGGCCGATACGCTCGCCGCGGGCCAGGCTACGCCCCTCCTCCACGAAAGTCACGATGCGGCGGGCGATCAGCCCGGCGATCAGCACGATGCCGACCTTCTCGCCGCTCGGGCCTTCGATCACGAGCGCATGGCGCTCGTTCTCTTCGCTCGCCTTGTCGAGCTCGGCATTGAGGAAGGCGCCCGACGTGTAGACGCTTGTCACGATGCGGCCGCCGATCGGCGCGCGGACGAGATGTACGTCGAAGATCGAGAGGAACACCGAAACCCGCGTGAGCGGATCGCTGCCGAGCTGAAGCTCGCGCGGCGGCACGGCGGGACCGGCGGCGGTGATCCTGCCGTCGGCGCCGCTCACGACGAGGCCGGCCCGGCCGGGCGTCACGCGGGGCGGATCGCGGAAGAAATAGGCGCAATAAGCCGTGGCGGCGGCGCCGAGCCAGCCGAGCGGCGGCGCGAGCGCGAACAGGATGAGCGTCGCCAGCGCGGCGGCCGCGACGAACTTGAATCCGTCCGGATGCACCGGAACGAACGCGCCCAGGATGCTGTCGAGGAGGCTGTGAGACTTGTCCATGCTGGTCTTATACCGCGTTGCGGAAATGTGTCACGTCGAGGCGAGCGCCTCTTCATCGCGGCGTTCCGTCGCGTGCAAATGCGCCAAGTCGCCCTCTTCGAGCGCATGGGCAAGCCGTTCGCGCGCCTCGTCGGCCTCCCGCTGACGTGTCCACAGGCTGGCATAGAGCCCGCCTTTGGCCAGAAGCTCGAGATGCTTGCCCTGCTCGACGATCTCGCCCCGGTCGAGCACGATGATGTTGTCGGCATGAACGACCGTCGAGAGGCGATGGGCGATGACGAGGCTCGTGCGCTCGCGGGCGACGCGCTCGAGCGCATCCTGGATCTCGCGCTCGGTGTGGCTGTCGAGCGCCGAGGTCGCCTCGTCGAGCATGAGGATTGGCGGCGCCTTGAGGATGGTGCGGGCGATCGCCACGCGCTGCTTCTCGCCGCCGGAGAGTTTCAGGCCGCGCTCGCCCACGAGCGCATCGTAGCCTTGCGGCAGCGTCATGATGAAATCGTGGATCTGGGCGAGACGCGCCGCCTCCCTGACCTCGGCCGGGCTCGCGTCGGGCTTGCCGTAACGGATGTTGTACTCGATCGTGTCGTTGAACAGCACGGTATCCTGCGGCACCATGCCGATCGCGCCCCTGAGCGAGGCTTGCGTCACACCCCTGATGTTCTGGCCGTCGATCAGCACCTTTCCGCCCGCGAGCTCGTAGAAGCGGAACAGGATGCGCGAGATGGTGGATTTGCCCGCCCCCGACGGTCCGACGATGGCGACCATCTTCCCGGCCGGGACCGTGAAGCTCACATTCTTCAGGATCTGCCGCTCGGGATCGTAGGCGAAGTTCACGTTCTCGAACGTGATCTCGCCCTTGCCGACGCGGAGCGGCTTCGCGCCCGGACGGTCGACGATCTCCGCCGGCTCGTGCAGGAGCGCGAACATGGTCTCGATATCGATCAGCCCCTGCTTGATCTCGCGATAGACCATGCCCATGAAATTGAGCGGCACGTAGAGCTGGATCAGGATCGCGTTGATCATGACGAACTCGCCGACCGTGAGCGCGCCGCGCGACACGTCGCGCGCGGCGAGCAGCATGCAGATCACCGTGCCGATCGAGAAGATCAGCGCCTGGCCGGCATTGAGCACGCCGAGCGAGGTATAGGTGCGGACCGCCGCCCGTTCGTAGCGCGCCATCGAGGAATCGAAGCGCCGCGCCTCGAGCTCCTCGTTGCCGAAATATTTCACCGTCTCGTAGTTGAGCAGGCTGTCCACCGCCTTGGCGTGCGCCTCGGTGTCGGATTCGTTCATGTCGCGGCGGATGGCGATGCGCCGCTCGCTCGCCCAGAAGGTGAACCAGACATAGAGGGCGACGGTGACGAACACCACCGCGACATAGATCCAGCCGAAATAGTAGCCGACGAGGCCCGCGATCATGGCGAGCTCGACCGCGGTCGGGATCGAGTTCAGCACCGCCATGCGCACGATGGTATCGACGCCGGCGACGCCGCGCTCGATCACGCGGTTGAGGCCGCCGGTGCGCCGCTCCAAGTGAAAGCGCAACGAGAGCTCGTGCAGGTGCCGGAAGGTGCGGTTGGCGAGCTGGCGCACCGCGTTCTGCGCCACCACCGTGAACCACACGTCGCGGAGCTGGGCGAACAGCACCATCAGCACACGCCCCACGCCATAGGCGACGATGAGCATGGCGGGGACGGCGGCGAGACCGAAGATGGAAAGCCCGGCGACCGCCTCGCCGCTCGCTTGTCCGGTGAGAAGATCGACCACATTCTTGTAGGCGATCGGCACCGCGAGCGTGATGATCTTGGCGACGACCAGCGCCGCGAGCGCGAGCACGACGCGGGCGTGCAGATCCGGCCGGCTGGGCGGCCAGATATAGGGGGCGAGCTCGCGAAGCACGCGCCAATGCCCTGTCCGCGCCTTGAGCACGGCATCGCTTCTCGATTGCGGCAGCCGGTCTTGCATAGAGAGTGATTTCTATCAGCGCGCGCTTGGCGCGGCAAAAAGGGCAGCGAACCGGACGCTGCCCCTGCTTCTAAAGCCTATATAGGCCTCCCCGGCCGCCCCGCCAAGCGCGTCAATCGGGGGGCACTTTGACCTGCTGCTCGGGGTGGATCAGGTTGGGATCGTTGATGGTTTCACGGTTGTCCTGGAAAATCGTCGGGTAGCGCAGGCCGCTGCCGAAATAGCGCTTGGCGATCGCCCACAGCGTGTCGCCGCGGCGCACGGTATAGACGTCCTTGGTCTTGAACGTGCCGCCGGAAGCGGAAGGTTGCGCCGCCGCCACGGTATCCTTCGTCTCCTTGGTGGCGACCTCCGGCGGTTTCGGCACGAGACGCTCGATCGAGACCATCGCCTTGGCCGAGGCTGCGCCGGTCGCCGCGTCGATGCGTTCGGCGCGGAAATCGTGCTTGCCCGTGGCAAGCGTCTTCTCCACGACCATGCTCCAGCGTCCGTCGCCGCCGGCGCGCACCGTGCCGAGCAGCTCCTCGCCCGAATAGACCTTGATCGTCGCGCCCGGATCGCTCTGGCCGGTGATCGACACGCTGCCGCGCGAACCGTCCTTGTCGTTGTAGTCCACCGTCTTGAAGACGAGCTTGGGCTGAGGCTTCGCCGGCTTGCTCTCGGCAGCGCCGGCGGGAAGCGCGCGCGTCTCCGCCACGACGACGTCCGGCGCCTGCTCCGCCGGCGCGGCGCTCGGTTCCGTCTTTGCCGCCCCCGTCGCGGTCCCGGCCTGCGAAGGCGCGGCAGGCGTGGCTTCCGGCGCAGAGCTTTGCGCCGTCTTCGGCGGCGATGACGCCTCCGGCGCTTGCGCTGGCGCCGACGACACCGGGATCTCGGCCGCCGCTTCCGGTTTCGCCGCAGCGCCCACGGCCACGCGCACGCGCTCCTGCGAGGAAAGCGCGCGCGTCCCGTCGGGCGATGTGATCGTCAGCGACAGGGTATGATCGCCGGCGGCAAGGGGCTTCTCCACAACGGCGCTCCACTCGCCTTGATCGTCGGCCGTGGCCGCGGCCACTTTCGTCTCGCCGCTTTGCACGTTGACCTGCCAGCCCGGTGCGGCGCGGCCCGCGATCACGCCCTCGCCGCTCGGGTCGATCACGACGACGTCGAAGGTCGGCACGACGGTCGGCTCGGCGGCAGCCGTGGGCGCTGCCGTCTCCGTCTTCGGTTTCGGCGCGGGCTCGGGCTGAGATTCGCGCAAGGCGGCGGTCGCGGGCGCCGCAGGTGCGGGCTTGGGCGACGCGGCCGGGCTCGCCGGAGGCTCCTTCTTGGCCTCGAGGCGGGGCAAGTCGCCCTGGTTATAGAGGTAGAGCGCGCCAGCACTGACCAGAAGGCCAACGCCGATGGCTAAAATGATGGCGATCGCGTTTCTACCGATCATCCCTCATTCCCTCGCGGGCGCTCGTCAGTCTCCTCAGTTCGGCGCCGGCCCGCCTGGCGCCGTCTCGCCGCCTGCCGGCTTGGCCCGCCCAATGGTCATGATAGCGCGCGCCGCCAGCATATTGGTCGCCTGGTCGTATTGGTCCGCGCGCAACGTATGGCGTCCGTCGCCGAGCGTCAGCGCGCCTTCGTAATTCCACTTGCCGCCGTCATCCGGCATGACCCTGCCGACCGGCGCCTCATCGAGATAGAGAAAGATCTCGCTCCCGGGGATGGCGATCCCGCCAAGGATCAGCTTGCCGGAGCCCTGGCCCGCGTCCTGAAAATCGATCGTGTTCACCCTGAGCGGAGCCTTGGGCGAGGGCGACGGGGCTTCGCTCCCCGCTGCCGCCGGTCCTTCGGGAGCGCCCTCGCCCGCGCCGGCGAACGCCGCGCCAAGCCCGAACGCCAACAGACCGAACGCAACGGTCACGATCCGGATACAATTGCACTTCATTCCGTCTACCTCACTCGACTTATATGTTACGCGCAAGCCAAGGCAAAAAAACGTCAAACCGCCCCGGTTCGAGGCCGAAACTATCGAATTCGCCGCCCCGCCGCCATCGGAATGACAGGAGGGGCCTTCCTTGACGCGCGCTTGAGCCCGATGGCAGATGACTGTCCATGAATGACACGGTGAGCGCTCCAGTGCCGCAAAATATCTGCGTCTATTGCGGGTCGGGTTCAGGCCGGAACCCGGCCTTCGCCGAGGCCGCGCGGGAACTCGGCCGGAGGCTCGCCGCTCAGCGCATCGGGCTCGTCTATGGCGGCGGCAGCCTCGGCCTCATGGGCGAGATCGCCCGTTCCGTGCTCGAACACGGCGGCCACGTCACCGGCATCATTCCGGGCTTCCTCAGCGAGCGCGAGCACATGCTGATCGAGGCCCAGGAGCTCATCGTCGTCGACGACATGCACCAGCGCAAACAGCTCATGTTCGTCAAGTCCGACGCCTTCGTGGCGCTTCCCGGAGGGCTCGGCACGCTCGAGGAATTCGTCGAGCAGCTCACCTGGTCGCAGCTCGGCCGTCACCAGCGGCCGATCGTGCTCGCAAATATCGAGGGCTTCTGGAACCCGCTGCTCGCCCAGTTCGAGAGCATGAAGGAAGAGGGCTTCATCCGCAAAGGACTCGAGCTCAACTTGCTCGTGGTCGATCGCGTGGAGGAGATCATCCCGGCGATCGAACGGGCGCTCGCGCTCCTTCCGCCGCGGGTCGAGGCCGAGGTCTCGGCGAAGTTCTAGCGCGTCATCGTATCGAATTGAATCCCGACCCCCCTCTTACTCCCCCCTTTCAGGGGGGAGAAAATAGGCACCTCCCAGGGACAGAAAGCGAGCGTGGCGTTCTCGTCTCCCTCCCCCCTTTCAGGGGAGGGCCGGGGTGGGGGTCGGAAGTCATCTCAAGAGCGGTCGGGCCTCAATCGTAGGCGTTCCACTCCGGGTGGCCGGAAAAGGCGGCCTTGCCGTCGCGCGCGACGGCGACGCAGAACCGCGTCGTGTGCGAACGGCGGAACACGTCGTCGTAGACGATGTAGCCGACGATGTAGAACGGCGCCGGGATTTCCGAGCGAAACACCGCGGCCGGCGAGAACAGCTTGAACGGCTCGAGGATCTCGTTGGTGAGGGTTCGCTTCGAAACGTCATAGCCGGGCTTCTTGCCGCGCGGCTCCTGCGCCAGGAATTCGACCAGCCATTCGCGGATCACGGCCGGGGTCTTGCCGTAATTCTGCATCGCGAGCCGCACCGTCGCCTGGTCTTGCAACAGGAAGAGATCGGTCGGGCCGCCGAAGACGTAGGCCCGCTCGACCGCGGGCACATGTTCGGCGGCGGCCTTGGCGGCATTGGCCACGCGCCGCGTATAGAACCACAAGGCGAGCGTCGAGAGCGCAAGCAGCGCCGTGATCAGGAGAAGGCTCCGCTCGATCGAGCCGAACAGGAGCGTCTTGACGCGGCAGGCGTAGTAGCCGGCGGTTCCGGCCACACCCTCGCCGCGGATGCATAGATCGGTCGCGCCTGTCTCCTGCTCGAGCAGAGGCGCGCCGGAATCGAGGGCGTGGCCTTCGCTCGCCACGTCCGACGGTGCGAAAATCCCGTGATGCGGACTGCCCCCGGTCGCCTGGGCGAAGGCCGGCATGCACCACAACAGCAATAGAACGGCTATGAACCCCCGCATCGCGCAAGTCGGCTCCCGACAGCCTCGGCGAGGCATTCATATATCCGAAATCGCGCGCGGCCAACCGAAAGCGCACCGAGAACGCGACCCCTGTTCCTTATTGGCACAGAACGCCTTAGGGCGCCGGAGCGCCGTCGCGGATGAGCTTGTAGTTGATGGAGTCGAGCAGCGCCTCGAAGGAGGCATCGACGATGTTCGGCGACACGCCCACCGTGAACCAGCGATTTCCGTCGCGGTCGCGGCTTTCGATCAGGACGCGCGTGACCGCGTCGGTGCCGCCGGTCAGGATACGGACCTTGTAATCGACGAGGTCGAGATCCTCGATGAAGCCCTGGTAGCGGCCGAGATCCTTGCGCAGCGCATTGTCGAGCGCGTTCACGGGGCCGTTGCCCTCGCCCACCGACATCACGCTCTCGCCGTCGATCCGCACCTTGACCGTCGCCTCGGAGATCGTGACGAGATTCCCCAGCGCGTTGTGGCGCCGCTCGACCATGACACGGAAGGAATCGACGTCGAAGAATTGCGGCACGTTGCCGAGCATGCGCCGCGCCAGCAGCTCGAACGAAGCCTCGGCCGCCTCATAGGCATAACCCTTGGCCTCGCGCTGCTTCACCTCCTCCAGCAAGCGCGCGATGCGCGGGTCGTCCTTGGCCACGGCGATGCCGATGCGCTCGAGCTCGGCCAGGATGTTGGAGCGCCCGCCCTGGTCGGAAACGAGGAGCTTGCGCCGGTTGCCGACCGCCTCGGGCGGGACGTGCTCGTAGGTGCGCGGGTCCTTCTGCACGGCCGAGACGTGGATGCCGCCTTTATGGGCGAAGGCCGCCTCGCCGACATAGGGCGCGTGGCGGTTGGGCGCGCGGTTCAGCATCTCGTCGAGGACGCGCGAGGCATGGGTGAGCGTGGCGAGCTTCTCCGGGGTCACGCCGGTCTCGAACCGCGTCGCATATTCGCTCTTCAGCAACAGCGTCGGGATGATCGAGGTGAGGTTGGCGTTGCCGCAGCGTTCGCCGAGCCCGTTGAGCGTACCCTGGATCTGCCGGGCGCCGGCGCGTACCGCGGCAAGCGAGTTCGCCACGCCGTTGTCGGTGTCGTTGTGGACGTGGATGCCGAGGCGATCGCCCGGGACATGCTTGACCATCTCGGTCACGATCCTCTCGACCTCCTCTGGCAGCGTCCCGCCATTGGTGTCGCACAGCACGACCCAGCGCGCGCCGGCGTCATAGGCGGTCTTGGCGCAGGCAAGCGCATAGTGCGGGTTGGCCTTGTAGCCGTCGAAGAAGTGCTCGCAATCGATCAGCGCCTCGCGCCCGCTCGCGACGACGGCCTCGGTCGATTGCTTGATGGCGGCGAGATTCTCCTCGAGGCTGATGCCGAGCGCGACCTCGACATGAAAGTCCCACGCCTTGGCGACGAGACAGATCGAGGAGACCTTGGCGGCGAGCAGCGCCTGGAAACCGGGATCGTTGGCGATCGAGCGGCCCGGGCGCTTGGTCATGCCGAAGGCGGTGAGCCTCGCGTGGCCAAGCGGTCGCGCCTCGGCGAAGACCCGGGTGTCGGTGGGATTGGCGCCGGGATAACCCGCCTCGATATAGTCGATGCCGAGCGCGTCGAGCTGCTCGGCGATGAGCCATTTGTCCTCGACCGAAAAATCGACGCCATGGGTCTGCGCCCCGTCGCGGAGCGTCGTGTCGTAGAGGGAGAGCCGCTCGCGGGTCATCGCGCCACCTCCCAGGTGGTGACGAGCTCGCCCGTCTTCGGGTCCTTGGCATCTTTCAGCGTGACGCCCATCGCCTCGAGCTCCACCCGGATACGATCGGCTTCCTTGAAGTCCTTGGCCTTGCGCGCGGCGTTGCGCGCCTCGATCAGTGCGCTGACGGCCTCGGCGCTCGCCTGACGCTGTGCTTTGCCGGCAGATGCGGTTCGGCCGATCTTGGCCCGGTCGCAGGAGAAGCCGAGGAATTGAAGCGCGTTGCGCAAAGCGCCCCAATGCCCGGCGCTGTGCAGCTTGTGGAGTTCGGTGATGGCCTTGGGCGTGTTGAGATCGTCCATCAGCGCATCGAGCACGGGGCCGGAGACGCCGCCCCCCGAATCCGCCTTGCCTTCGAGGTCGCCGTACCATTCCCACAGCGTCTTGTGCGCCTCGTCGAGGCCGACGAAGGTCCAGTCGAGCGGTTGGCGATAGTGGGTCCTCAGCATGTTGAAGCGAAGCGCCTCGCCCGGCCACGCATAACCGTGCCAGTCGTTGAGCAGCTCGTGCACGGTGACGAAATTGCCGAGGCTCTTCGCCATCTTCTCCCCCTCGACCTGGAGGAAGCCGTTATGCATCCACACTTGCGCCATGATGGGCGTGCCGTGGGCGCAGCGCGATTGCGCGATCTCGTTCTCGTGGTGGGGGAAGACGAGGTCGATGCCGCCGCCGTGGATGTCGAAGGTCTGGCCGAGATGGGCGCCCGCCATCGCCGAGCACTCGATATGCCAGCCGGGACGCCCGGGTGCCGCGATCCCGCAGGGCGACGGCCATGACGGCTCGCCCGGCTTCGACGGCTTCCACAACACGAAATCCATCGGGTCCTTCTTGAACGGGGCGACCTCGACGCGGGCGCCGGCGATCATCTCGTCGAGCGACCGCCCCGAAAGCTTGCCGTAATCCGGCATCGCGGCGACGTGGAAGAGAACATGATCCTCGGCGACATAGGCGCAGCCGCGCTCGACCAGCGTCTCGATCATAGCCGTCATCGCGGCGATATGCTCGGTCGCCCGCGGCTCGATGTTGGGGGGAAGCGCGCCGAGCGCGGCCATATCTTCATGAACTTGGCGCTCGGTCGCCTCGGTCACGC
>JBFWTF010000021.1:0-18942 GCA_050247995.1 Methyloceanibacter sp. | reverse complement strand
ACCCCGGCCTGGAATGCCTATGCCGATGCCATCAGGGCGCGGCGCGCGAACATGGAAGAGATGCACGCCGACATGATGAAGGCCAAGGAGAGCGGGGACGTCGTGCAGCGCATGGATGCGCGGATCTAGGGCCTCGAGACGGCGCTCGACGGCATGAAGGCGCTGAAGCCGGCTGTCGAAGCGCTTTATGCGACCCTTACCGACGCGCAAAAGGCCAAGGCGGATCAGTTGCTGCCTGGTCGCAGCGGCAGGATGTGAGTCCCGCCGCCCCATGAGCTACCATTTCAGCAAGCGGCTCGACATCCCCTTCGATGAGGCCGTCACGCGCGTGACCGATGCGCTGAAGCGCGAGGGCTTCGGCGTGCTCACCGATATCGATGTCAGCGCCACCATGAAGGCGAAGCTCGGTGCGGATTTCCGTCCCTATCGCATTCTCGGGGCGTGCAATCCGCAACTTGCCCACCGTGCGCTCGAGCTCGAGGACAAGATCGGGACGATGCTGCCCTGCAATGTCATCGTGCAGCGTCACGCCGATGGCGGGGTCGAGGTCTCGGCCGTCGATCCCGTGGCCTCGATGCAGGCGATCCGCAACCCTGACCTCGCCGAGGTCGCAAGCGAGGTCCAGGGCAAGCTCAAGCGGGTGGTGGAAAGCCTGTAAAGCGCCTCCCGGCGCCGCTCAGCCCCAAAGGGCTGGCGGCGGCGGGAGCACCAGGCTCCCCTCGTAAGTGAGCCCGGGGCTGCGGTCGCGCGCGAGCAGGAGCGGGCCGTCGAGATCGACGAATTCCGCTCCTTGCGCCAGCAGGAGGGCAGGGGCCATGGCGAGCGAGGTCGCCACCATGCTGCCCACCATGACCTTCAGCCCGAGCGCGCGCGCTCTTGCCTTGACCGCGAGCGCCTCGGTCAGGCCGCCGGCCTTGTCGAGCTTGATGTTCACCGCATCGTAGCGGGTCGCGATCGCTTCGAGCGAAGCGCGATCGTGGACCGATTCGTCGGCGCAGATCGGCACGGGGTGAGCGATATGCTGCAACAGGTGGTCGTGCGAGGCCGGCAGCGGCTGCTCGATCAGCTCGACGCGCGCCTTGACGGCTTCATCGAGCAGGCGCTCCAGCGTTTCGGGCCGCCACGCCTCGTTGGCGTCGGCGATCAGCCTCGCGTGGGGAGCGGCCTCGCGCACGGCGGCGAGGCGCTCATCGTCGCCGTCGCCTCCGAGCTTGAGCTTGAGCAGGGGAAAGGCGCAAGCCTCGCGTGCGCTTGCCGCCATCGCCTCGGGAGGCGCAAGCGAAAGCGTCAGGGCCGTGAGCACGGGCTCTAGCCTCCCCAGCCCCGCGAGATCGGCAACGCGCGTGCGCGCCGCCTTCGCCTCGAAGTCCCACAAGGCGCAGTCGAGGGCGTTGCGCGCCGCTCCCGGCGGCATGGCTTCAAGGAGCGCGGCCCGGCTCAAGCCGGCGGCAAACCTCGGCGCGCAAGCCGCGATCGCGGCCGCCACGCCTTCGACGCTCTCGCCGTAACGCGCGTAGGGGACGCACTCGCCTCGTCCGCTATGGACGCCGTTGCTGACGGTGGCGACGACCACTTCGGCCTCGTGCTTGACCCCGCGAGAAATGGTAAAGCCGCCGCTGATCGGCCAGCGTTCGACCGCGACCGACAGCTCAAGCCCGCGCCTTCGCGGCGAAACGCCTTCAAGCCCCGCCATAACGCCTTTCTTTCTCCCGGATTTTCGGTCAGAAACAGAGGCCTTCGAACAGCGCCGGTCAACAGCTTTCAGGCCAAGCCCTTAGATGCTCAAGCGCGACCATCAGGTTGTCCTGCCGACCCAAGCCCGCGCGCCCGGCTTCCGCGTCGAGTTGAGGGGCACCACGTTCCGGCTCGTGGCGACCGGCGCCTGGACCGTGGCCGAGGCGGCCAAGCTCGACGCCGCGCTCAAGCGCCTGCGCGTCCCGATCCCGCCCACGCCCGACTTCACCGGCGAAATGGACATCGCCGGCATCGCCGAGATCGACACCGCCGGCGCCATGCTTCTCCAGCGGACGGCCGCCGCCTGGGAGAAGAGCGGCCTGCGCACGCGCTACGCCGGCGCGACCGAGAGCTTCCGCATCCTGATCGAGGAGGTTCGCCGCCGCGGCGGCGTCGAGCGTCCGGCGCTCGAACGGCGCGGGGCGCTCCAATTCCTCACCGAGGACATGGCCAAGACGCTGACCGGCGTATGGCGCGACGCCGTCCAGCTCACCGCCTTTCTCGGCGAGGTCACCGCCGCGCTCGGCCGCATGATCCGCCAGCCCTGGCGCTTCCGTCCCATCTCCTTCATCCACCATCTCGACCATGTCGGCTTTCGCGCCGTGCCGATCATCGCGCTGATCTGCTTCCTGATCGGTGCCGTGGTGATGCAGCAGGGGGTGGTGCAGCTCAAACCCTTCGGGGCCGAGCCCTTCGCCGTCAACATGGTCGCCATCCTCGCGCTGCGCGAGGTCGGCATTCTTCTCACCGCCATCATGGTGGCCGGCCGCTCCGGTTCGGCCTTCACCGCCGAGATCGGCTCGATGAAGATGCGCGAGGAGATCGACGCCATGCGCACGCTCGGCATCGACCCGATGGATACCCTCGTGCTGCCACGCATCCTCGCCCTCGTGGTCGCGCTGCCGCTTCTCACCTTCATCGGCGATTTGATGGGCCTCGCCGGCGGCGGCGTGATGGCTTTCGCCGTTCTCGGACTCGATGCGTCGAACTATCTCGACAAGCTGCGCGACGTGGTCGACTTCCAGCATTTCATGGCCGGCATGATCAAGGCGCCGTTCGCCGCCATCATCATCGGCCTCGTCGGCTGCCTCGAAGGCCTCAAAGTGGAAGGAAGCGCCGAATCCCTCGGCGCGCACGTGACCAGCGCGGTGGTCAAGGCGATCTTCCTGGTGATAATTCTTGACGCTGTGTTCGCCATGTTTCTGTCGGGGATTGGGGTGTGATCGTCGATAACGGCCGCGAGGTTGTCATCCGCGTGCGCGGGCTCGCCAAGAGCTTCGGCAGCCATCAGATTTGGGACGGTCTCAATCTCGACGTCTATCGCGGCGAGATCCTCGCCATCGTCGGCGGCTCGGGCCAGGGCAAGTCGGTCTTGATGCGGGTGATTACCGGGCTGGTGAAGCCCGATGCCGGCGATGTCGGATTGTTCGGCCAGAACGCCAAGACGCTCACGCCGCGAGACCGCCTCGATATCGAGCGGCGCTGGGGCATCCTGTTCCAGGACGGCGCGTTGTTCTCCTCGCTCACCGTCTTGCAGAACATCCAGGTGCCGATGCGCGAGCATCTCGAACTGCCGCAGGCGATGATGGACGATCTCGCCTTCCTCAAGCTCGCCATGGTCGGGCTTCCCCCCAACGCCGCCTATAAGTTCCCCTCCGAGTTGTCGGGCGGCATGCGCAAGCGGGCAGGCCTTGCCCGCGCGCTCGCGCTCGACCCCGAGATCGTGTTCCTCGACGAGCCGACCGCGGGGCTCGATCCGATCGGCGCGACGGATTTCGACCACCTCATCCGCAAGCTCCAGCAGACGCTCGGGCTCACGGTCTATATGGTGACCCACGACCTTGATACGATCTTCACCGTGTGCGACAGGGTAGCGGTGCTTGCCGACAAGAAGATCGTGCGGACGGGGTCGCCCACCGAGTTGCAGCGCCATCCGAACCATCCCTGGATCCAGGAATATTTCTGCGGCGAGCGGGCGCGCGCCGCTTCCCCGGGCGAGCGGCCGCGGATACCGGCCTGATGAGTGTGTCGCGTCTTAAGGAACCGGTCTGATGGAAACCAAGGCCAATTACCTCATGATCGGCGGCTTCGTGCTCGGCGTGCTCGCGCTCGCCTTCATCTTCGTGTTCTGGATGAGCAATTTCGGCGGCGGCGGCCAGCGCTACCTGATCGTGTTCGACAGCTCGGTGGCGGGGCTGACAACGGGATCGAGCGTGGGCTTCAACGGCATCAGGGTGGGCGAGGTGCAATCCTTCGCGCTCGACCCCGAGGATGCGCGCAAAGTGCAGGTCCTCGTCACCGTCCGCGACGACACGCCGGTGCGCGAGAACTCGCATGCGAGCATCCAGTCGATGGGGCTGACCGGCGGCAGCGGCATCCAGATCACGCCGGGGTCGCCCGATTCGCCGCTGCTCGTGGCCACGGCCGAGAACCCGGTTCCCACCATCCGCGCCGATCCCGGCGCCGGTCAGGGCGTGTTCGAGGCCGGGTCCGCCGCTCTGAACAACGCCAACGTGTTCATTTCCAAGCTCAATGCGCTCCTCGACCAGAACGAGAAGGCGATCAACACCACCATGGCCAATGTCGAGCAGTTCACGACGATGCTGAACGCGAAAAAAGAGGATATCGGCCAAGCCATTACCGACGTGCAGCAAGGCGCTCAGGCCTTCAAGTCGTTGTCCACCAAGCTCGAAGTCTCGCTTGGGGATAATGTGGACGGATTGACCCGTCAGGCGCGGGAAAGTCTTCAGGAATTCGGGAATTTCATGAAGGAGGGGCGCCGCGCCGCAGTAACGCTCAACCGGATTCTGGAGAAGCTGGAGGCCGATCCGAGGGGTTTTTTGCTTGGTGGAAACCAGGTCCCGGAATACACTCCAAGAGGAAGATAACGAGCCCTGCGCGGGCCATTGGGGGTGTCTCCTATCCGGGGGCGATCGGGCATGTCACGATCAGCGCCAACGCTGGCTGCAGGCGTCCTTTGCCTGGGGCTCGTCGGCTGCGCCTTGGCGGGAGGGGGAAGGCCCCCATCCACTTACGACCTTGTCGCGCCGCGCTCCTTCGCCGCCGCCCCGCGACCCGCTCCCTGGCAACTCGTCGTCCAGGAGCCGACCGCCGTGCACGCACTCGAGACCAACCGCCTGATGGTGCGCCCACAGGCCGACCAGGTGTCCTACTACAAGGATGTCGCCTGGAGCGACCGCCTGCCGCGTCTGGTGCAGGCGCGCATGATCGAGACCTTCCAGAATTCCGGCGCGGTGAAGTCGGTGAGCGCCTCGACGGGCCAATATGCTCTGGTCACGGATTTGCGCGCCTTCCAGATCGACGTGACCAGCGGCAAAGCCTATGCCGAGATCGAGATCTTCGCCAAGCTGGTCAACGCCAGCTCGGGCAAGGTGATCGCGACCAAGGGCTTCAGCGCGCGCGTGCCGGCCGCGACCGACTCGGCCACCGACGCCATCGCCGCTCTGAACCAGGCCTTCACCGAGGTGTTGCAAGACACCACGACCTGGGTCGCCTCCCGCAAAGCTTAGGCTCGCTCATTTCTGCGATGGCGTCATTGCCCGGCTCGACCGGGCAATCCAGTGCCCCGCGGCGCCATCCGATGCTTGAGGATCAGCGGATGCCCGCTTGCGCGGGCATGACAATGCGGGAAAGTCCGGCTCAAAAATCAGCGGCTTCCGCCTCGCGCGCGCAAGGCACACAAGCAAAACCCCCGCCTCCTCGAGGGAAGCGGGGGCGCGAATTTCGCTAAAGCCTGAGCTTCGAGAGGCGCTGCGCCTATTGCAGGCGGCCGCTCGCATGCGCGAGCAGGAGATAGACGCGTCCCGATTCCGAGGTCAGGTAGTTCTGCAACATGCTTCCGTCGGGATCGCGCGTCTCGGCCTCGCCGAGCAGGCGCTCGAAATCGGCGATGTAGCGGTCCACGGTGAGGCGGAACTCGTTCTCGCGGCCGTAGCGGCGCGCGACCTCGTCGAACGTCGCCTGACCCTCGGGGCCATAGATGTGGCGGCCGAGCACGCCGCGCTCGCCGGCCCTGAAGCGCTGCCACACCTCCGTCGCCGTGCGGTAATCGACGGCGCGGGCGATCTCATCGAGGCGGAGCGGACCGCCTTGCTGCTGCGGCGGCGGCGCGTTGCGCGCACCCATTCCCGGAAGGCCCTCGCTCGGCGACCACGGTGCGGCTTGCGGCGCGGCCTGGCGCGGCGCGTAGGAGGCGCCCGCGAGTTGCTGGGCAAGACCGCCCGCCACTTTGCCGATGTCGCCCTCGGGCTGACCCATCTGCCGTCCCCGTTGGTCGAATTGGGGGAACGGCTGGCCCGCGCCGAATTGCGCCGGAGCCGGGCTCGGCGCCTGCGGCGCGCGGTAGGGCTCGGGCGCCGGGGGCGCGGGACGGTTCAAGACCGGCGTGATCGCCTCGATCTCGCGCAGCTGATCGCTCAGCGCCTTACGGATGGCGGCGGTGGCTTGCGCGGTATGCTCGGGCAAAGCCTCCATGCGCCGCTGCATCTCCTGACGCAGGCTTTCGAGGTCGCTCGCCGTCTGCTGCGCCGCCTCGCGCATGCCGCGCGAAGTGTTGTCGAACTGGCCGCGCATCTGCTCGAGCTGGCGGCCGATCTGGGTGATGACCGTCTCGAAGCTGCCCTTGAGGTCGTTGACCGCGCGCGCGGTATGCGCCTGCGCCTCTTCGCGCAAGCGCTCGATCTGGGCGAGCGCGGCTTGCGCCTGGCCCGACGTATCGCGCGCGAGCGCCGTGCCGACCTGCTTGGCGCGCGACTCCGCCTGGGTCATGGCGTTCTCCACCATGCCGGCATAGGAACGCATCATGTTGTCGAGGTCCTGCGCCTTGGTGTTCACCGTGTGCAGCAGCGAGATGATCGACTGGTGGCGGCCCTCGAGGATCGAGTCGATCTTGGTGTTGGAGGAATCGAGCGCCTTGGCCGCGGTGAGGATCGCCTGGCCCTGGTTCTCGAAACGCTGGGTGAGGCCGTGGATCTGCTCGAGCAGGCCGCGCGAGACTTCGCGCAAGGTCTGCGTCTGGCTGGTGAGGACCGAAACCGCCTCGCGCGACTGCGCCCCGACTTGGTTGGCGGTCTGTTGGATCATGGACGAGTTGTTGGCGAGCACCTGGTTGAGCTGCGCCGTCTGCTTGCTGAAGGTCTCGGCGGTGACGCGCGCGTGCTCGCCGAGCATCCGGTCGGTCTCGGCGGTGCGCTGGCTGAAGGTCGAGTCGATCGCCTGGAGCCGTTCGGCGAGCGCGACGATCACTGCTTGCGCCCGTTCGGTCATGGTCCGGTCGAGCATCGAGGTCTGCTGGCCGATGGCGCCCTCGAGCGCCTTCACCCGCTGGAACAGCGAATTGGTGAAGGTCTCGGCCCGCTCCGCCAGCGTCTTGTCGAGAGCGATCGCGCCCTGATTGATCGCGGTCAGGAACTGGGCGGTGCGATCGTGCAACTGCCGGTCCATGAGCGAGGCCTTCTCGTCGATCATGGCGTTGAAATACGAGGTGCGCTCTTGCAGCGTCTTGTCGAGCGCGCCCGCGCCTTCGCCGATCGCCACGGTGAGCGCGTCGGTGCGCTGTTTCAGCGTGTTGTCGAACAGAACGGCGCCTTGAGCGACGAGATTGGTGAAGGCGTCGGTGCGGTCCTTCATCGTCTGGTCGAAGCTGCCCGCGCCCTCGGCGATCGCCACGGTGAGCGCGTCGGTGCGCTCCTTCAACGTGTTGTCGAACAGAACGGCGCCTTGCGACAGGAGGCCGGTGAAGGCGTCGGTGCGATCCTTCAAGGTCTTGTCGAGCAGCAGCGCGCCCTTGGCGACGGAGGTCTCGAGCCCCTCGATGCGGGACGCGAGCGAGGCTTGCAGCGCCTCGGTGCGCTCCTTCATGGTCGTGTCGAGAGTGGTCGTGCGCTGAACGATCGCGCCTTCGAGCTGAGCGAGATTCTGCGTCGCGCCTTCGATCACCTCGGACAACCGCCCCTGCTCCTTGCTCAGGCGTTCGATCAGGGCCGGCACGCTTTCGGCGACGCGCGCCTGCGCCTTGTGCACCTGCTCGGCGGCCTCGCTCGAACGCGAGACGAGGAGCTCGGTCAGTTGCACGCCGCGCTCGGCGAGCTTCTTGTCGATTGACGCCGACGCCGCGGTGATGTCGCGCGCGATCTGCGCGCCGACGCCCTTCAGCGCCTCGCTGACGCGCTCGCTGTTGTTGGCGAGCGCCTGGCGCTCGGTGACGAGTTCGCTGATGAGCGAGCGGACGCGATGCTCGTTCTCGCCGTAGGAGCGTTCGAGCGCCGCGACCTCGCTATGCACCATGGCCTCGAGCTCGCTCGCGCGGCCGATCGCGCGCGAGATGGCGTCGTTCATGGCGGCGACCTGCCGCCGGATCGTCTGGCCGACGGATGCGACGGATTGCTCGGCAAGCCGGTCGGGCTCGGCGAGGCGCACCGCGACCTCGGTCATGGCCGAGGCCATGAGGCGGAGCTCCTGGGCACGCCAGACGAGCAGGGCGAGGAACCAGAAGATGACGATGGGAACGATGAGGGCGAGCGCCGCGGTGAGCGCCGAGGTGCTGCCGAGCAGGCCCGAGAGGCCGCCCGCCGAGACCTGGTTCGAGATCAGCCCAAAGGCGAAAAAGCCGCCGATGAGGAACCAGGCGATGGAGGCGCCGAGCGCGACCAGGAAGGGCGTCCGCGACGGGCGCTGCTGGAGCGCGAAAATGAGCCCGCCGATCGAGGGGAAATCGTCGTTGGCCGGCGCGGAAAGGCGGCGCTGCGGCGGCGGTCCGGCGGGACGCCGGGTGCGGACGAATTGCCGGGGGGGCGTTCCGGCGCCGCCCTGGGCTTGCGGTTGCGGCTCGGTGAATTCCAAAGGCGGCTTCGCCTGAGCTTCCGGCGCCCTTGGCGCCTTGGCCGGCTCCTCGCGTTTGGGCTCGACGCCTTCGCGCTTGCGCTGCTCGGCCTTGAGCCGCTCGGCGAGCGAGGTGCGTTTGGGGAGATCGGGCTTGCGCTCACTTGAAGAGCCCGGCTTTTCCTCACGCGACCGGGTCATTGCCTCGAGCGGGTTCTGCGATTTGTCACTGGCCCCCGCTGCCGCAGTCTCAGGCGGCGACTTCGCTTGCTCTTGCGCCATAACGCGTTCCTCGCAACCGACGAAACCTCATGAGAGAATTGCGCGTCTTGCTACGCGAGACCCGCCAGCTGCGGCGCCAGGCGCCATAGCCGAATTGCCCGGATTCCGGACGCTTATACCTATCCGGAAGGGCACCCGACGCATCTCCCCCTCTGTTGTAATCGTTAACGAATTTTTAGGGCTAAAAAAAGTTTAATCGGCAGCTATGGTTGATGCGCCATAAGCCACTCATATTACACGCAAATTCGACACGCGCAACGGACGGCGCCGGAGCCGGGATGGGCCGGTGGTTGCAGGAAGGTAACACGTTCTCCCCGCTGAGTGCCGGTCGCGGCCGCCCAAGTAGGCCAAAAGTCCTCGCCAAGATCATGCCGGCCAAGCGAGGTGGAAGCCATTGGGCCGATGCGAGATGACCGCGCTCTCGACTGAGGCTGGAGGGGCGAACATCGGGCGGGACGCGTTTGAATCGGAGGCGGCCAATGCCGCAAATCTACGGTGGCGCCAGTTTCAGGGGATCGGACGGTAGCCCCCGAAGGCCCTGGAGTCTGAAATTCAATTGCCCTATAGAGCACGGGCCGCGAGCGGGGGATCCTCGCTTGCGCCTCAGCCCTTCGGGCGCGCAGCAAGCGCCGCCCGATCCCCGAGATCGGTAGACTTTCGCCCGCCAATGTGATGGCCAGGATTACGTTTATTCAGAACGACGGGGTCGAGCGCGTGGTCGAGGCGGAACCGGGCATGACCGTGATGGAGGCGGCGGTGAAGAACGGCGTCGCCGGCATCGCCGCCGAATGCGGCGGCGCCTGCGCCTGCGCGACGTGCCACGTCTATGTGGATGAGGCCTGGCGCGAGAAGACGGGCACGCCCGAGCAGATGGAGGAGGACATGCTCGACTTCGCCTTCGATGTGCGGCCGGCGAGCCGGCTCTCCTGCCAGATCAAGGTCAGCGAGGCGCTAGACGGCCTCGTCGTTCGCATTCCCGAGAAACAATTCTGAGCTTTTCATGTCAGACCAAGTCATCACCACAGACGTCGTCATCGTCGGCGCAGGCCCGGTCGGGCTGTTCGCCGTGTTCGAGCTCGGCCTCGTCGATGTCAAATGCCATCTCGTGGACATTCTCGATCGCCCCGGCGGGCAGTGCACCGAGCTCTATCCGGAAAAGCCGATCTACGACATCCCGGGCCTGACCGTCGTGACGGGCCAGGAGCTGACCGATCGGCTGATGGACCAGATCAAGCCGTTCGGCGCCGAGTTTCATTTCAATCAGAGAGTGGAGACGCTCGAGCGGCGGGACGGGGGCTTCCGGCTCACGACCGACGCCGGTACGGTTCTCGACTGCAAAGTGGTGGTGGTCGCCGCGGGCGGCGGCTCGTTCACGCCGAAGCGTCCGCCGCTTCCCGGCATCGAGCAATATGAAGGCACGTCCGTCTTCTACGCCGTGCGCAAGATGGAGCATTTCCGGGACCGCGACGTGCTCGTCGTCGGCGGCGGCGACTCTGCCCTCGACTGGACCTTGAACCTTCAGCCCGTCGCCAAGTCGCTGACGCTGCTCCACCGCCGCTCCGAGTTCCGCGCCGCGCCGGCATCGGTGCAGAAAATGCTCGACCTCGCCGAGAAGGGCGAGATCAGCTTCAAGCTGGGTCAGGTCACCGAGCTGCACGGCGAGGGCGGACAGCTCCGCGCCGTCACGGTGAAGGGCGCCGACGGCGCCGCCTTCGAGCTGCCTTGCGAAGTCATGCTGCCCTTCTTCGGCCTCACCATGAAGCTCGGGCCGGTGGCCGATTGGGGGCTCAATCTCGAAGAGAACCTGATCCCGGTGGACACGGAGAAATTCGAGACGAGCGAGAAGGGCATCTTCGCCATCGGCGACATCAACACCTATCCGGGCAAGCTGAAGCTGATCCTGTCGGGCTTCCACGAGGCCGCGCTGATGGCGCAGCAGGCCCATCGCTACATCTATCCCGACAAGAAGCTGATCTTCCAATACACGACGTCCTCGACCAACCTCCAGAAGAAGCTTGGCGTGAAGTAGCGTGGCTACGCGAGCGAGCGGTAGAGCGCGACCTCGTAGGGGCTGAACGCCTTCACCTTGAGGCGCTCGATCTGCGGCAGCGGGTGGCGCTGGAACACCCCGCTGTGATCGATCAGGTCGGTCGCGACCGGATCGACGAGGATGAGATAGAGCCGGCGCGGCCGTTGCCGGTACGACAGCACGATATTGTCGAGCACCTCGGCGAACACTTCCCGCGCGAACGGATTGAAGAAATAATGCACGGACTCGCCTTCGGGCGGCCCGAGCGCGGCCGCGTCGTCGAGCACGCATTCGACATTGCGGCACTTCATGCGGCTGCGCGGGAACTGGGCGATGTTCATGGTCGCGTCGTCATGCAGTTCCTCGGCGAACTCCACCCCGCCGATGGCCTGGAAGGGATATTGCGAGGCGAGCAGCATGACACGCCCCTTTCCGGCGCCGTGGTCGACGAAGGTGAGCCGCGTGAGGTCGTAATCGATCGCGGCGATCATCCATTCGACCAGCCGGCACGGCGAGGGCCGGTAGTCGTGGCCGTAGGCGCGATTGTTGCCGCGAATGGTGAGGCCTGAGAGCGGCACGAAATCCTTCGTCGGCTTGAAGAACAATTGCTCGATCCCGGGATCGAGCACGCGCTCGTGCAGCTTGAGCAGATAGGTGCGGTAATCGCGCTCGAGCTTGTCGCGGCGCGCGTGCTCCTTGATCTTGGCGGAGGCGCGCTCGATCTCGGGCAACACGTTCTCGCGCCCGATCTCGACGGCGCGGGCCAAGCCCGTCTTGCTTGCCGCCACGGCGTTGGCGGTGGCGCTCTTCGTTTCTTTCGCGGTCTCGTCGGCAAGCTTGGCGATGCGCTCGGCGATGCGAAGTGCGCTCGAGGCGACAACCTTCGCACGCTGCTGCGACGGCGCAGCAGCAGCTTGCGGCTCCGTCTTACCGGAGCGATGGGGCAAGACTGACATGCGCATTGTCCCCGCTTTTGCACAAGGATTGGGCAGGTTGAAGGCAAGCGCAAGGGGTTTTTCGCAATCGTTAACACGGCCGTCCTAGCCCCGCGCCGAATGTGCTATCCTCTTGATTCGCGCGGGGTATTCCCGCCGGGCCAGCACCCACCCAAACGGCGGGGGGACGGAAACGTGCAGGCGGAAGATTTCTACGAGTCGATCAGGACCGGGCTCATTTCGATGTTGCCGCGGCTCATGCGCTTCGCCGGTCTTGTCGCCGGCGACCGGCGCGCGGGCAAGAAGCTTCTCGGCCGGGCGCTGCGGCGCATGCTCGCCGAAGAGCATCGCTATCCGCGCGGCACCGCGCTCGACGTCTGGGCCTTCGGCGAGGTCTACCGGCTGTGGCTCGAGGAGCGGCGTCACCCCGCCGCCCCCGCGAGCGAGCCGCGCCCGAGCGATGCGCGCTTCGCGGCGCTCTTCCGCAACGCGCGTGGACATCCGTTCGACGCCGTCGCCGCCGGATTTCTCAAAAGCCTGCCGCCGCCGCAGCGCTTGACGCTGCTGCTGGTCCTCGCCGAGCGCTTCGATCCCAGCGAGGCCGGACGCGTCCTCGATGTCTCGGCCGAGACCGTGAGCGCGCGGCTCGTGCGCATCGCCGGCGCATTCGCCGAACATCTCGGTGCGCGCGCCGAGCGGGAGCCGCCCGCCGCCTTGTGCGAGGATCTCCGATGACCGAGCTCAGCGACGAACTTCTGGTCGCCTATGTCGATGGGCAACTCGCGGACAAGCAGTCGAGCGCGATCGAGAAGGTGCTCGCGCAGGACGATGTCATCGCCCGCCGCGTCGCCGCGCTGAAGCAGGCGCATCGCAAGCTCGAAGCGGCGTTCGACGCCATCCTCGCCGGCGAGGAGGACGCCGCCGCCTCCCATCCGGTTCCGCCATCACCGGGACTCTTGATCCCCTGGGCCACGCTGGTCAAAGCCGGCCTCGCCGCCGCGGGCATCCTCCTCGCCGCGGGGCTGTTCATCGCCGGATTCGGCTGGCCGCTCGGCGGCTCCGGCAGCGTGACGTCGGGGGACCCCGACAGCGGCTATGTCGGCAGCCTGCCGCAGGATTGGCGCGACGAGGTCCTGCGCGCGCAAGCGCTTCTCAGCCGCGCGAGCCTCGAGATCGGCCTCGACAGTCAGGGTGATCGGGATTTCATCGCCTTGCGGCTTTCGCGCGCCATCGGCGCCCCGCTCGCGCTGCCCGATCTCGAAGCGAAGGACTATCGCTTCGTGCGCGCGCAAGTTCTTCGCGTCGGCGCTGAGCCTCTGGCGCAGCTTCTCTATCTGGGCGCAAGCGGCGCGCCGCTTGCGCTCTACATCAAGGAGGGCGGGGAGGATGCCGCGCCCGAGGTGAAGCGCTACGGCGCGCTTCAAGGCGTGGCGTGGTCGCAAGGCGGCGTCGCCTACCTGCTTGCGGGCGAGGGCGAGGATGAGGCGGCGCTCGCCCGGCTCGCCGAAACGCTCATGAAGGCTGAGCCCCAGGCTGAGCGTTAGCGCCCCGCCGGCTTGCGTGTCTCTTCATACCTCCCCCTCGTGGGGAGGTTTCGCCACCCTCCCCGAGCGGGGAGGGATAATTTCCGTTCTCGCTTGCGCGGCGAATGTCGGCTACTGCGCCATGCGCGCCGACGGCGTGTAGTCGCCGGCGAGGTAGCGATTGAGGTCGCGCCGGATCGCGGCGGTCCGGGCGTTGTTGCAATAGCCGAGGTCGTGCTTGATCGTCGTGGTGACGGATTGCAGCGTGGAGTCGTAGGCGCGCTCGATCTTTTGCATCTGATCGGGGCTGGCGCCGGCCCGCGCCTCCGACGCCAGGAAGTTCGCGCGGAGCTGATCCGGGTTGAACACGAAGCCGCAATGGGTGGCGCGCGCCGAGGTCCACGCGACCTGAATGGGCCTTGCCATCGGATCCTGCGGCGTGACGTTGCGCGCTTCGATCTCGGTCTTGGCGCCTTCCTGCGGGCCCCTGAAGCGGTCCACCGTGCCGCAGGCGGAAAGCGCGGCAAGGAGGCACGCCGCGCCGAGGACCGCGGCGATCCTGTCGTGAAGCTTGGAACCGTTCCCCGCCATGGCGCGGCGATCTTAACGGGGAGGAATGAGGCGCTAAAGGGGCTGGGAGCGAGGAGGGGGCGCCAAAAACAGGAAAGGCGGAGCCTTGGAGCCCCGCCTCCCTGTGCGATGTCGAGCCTCACGCCCGTTCGGGACGATTGGTCGGCGCCGCGAGACCTTTCGGCCTCTGGATCACGCGCTCGCCTCCACGGTTGCCCATGACGCGGCGGCGTGACCCGACCACGGTCCTTGTTTTTCGTCGCGTCGCTACGACGTGGCTCCAGCCTTGGCCGGGTTGAAGCCAATCAGCGAAAGGATCTTTGGCGCAAAATACCCTGGCGACCCCGCCTCACGGTTTGCGGCGCTGCCGCCAGACCGTGGCACCTTGCGCTTACGCCCCCTCCGCCTTGAGCCGCCCATGGCAATGGGCGACAATGGGCTTGCCTGCCCCGTGAGCCTTCCGGTTACTTCCCGGAGCCGCCGAATTTCTCCGCCGGCACCTTCCATAACCCGTCAACTCACAATCGAACCATACATCAGGAACGGCCCGGCGCATCCGCGGACGGCGTCCTTTTCCCCGCTATCCACCGGGGCGTGCGCACGATCGCGGCGCGCGTTTCGCCCGCGACCGTCGTGTCGCAATGACGCCCTTTCCTTGCCGTCGCCCTCAACTACAATGGTGCGTAAGATGCGTGGACGTTTCCACGCCCTCATGCGGCTCTTGTGCGGATCGTGGCATGCCCCAGGTGGGCCATCGTTTGAGCGCCCGCGCGATTGTCTTCGCGCTGGTCGCGGCCTTCATCGCGCTCCAGGCGTTTGTCGTGCTCTACATGGGCGCGGCGGGAATTCCCGGACTCTTTCTCATCGATCTTGCCGATAGGAAGGGCGGCGCTCCCACGCCGCTCCCCGCCGGGACGCAAGACGGCGGCGAGAGCGTCTTTGCCAAGAGGGCCGAGATGCCGGAAGCGCCGGCGAAGGAGCCGGCCGAGGCGACCGGCTCGACTCCGGCCGAAGCCGGCGCGCCGAGCCTCGAAGGCCTCGCCGAGATCCCCTTGAAACCGTGGGTCAGCGACGGCGACGAAACCGAAGCCGAGCAGGACCGGTCCCGCGCCTCCGTGCCGGCTGGAGGGGGCCAGGCGGGGGAGACGCTGCCCTGGGATGCGGTCAAGCCCGTGCCGTTCGACGACGTCGCGCCCGCGCCGCCGCAAGCGAAGGAAGACACACCGCAAACGCCTCCGCCGCGGCCCGCGCTCGCAGCGCTTCCGCCCGAGACCGCGATGGCGGCCTGGGTCAAGGCGAAGGCAACCGAGATCAAGGGCGTCGAGCGCGCGCGGCCGCTCTACCATTTCGAGTTTTGGCTCGAGCCGCCGGACGGCATGAAGGGGAACCTCGCCACCGTGACTTACGAGTTCAACACGCCGGCCGTCATGCCGCAGACGCAAGTGTCGCAGGATCGCTCCTCCGGCTTCCGCATCTCGGCGGGGGGCCTCGTCTGCGCCGACAAGGTCACGGTGACGCTGAGATTCAAGGACGGCCGCTCGCAGCGCGTCGAGGTCGACGGCTGCAAGCTCGTGAGCTGAGGCGCCTCAACGCATGCCGGCGACTTCCGCCACCATCTCGCGGAAGCGCGGCCTTTGGCTCTCGAGATAGGGGAGCGGCCGGCATACATCGATCGCGGCGATGCCGATCCGCGTCGTCAACGCGCCGTTGAACAGCCCTTCGCCGAGCCGCGCCGACAGCTTGGCCGTCAGCCCGTGTCCGATCACCTGATGGATCACGTCGTCGCCGAGCGCGATGCCGCCGGTCAGCACGATATGGGTCACGACCATGCGCGCGAGCCTGAGCAGCGAGAGCGTCCCCGGCCGCGCGCCGTAGAGGGTGGCGAGGCGGCGCAGCATGCGCAAATTCTCCCCGCCGACGAACAGCATGTCGATCAGCGCGGCGGGGCTGACCGCTGTGACCACCGACACGCGCTTGGCCGAGGCCGCGACGATGGCGCGGGCGTCAGGATCGAGCGGCGCGACGAGCGTGCGCTCGGTGAGCCGCAACAGCTCGCTCGCATCCATGATGTCGTGCTCATGCTCGGCGAGACGCTTGAGCCCCCAGGCGAGATCCGCGCGGCCGCCATAGAGGCGCTTGAGCCGGTGGGCGACATCGGCGGCGAGCGGCTTGTCGTTCTGGCGCGCGGCCTGGTCGGCCTCGTGCCTGATCTTGCCGAGGCGGCCGAGACGGGCGAGCCCCGCCACTTCCCGCAAGACGATCATCAGGAGCGCGAGAACGACGAGACCGAAGAGCCCCGCCGCCGCCCAGCCGATCCAGTCGTCGCGCGCGATCAGCTGAAGCACGTAATCGTAGAGCCAGAGCGAGGCGAGCAGGCTCAGGAGCGCGCCGAGCGCCGAAACGAGGATCGCGCCCCAGCGCAGCCCCCGGCCGAGATCGGCCGCCGTGCGGAGCCTGGGCGCCGGAACCGGCATCGGCTCCGGCGCAGCTTGCATCGGCGGCGGCGCGAAGACCTCGATCTCCTCCACCTTGAAGACGGCGGGCTTTCTCGCGGCTTTCTTGTTCATACCAGGCGGTCTCCGATCAGCGTCTCGATGGCGCGGTCGAGACGGATATTTGGGAAGGGCGCGAAGCCGCCGGAAGGGAGGCGGGTGGGATTGGGCGGCCGGAAGCGCACGAAACGCATCTCGCCTTGATCGATCGGCCAGCCGCGGAGCGCGGCTTCCGGGTTGGCGGGCAGATCGCCGGGGAAGATCGCGAACTCCTCGTTGCCGTCGAAACGGCGCCGGCCGATGGTTTCGCCGGGAAGCGGATAGCCGACGATGCAGGGGAGCCGCTCGCCGCCGCGGCGGGCCTCGCCCTCGCGCGTGGCGCGGATGGCCGCGAGCGCGAGCACCTTCACTTGCGCTCCGGTATAGGCCGCCCGGTCCATGGCCCGGTTGGCGACCTTGGCGAGGATGTCCTCGAGCCGGTCATGGTTCTGGTGATGGATATGATCGGCCTTGGTCGCGGCGAGCACGACGCGGTCGATGCGCGGACCGAACATGCTCGACCACAGGCTGTTCGATCCGGTGCGGAAGCATTCGAGGATCTCGGTCATGGCGCGTTCCAGATCGGCCATGGCGGGCGGCCCGCCATTCAGCGCCGCGAGCACGTCGATGAGCACGATCTGGCGATCGAGCCGGGCGAAGTGATCGCGGAAGAACGGCCGCACCACGTAAGTCTTGTAGGCCTCGTAGCGGCTCTCCATCATCGCCCACAGCGAATTGCGCGGGAAGTGCTCGATGCCCTTGGCGTCGAGCGGCGCGAAGGTGAGCGCGGGCGAGCCGGCGAGATCGCCCGGCATGAGGAAGCGTCCGGGCGGCAGGGTGGAGAGCGTGTTCGGGTCGGAGCGGGCCTCGCGCAGATAGGTCTTGAACAGCTCGGAGAGGCGTTCGGTGACGGCTTCGTCGGCGGGGTCGGATGGATCGACCAGCCCGAGCGAGGCGTGGAAGTGCCGCGCCGCCTTCTTGCGGCCGGGCTTGGCGCTCTCACGAAGCGCGGCGTGCGACCAGGTGCGATAGTCGAGGCTGAGCAGCGGCAGGTCGAGCAGCCACTCGCCGGGATAATCGACGATGTCGATATGCAAGGCCTCGCGGCCGAGCTGGCGCTTCCAGAAGCTCGTCGAGCTGTAGTCGATGGTGAGCCTGAGCTGGCTGATGCGGCGGGTGCTTTCGGGCCAAGACGGGGGATTGCCGGTCAGATCGGCGAGATGCTTCTCGAAGGGGAAGCGCGCCACGAATGCGTCCGGCTGCGGCTCGAGATAGGCCCGCACCAGGCGCCCTTGCGCGGCGGCGTCGAAAAACGGCAGCCGCGCCCCCGCCATCAGATTGTGCACGAGCGCGGTGATGAACACCGTCTTGCCGGAGCGCGCGAGCCCCGTGACCCCGAGCTTCACCGTCGGCGAAATCAGGCCGCTGGCGAAATCCCCGAGACTGCGGACGGCATCGCCCGCGGCGTGGCTATAGGTGGAAAGCGTCACTGATCGGTCGTCCTTCGAGTGAATTCCGGCGATGGACCGCGCGAGCCCGCAACCCTTTCACGGCCTGAAAATTGGGCCCCGTCTGATGGCCCCAAACATGACGAAAATGCAACGGCTGGATTTGTGCTGTTCGCGCCTTTGTCAAGCTGCGTGTCTGTCTTGACTTGTCAATCCGCATCCGTAAATACCGGGCTGGATCGCAGGAGGATGACGCGCTCCGGAAAAGGGAGCGGAAAAGCCGGCCTCTTAGGAAATGACTCTCATGCGGGCGAAGAAGAAAATTCCGGAAGATTACCGCCCCTCTGAGGACGAGCCCTTCATGAGCGAGCGCCAGCGGGCCTATTTCCGCCGCAAGCTGCTCAATTGGCGCGAAGAGATCCAGCGCTCGACCAAGGAGACACTCCAGCATCTCCACGACGACTCCGCCCAGCACGCCGACATCGCCGACCGTGCCACCTCCGAGACCGAGCGCGCGCTCGAGCTTCGCGCCCGCGACCGGCAGCGCAAGCTGATCGCCAAGATCGACGCGGCCCTCTTGCGGCTCGAGGACGGCACCTACGGCTATTGCGAGGAAACCGGCGAGCCGATCAGCCTGAAACGGCTCGATGCCCGCCCGATCGCGACCTTGAGCGTCGAGGCGCAGGAGCGCCACGAGCGGCGCGAGCGCGTCTATCGCGACGAGTAGAGCCGACTCTTTTCCTCTTAGGGCCTGCGCTTCAAAATTCAAACCTCATCCTGAGGAGCCGCCGAAGACGGCGTCGCGGAGGATGCGCCCGATCAGCGTGCTTCGAGACGCGCTCCTGCGGAGCGCTCCTCAGCATGAGGCCGTCTTGAGGGACCTTCATCGTTGCGGCCGTGGCGCGATGGGAAAGTCGAAATAGGTCTCAGGATAGGGCTCGGGTTCGAAGGTGTAGTGCCACCACTCGAACGGATAGTTCTTGAAGCCGCGCTTTTTCATCGCTTCGACCAAGACGGCGCGGTTGTCCTGCTCCTCTTGCGTTAGGCCGG
>JBFWTF010000020.1:0-19719 GCA_050247995.1 Methyloceanibacter sp. | reverse complement strand
GATTCCACCAATAGAGCGCCGACCAGAGCGGCGAACGCCCAACCTCGCGCAAGAGCAGAACGATCAGCACGAGCGTCGTGAGATCGCAGATGAGGAGAACCGAACGCCAGGCCGCGAGGCTCCACGGCTTGAGGGTGTAAGCGAGCGCGAAGGCCGCTTGCGTGACGGGCGGATAAACCGTGCGGAGCTCGGGATGGTTGATCCGGCGCACCACGTCCCCGCTTTCGCGCGCAAGCTGGCCGAGGGGGCCCTCTTGCGCGCGCGCTTCTTTGGGCGAAAGCGCGTAGGGGTTGGCCCCGCTCGCCGTCACGGCGCCGTCCCACAGATAGCGCTGGTAGTCGTCCTCGAGGATGGGCTCGCTTGCGAACAAGACGAGCCGCGCGGCAAGCCCCGCGCCGATCATGGCGGCGATGATCCACCCCGTTTCGCGCCGATCGCAGCCGAGCGATCCGGCGATCAGCGGCGGCAGGCAGAGGACATAGACGAGCCCGGCGAGCACGAGGCCGGCGACGAGCCACAGAACCGGCATCGCGGCGACCTCGTAGGCATAACCGAAACGCGGCGAAAACACGGTCAAGGCGATGCCGAACGCGACCGTGAGCAGGCCGCCGAAGCCCCACCTGACCGTTATCGTCGCCGCGGGAAGTTCAGCGGCAACGGCGCCCGCGCGCGCCGTGGCGCCCGACACGATCAATCGGAACCGCGCCGGGAGACGCACTTCCCGGTCTCTTCGTCATAGTAGAATCCTTCCGGGCATTTCTTCGATGCAGCCAAGGCGTCGAAGCCCACGGCGAGCATTGCGGTGATCGCCATCACGGCGAGAACGATTCTGGACATTGCTGTTCTCCTTTCCAAGGTTTGCACTTAAGGGGCCGGGCCATTGAGGCCCCAGTTGTAGCTGTCGCCGCCGAGCGAGGTCGCGCCGGCCAATTGCTCGCTCAGGCCGGGAGCGGCGTATTTGCGCAAATGGTCGAGCACGCCCTGATCGGTGCCGCCGAAATCGTCGATGAACCACACGTAGATCGACGAAACGACGGGGTCGCCATTGTCGAACCTGACGCCGCGCGGACTGTTCACGTAGTCCTTCGCGGCTTGGTCCAGCTGCGCGTCCAGCGTGGCGCCGGTGAACGCCGCGGTGCCGAGATTGGGGCAGCCGATCGAGGCGCAGTTGACCGCGTAATGCACGCGCGGATCCTTGAAGACCGGGCGGAGGATGCCGTGCTCGATGTCGTCGAGGCTGAGATCGACGCCCTTGAGCTTGACCACCTTGGCTTTCCAGGGTCCGCCGGTCACCGCCGCGACGAGACCGCCGCCGAGCGAGATGTCCTTGATCGATTTGACGGGATAGCGCGAGGCCACGATCTCGACGGTCTTGGCGTTGTAGAGATTGGCGAGCAGCGCGAATTGCTCGTTGCGATCGAGCATGCCCGGATCGACCCCCTCCAGCGCGGCAATATAGCCGCGCAGCGCCGGCAACCCTTCGGCCTTGAGCCCGGCATAGTCCACGCGATTGAGTCCGTCGGCGCCCGGCTTCACGTAGGTCTTGAGCAGGTTGTCCCAGGCGGAATGATCGACCGGCGCCGCGCTTTGCTCGGCGGCGGCGCTGAAGAGGTCTTGAACGGCATCGCCAAGCGCCGCCCCGGGCAGCCCGACGCAGAGGGCGGCCGCAATGACAAGTCCGGCCAATCGGCCGCCTCGGCACCGCGCGGCGGCGCTCCTTTCATGAATTCCGCAAACCTGCATGTCTCGCGCTCATTGGGCTTGGAACCGCCCAATCCTGGACCCCAATGTCCAGATCGCGCCGAACACGCGCAAATCACCAAGCCGTGAGTCAGGCGGCCTTCCACTTGATCGAGCAACCGATCGAGGGGATTTGCTCGGCCGGGCCCCGCCCGGTCTCTGCGATTTCCTTCATCGCCTCGTAGAGGTCGCGGCGGACGCCCTCGGGCGCCGCCTCTTTCCGGCTCTCATCGAGGCGGCCGCGATATTGCAGCTCGAGCTTGGCATTGAAGCCGTAGAAATCGGGCGTGCAGGCGGCATCGTAGGCGCGGGCGACGTCCTGGCTCTCGTCGTAGAGATAGGGAAAGCTGAACTTATGCGCCGCGGCGAAGCGCTTCATGTTGTCGAAGGAATCCTCGGGGTAATGGCTTGCGTCGTTGGCGGAGATCGCCACGGCGCCGACGCCTAGCGCTCGCAGCTCGTTGACGTCGCGCACGATGCGGTCGATCACCGCCTTGACGTAAGGGCAGTGATTGCAAATGAACATCACGAGCGTGCCGTTCCGGCCCTTCAGCTCATCGAGGCTGTAGGTCTTGCCGTCAACGCCAGGAAGCCGGAAAGCCGGCGCCTTCCAGCCGAAATCGCAGACCGGGGTCTCCTCCGCCATGACGAGGCTCCGTTTCGCAAATCTGTTACGGTGGGGGCCTAAATCTGTCGCCCCGCTTTGAGACTGGGATATGGCGAAAACCGACGGCTTCTGCAACAGGGCCGAGGCTTACGAGGCGCATGACAATGCGCCGCTGAGCCCCGCGGGAGGCGACACGATCGGCGACCTGATCGTGCGGCGCTACAGCCGCCGCGCCGTGCTGCGCGGCACGCTCGGCGCGGCCGCAGGCGCGGCGCTGTTCGGGCCGTCGCTGCTCGCCTCGCCCGCAAGCAGCGCCGAACAGGAGGCCGACCGCTTCGCCTTCGCCGAGGTCGAGGCCGGCGTTGACGGCACCCATCACGTCGCCGAAGGCTACCGGGCCGATGTGCTGCTGCGCTGGGGCGACCCGCTCTTTGCCGACGCGCCCGCCTTCGATCCGCTGAACCAGAGCGCCGAGGCGCAGCTCAAGCAGTTCGGCTACAACAACGACTACATCGCCTTCTTCCCGCTCGATCAGACGGGGAAGCGCGGCCTCCTCTGCGTCAACCACGAATACACCAACGAGGAGATCATGTTCCCGGGCCTTGCGCGCCAGGACCTCGCCTGCTTTCCCGACATGACCGCCGATCTCGTCGCGATCGAGATGGCGGCGCATGGCGTCAGCGTCGTCGAGATCGCGCGCGGGCAAGACGGCTGGCGCGCCGTGCGCGACAGCAAATACAATCGCCGCATCAGCCCAGCGAGCACGCCGATGAGCGTCGATGGGCCGGCGGCGGGGCATGCGCGCATGCGGACGAGCGCCGATCCGTCGGGGCGCGACATTCTCGGCACGCTCAACAACTGCGCCGGGGGCATGACGCCCTGGGGCACCTATCTCACCGCCGAGGAGAACTTCCACGGCTATTTCTGGAGCGATGTTTGCGCCGAAGGCGGCAAGGCGCCCGAAGGGCTCGGCGGCGCCCAGGCCAAGAGCTATGCGCGTTACGGCGTGCCCGGCCTGTGGCAGGCCTGGGGCAAGTTCGTCGAAAGGTTCAACGTCGACAAGGAACCGAACGAGCCGAACCGCTTCGGCTGGATCGTCGAGATCGACCCGTTCGATCCCGCTTCACAACCGGTGAAGCACACCGCGCTCGGCCGCTTCCGCCACGAAGGCGCGGAATGCATCGTCAACAGGTGCGGCCGCGTCGTCGTCTATTGCGGCGACGACGCCCGCTTCGACTACGTCTACCGCTTCGTGACGAAGGGAAGGTTCGATCCGGACGATCAGGCGGCGAACCGGCGTCTCCTGTCGGAAGGAACGCTGTCGGTCGCGCGCTTCGACGCCGATGGCGGCGTCACCTGGCTTCCGCTTGTTTTCGGACAAGGTCCGCTGACCCCGGAGAACGGATTCGCCGATCAGGGCGAGGTCGTCATCGATGCGCGCATCGCCGCCGACCTTCTCGGCGCAACGCGCATGGACCGGCCTGAGGACGTGCAGCCGAACCCCGTCACGGGGCGCGTCTATGTGATGCTGACCAACAACAAGGACCGCAAGGCTGAGGAGGAAGACGCCGCCAACCCGCGCGCCGACAACGTGTTCGGCCATATCATCGAACTGACCCCGCCGGACGGCGATCACGCGGCGGACCGTTACGCCTGGGATCTGCTCGTGCGTTGCGGCGATCCTTCCGTCGCCGCTATCGGCGCGCTGTGGAACCCGGCGACCTCCGACAGCGGGTGGTTCGCCTGCCCCGACAATGCCGCCGTCGACGCGCAAGGACGCCTGTGGGTCGCGACCGACCAGGGCGAGCCCTGGCCCACGGGCCGGGCCGACGGCCTCTATGGGCTCGAAACCGAAGGCGCGCGGCGGCGGACGGGGAAGCTCTTCTTCCGCTGCCCCGTGGGCGCGGAGATGTGCGGCCCCTGCTTCACCCCGGACCAGGAAACCCTGTTCCTTTCGGTCCAGCACCCGGGCGCCGACGCCACCGACCGCTACAAGGGCTTCGAGCGGGCCTCGACTTTCGCCGACCCGGCCACGCGCTGGCCGGACTTCGACCCGAACCTGCCGCCGAGGCCCTCGGTACTCGCCATCATCAAGATCGGCGGCGGCAAGATCGGCTGAGCCAAGCGCCAGACCCCCACCCCGACCCTCCCCCTTGCAGCGGGAGGGAGAGCGTTACGGCACTCTCAATTTTCTCCCCCCCGAAAGGGGGGAGTAAGAGGGGGGTCATGGTTCCCTTCGACCGCGCGATGTTCCAGGAATTGAGCTCGCTTTCTCGCTCTTGAAAAAGCCGCAAGCGCGTGCGAGCTAGGCTAGTTCCCTGTTCGTTGAGATTCGTGGAGCTCCTGGGTGCCGAAACGACCCATGCGCAAGGCAACCGCATCGCGCGACCTGTTCGCCGAAGACGCGCCTAAGAGAGCGCCGGCCAAGCCGCCGAAGCCGCAAGGCCGCGGCCGCGCCACCGCGCGCACCGCCGAGGACTATACCGCGGCCGATATCGAGGTGCTGGAGGGACTCGAGCCGGTACGCCGCCGTCCCGGCATGTATATCGGCGGCACCGACGAAAAGGCGATGCACCACCTCTTCGCCGAGGTGCTCGACAACGCCATGGACGAGGCGGTCGCGGGCCACGCCGACCATATCGGTGTTTCGTTCGAGGCGGACGGCTTCCTCACCGTGACCGACAACGGCTGGGGCATCCCCGTGGATCCGCATCCCAAGTTCAAGAAGAAGTCCGCGCTCGAGGTCATCATGACCACGCTGCACGCGGGCGGCAAATTCAACTCCAAGGTCTACGAGACGAGCGGCGGTCTGCACGGCGTCGGCGTCTCGGTCGCGAACGCGCTGTCGGAGACGATGGAGGTCGAGGTGGCGCGCGGCCAGAAGCTCTATCGCCAGAGCTATACGCGCGGCGTTCCCGACGGACCTTTGAAGAACCTCGGCGCGATCAAGAACCGGCGTGGCACGCGCGTCCGCTTCAGGCCGGACCCCAAGATCTTCGGCAAGGGCGCCGCCTTCAAGCCTTCGCGCCTTTTCCGCATGGCGCGCTCCAAAGCCTATCTCTTCCGCGGCGTCGAGATCAGATGGTCGTGCGCCAAGGCGCTGCTTGCCGGCGACAGCGAGACGCCCGAGAGCGCGGTGTTTCATTTCCCGGGTGGCCTCAGGGATTTTCTGGCTGACCGCATCGAAGGCCAGGAGCCGGTCACCAAGGACATGTTCGCAGGGAGGATCGAGAAGACCGAGGGCTCGGGCTCGGTCGAATGGGCCATCGCCTGGATCGCGAGCGCCGACGGCTTTTTGAGTTCCTATTGCAACACCGTGCCGACGCCGGACGGCGGCACGCATGAAGCGGGCTTGCGCGCGGCGCTGACCAAGAGCCTGCGAGGCTATGGCGAGCTCACCGGCCACAAGCGCGTCGGCCAGGTGACGGCCGACGACGTGCTCGGCACCGCCGCCGCCATGCTCTCGGTCTTCATCCGCGAGCCCGAGTTTCAGGGCCAGACCAAGGACCGGCTGTCGAGCCCCGAGGCCGCGCGCATCGTCGAGAGCGGCGTGCGCGATGCCTTCGATCACTGGCTGACGGGCAACCCGTCACAGGCGAACCGTCTGCTCGACTGGGTGGTCGACCGTTCCGAAGAGCGCTTGCGCCGCCGGAAAGAAAAAGAAGTTGGCCGGCAGACGGCGACACGCCGCTTGCGCCTCCCCGGCAAGCTCGCCGATTGCGCGGTGAGCGGCGCGCAAGGCACCGAGATCTTCATCGTCGAGGGCGACTCGGCCGGAGGCTCGGCCAAGCAGGCGCGCGACCGCGCCACGCAAGCGGTGCTGCCGCTGAGGGGCAAGATCCTGAACGTCGCCAGCGCAAGCTCGAACAAGCTCGCCGACAACCAGCTTCTCGCCGACCTGATCCAGGCGCTCGGCTGCGGCACCGGCACGCGCTATCGCGAAGAGGATTTGCGCTACGAGAAGGTCGTGGTGATGACCGACGCCGACGTGGACGGCGCCCATATCGCCTCGCTCCTCCTCACGTTCTTCTATCGCGAGATGCGCGGGCTGATCGAAGGCGGACATCTCTATCTCGCCGTACCGCCGCTCTACCGCTTGAGCCAGGGCGCCAAGACCGCTTACGCCCGCGACGACGCGCACAAGGACGAGCTGATGCGGAAAGAGTTCAACGGCAAGGGCAAGATCGACGTTTCGCGCTTCAAGGGCTTGGGCGAGATGCTGCCGAAGCAGCTCAAGGAGACGACGATGGACCCGAAGGCGCGCCTCCTCTTGAAAGTCGAGGTCGACGACGACGAGAAGGGCACCGCCAAGCGCGTCGATCAGCTGATGGGCAACAAGCCCGAAGCGCGTTTCCGCTTCATCCAAGAGCGGGCGGAGTTCGCCAAGCCCGACGCGCTCGACATTTGAGCGCGGGACCAACTGAGGTAGGAACTTGGCGATGGTGAAGCTCGATCGCAGGTCGTTGTTGCGGGCGGGTCTGGCCGGAGCGTCGGCCATCTGCCCGCTTGGCCGGGCCCTCGCCCTGACCGAGTCTCTGACCGATATCGGCCGCACTGCGATGGGTAGTCCCGAGGCGCGAATCTTCGCCGCGCGAGAGGTCGTCACGCTCGATGCCGCGAAGCCGAAGGCTGAGGCGGTGGCTGTGGTGAACGGCCGCATTCTCGGGGCGGGAAGCCTCGATCAGGTCAAGCAGGTGCTCGGCGACCAGCCCTTCACCGTGGACACGACCTTCGCCGATCATGTCATCGTCCCCGGCTTCATCGCTCAGCATGACCATCCGGTCCTCGCGGCGCTGACGATGTCCTCCGAAATCCTCGCCATTGAGGACTGGGTGCTGCCGGGAGGAACCGTTCCTGCGGTGAAGGACAAGCAGGATTTCATGCAGCGCCTCGGCAGGGCCGTGAACGGAAGGACAAACCCAAATGAGCCGGTGCTGAGCTGGGGCTATCACCCCTCCTTCTTCGGCCCGCTCGCGCGCAGCGACCTGGACGGCATCAGCACGTCAACGCCCATTCTCGTTTGGGCACGATCCTGCCACGAGATGTTCCTGAATACGGCGGCCATGACGCGCGGCGGCGTTGACCAGGCGGCCTTCAACCGCTTCACACCATCGGCGCAAGCCCAGTGCGACATGGAAAAGGGTCATTTCTGGGAGCAAGGGCTGTTCGCGGTACTGCCCTATATCGCCTCAATGGTTGCGACTCCAGAGCGGTTGCGCGCCGGGCTCGAACTGACGCGCGACTACATGCACGCCAAGGGCATAACCTTCGGCAACGAGCCCGGCGGGATCCTGTCCAAGCCGGTTCAGGACGGCGTGAACGCAGTCTTCTCGAGCCCGGATATGCCGTTCCGCTGGTCCTTCATGGTGGACGGCAAGAGCATGGTCGCGAAGTACGCCGACGATGCCGAGGTGATCGCCGAGTCCGGTAAGCTCGCCGCCTGGTACGGCGGCATGACCAGCCTCGCCGACAAGCAGGCCAAGCTTTTTGCCGACGGCGCCATCTACTCGCAACTCATGCAGCTTCGGGAGCCCTATCTCGACAATCATCACGGCGAATGGATGATGGATCTCGATGCTTTCGAGCGCGCCTTCCGCATCTATTGGGATGCCGGCTACCAGATCCACATCCACGTGACCGGTGATGCCGGCGTCGATCGCGCCCTCGACTCGCTGGAAGCGAATCTGCGCCGCAAGCCGCGCTTCGACCATCGCACCACGCTGGTGCATTTCTCGGTCAGCGCGCCGGATCAGGTGGCGCGGATCAAGGCGCTCGGCGCAATCGTCAGCGGCAACCCCTACTATGTCAGCGCGCTGGCGGATCAGTACGGCAAAGTCGGCCTCGGCCCGCAGCGCGCCGACGAGATGGTCCGCCTCGGCGATGTGGCGCGGGCGGGCATTTCTTATTCCCTGCACTCGGACATGCCGATGGCGCCGGCCGATCCCCTCTTTTTGATGTGGTGCGCGGTGAATCGGATCACCGCGTCCGGTCGCGTCGCCGGGCCGGACCAGCGCGTAGCGGCCGAGGCTGCGCTCCGCGGCGTGACCATCGACGCCGCCTTCTCGCTCAAGCTGGAAGACGAGCTCGGCAGCATCGTGCCGGGCAAGCGCGCCAACCTGACCGTGCTCGAGGACAATCCGCTCACAGTCGATCCCATCAAGATCAAGGACATCGGCGTGTGGGGAACCGTAATGGAAGGCCGGATGTTGCCGGCGGGAAACCCCGTGAAGAAGGCGTCGCTTGAGCCCGCGCAGGGCGCTCCCGCCGCGCAGGACAGCGAATTCACGCGCGCGGCCCTTGGCCATGCGCTGATCGTCACGCACGGGAATCGCTGAGCCGGGCGCGATCAAGGTGACGAAACGCGCTAGAATTGAGCATATGCAGACACGGTCTCGATACCGATGGCTCGCGGCAGCGTTCGGATCGTTGCTGTCATTTGGCTTTGCCGGCGCGAGCGCCGCGGGCGAAACGGCCTTCGAGGAGAACTGCGCCAAGTGCCACCCGCGCCCGGCTTTCGTGGCAAGAAACGTACCGGGGAACAGCGAACAGGAGCGCAGGCACGTGCTCGACCAAATCCTCAGCACCCATCACGCTGAAGCCCCCGCGCTTCGAGCCGAAATTATCGACTACCTGATCGGGTTGCCGGGCCAGTGATGCGTCAGCGCAGGCTGAACGCAGCGATCATCGCCACCAAGGCCAGGAACGGCAGCAACGCCTCGCGCCGGCGGACCTTGTCGAGACGCCCCTTGCCCGCGCCGAAGTCGAACCGCTCGTAGCAAATGGATTTCGCCGGCACGCCGGCTGCCAACAGGGCGTCTGTCGCGATCTCCATCATGCCGGGAGGGCCGCAGACGAGCGCCGTCGCCTCGCCCGCCAGCGCTCCGTCGAACAGACGTGAAATATGCCGATCGCTTATCGGCCCGGCCGAGCAATCCGAGCCTCGCGCTCCCTCGTCGACGACGCAATGAATAAGAAGGTCGAGTTTGGATTGCAGGTCGCGCAGCCGGGCGAGGCCGGCCAGCGTCGCGGGGTTTCGCGCAGCGTAGAGCAAGCGGAAGGGCCTTCGGTCGCCGCGAGCAGCCGCCTCCTCCAAGATCCCAAGCAGCGGCGCAATTCCCACGCCGCCGGCGATCATGGCCACCCTGCCGCTCCCGTCCGGCAGAACGAAGCTGCCGTGCGGTCCGTCGATCGCGACGCGCGTGCCCGGCGCGACGGCGCCGAACGCATCGGTGCAATTTCCCGACTCGCGGACGATGAGGCGAAGCCGCGGCAGGTCGGCAGCGGCGGACGCGATGGAGAAGGGATGATCGTGGAATGGCGGCCGGTGGGGTGCGAGCGTCATCCAGATGAACTGCCCTGCCCTGAAGCGTAAGCGCGTCGTATCGGGGCCGCGCAGCGTCATTTCCCACACACGGTCAGCGAGGGCCGAGATGCGTTCGACGCGCCAATCTTCTCGCCACATGCGCCAAGGCCGCACGAAATAGACGACGCCAATGGCGCCCGCCGCCATCAACGCGAACAGGAGCCAAACGGCTCGCAAGGGATACTCCGCGCTGTAGGTTCCCGCCGCCAGCGCATGCTGCAATGTCAGGGCCGCCACGGCGATCGCGAGCAGTCCGTGGCTCATTCGCCAATATTCGTACCTGATGAAGGGCCGCGACCGGATCGTGGCGACGGCGATGATGAGGGTGAGACCCGCCAAGGCGAGCACGCCGGTGCGAAGGCGGTTGCTCGCAAGCATGCCGGTCAGCCGATGCCAAGCCGCAACAGGATCAACGATCAGCGTGGCGAAGGTGTAGCTCAATGGATGCAACAGGACGAAGGCAAGCAGCACGAAGGCGGCAACGCGGTGGAACCCCATGGTGCGGTCGATGCCGATGCGGCCGGAGATGGCCTCGTAGCGCCCCGAGCTCAAGAACTGGAGATAGAGAAGTGCGGCGGCGGTCAGGCCGAACGCGGTGCCAAGCTCGCTTAGCGCGGGCGCAGGCTCGATCCCGCCCACCCATACGGCCAGCATGGGCAAGGCCGCCGCGGCAACGTAGAGGCTTGCGAGCGCCGCGCCCGAAAGCCCCGGCATGTTCGCATCAAGCCCGCCGTTCTGCTTCACCGCTCGTCAGCCTCGCTCGCGCCACCGTTACACATTCGGCTAGAGCCAGCGCGGCACGGCTGCCTGGTATTTGCGGTAGGCGTCGCCGAACTTGCGCTCCAGATACGCCTCCTCGGGCAGGACCACGCCGCGCTGCAAGATGACCAGAACCGGGATCAGGAGGAGTAGAACCCACATGCTGGTCAGCACGATGGCGAAGCCGAAATAGGCGAGCGTGAAGCCGATATAGATCGGGTTCCTGGTGAAGCGATAAGGCCCGGCGATGACGAGCGCGGTCGAAGGCTCGCCCGGCACGACGCTCGTTCCGGCGAGGCGGAAGCGGCGGACCGCAAGGGCGGCAATCGCAAGGCCGATGACGATGAAGATCGCGCCGACGGTCAGGGCGAGCGTGTTGGCCGCCCCAAGCCCCGGGCCGATCGGCGCGAGGTAGCTCAAGAGCGCCCCGCCCGCGAGCGCGCCGAGAAACAGGAGCGGCGGTTTGATGGCCACTTCGGCATGATCGTTGGTATTCATGGCTTTCCCGCCCTTTTCCCGGACCTCACGGCCAAGACGGCCGCGCCCCGCCCCTTCGTCATCAAAACTTAATCCGGGCGCCGGGCAAATTTGCCACTTGCGCCCCGTGATTTGGCCGCTTATCTGAGAGCCAAGCAATAGCAGGGAATAATCCTCGCATCGCTTCAGTCATACCTTGCACAAGGCCTGCGAATCGTTGCAGCAAATATTTGTGCCTAAAGAAAGAAATACGTGCGGCGTAAAAGCCGCGCGGAAAATTAGCTAACGCATGAGCTTTTCGAATCTTGGTCTAAGCCCAAAAGTGTTGTCCGCCGTTGAAGCGGCCGGCTTCCTAACTCCCACTCCCATCCAACTCAAGACCCTGCCCGTTGCCGTCACAGGCCGCGACGTGCTCGGCATCGCCCAGACCGGGACCGGCAAGACCGCGTCCTTCGTGCTGCCGATGCTGACCCGGCTCGAACGGGGCCGCGCACGGGCACGCATGCCGCGCTCGCTCATCCTCGAGCCGACGCGCGAGCTCGCCGCGCAGGTCGCCGAGCATTTCGAGACCCTCGGCAAGAACCACAAGCTCACCGTGGCCCTTCTCATCGGCGGCGTGTCCTACGACGACCAGGACCGCAAGCTCGATCGCGGCGCCGACGTCGTGATCGCCACCCCGGGGCGCCTGCTCGACCATTTCGTGCGCGGCAAGCTGCTTCTGAACGGCATCGAGATCCTCGTGGTCGATGAGGCCGACCGCATGCTCGACATGGGCTTCATTCCCGACGTCGAGCGCATCTGCAAGCTTCTCCCCTTTACCCGGCAGACGATGTTCTTCTCGGCGACGATGCCGACGGAAATTCAGCGCCTCGCCGACAAATTCCTGCACACGCCGGAGCGCATCGAAGTGGCGCCGCAGGCGACCGCCGCGGCCACCATCGTGCAGCGCCTCAAGCGGGCGCCCGACGATCCGGCCGGGAAGCGCGAGGCGCTCAGGGCCTTGATGCGGGAGACCGCGGTCAGGAACGCCATCATCTTCTGCAATCGCAAGAAGGATGTCGGCATCCTTCATCGCTCGCTTCAGCGCCACGGCTTCAGCGTCGGCGCGTTGCACGGGGACATGGACCAGCACCAGCGCATGGCGACGCTCGACGCCTTCCGCAACGGCCAGATCGCCTTCCTCGCCGCGAGCGACGTGGCCGCGCGCGGCCTCGATATTCCCGACGTGAGCCACGTCTTCAATTACGACGTGCCGATCCACCCCGAGGACTATATCCATCGCATCGGGCGAACGGGGCGAGCGGGACGCGAAGGCTTCGCCGCAATGCTCGTGACGCCAAAGGATTACAAGGCGCTCAAGGCGATCGAGAAACTGCTCCGCCAGGAGATCGCCTGGGTTGACGGGGCGCCGAGCGATGAAGAGCAGAAAGAGGCCGAAGCCGAGCGGCCGAACGGCAATGGGCGCCATCGCCGCGGCAACCGTTCAAGACGCGACAGACGCCCCCAGGGCGCGGGCGGGCAAGCGAGCCAGACCCCGAAACATCCGGCCCCCCACGCTCATCACGGCAAGGACCGCGAGGAGCGCCGCCCCGAACACCCCAAGCATCCTCATCAAAGCGAGCGCAAAGCGCACAGTCACCCGGCGCCCGCCCAACAGCAAAAGAAGCCGCAATCCCAGCCGCAAGCGCAGCCGCACCGCCCTCGCCAGCAAGGCATGGGGGACCACGTGCCGGCCTTCATGATGCGCCCGGTCCGGGTGACTTAGCGCTCGGGCGGACGAACAACAGCCTTACAGTTACGGCAACGCATCTCAGCTGAACTTCATTTCGTCATGCCCCGGCTTCAGGCCGGGCATCCACGAGTTCGTGAGCGGCGAAGAACCAATCGTGGATGGCCGGGACAAGCCCGGCCATGACGGATGCTGGCAGCGAAAATCGCGACAAACTCCGACCACGTATTTCCCCTCTCCTTGAGGGAGAGGGAGAATGACGTGATCCCCTCAGATGAACTTGTCATTGCCCGGTTTGACCGGGCAATCCCGTAACCGCCGGGTCTCGGGGAAGATTACCGGACGCGGGAATGACACCGATTAGAAAGGTTGCGACGACCGTGCCGGGGGGAATCAGGAACTCTCTTGCGCCGATTCCCCGGCGGGCTTGAGTGCGACCGACTCGCCGCAGCCGCAGGCGGATGTCTGGTTCGGGTTGTTGAACACGAAACCCGAGCGCATCCGATCGGTGCGGAAGTCCATCTCGGTGCCGAGCAGGAACATGACCGCGGTGGGGTCGATCAGGAGCTTGACCCCCTTGTCCTCGACCACCTCGTCATGGGGCCCGCGCGTCTCGGCATATTCCATGGTGTATTCCATGCCGGCGCAGCCGCCGTTCTTGACGCCGATGCGCACGCCCTCGACAGGCTTGCCCGAGGCGGCCTGAAGGGCGCGGATGCGCGCTGCGGCGGCCTCGGTCAGGCGCATCACTTGCGGGCGGGGACGGGCGGTCATGGCTTGAAGTTGGGGTAATTCGCGGGCGCGTTCAAGGCTTGGCTCTTAGAACATGTTGAGGTCGAGCCGCGCCGCGTCGCTCATCCGGCTCATGTCCCAGGGCGGGTCGAACACGAGATTGACCTTGACCTGGCCCACGCCCGGAACGGCGGAGGCGGCGTTCTCCACCCAGCCGGGCATGTCGCCCGCGACCGGGCAGCCCGGCGCCGTCAGCGTCATGTCGATCTCGACATTGCGATCCGGATCGACGTCGAGCCGGTAGATCAGGCCAAGCTCGTAGATATCGACCGGGATCTCGGGATCGAACACGGTCTTGATCGCGGCGATCAGCTCGCTCTTGAGCCGCTCGATATCTTCCTCCGAGAGACCCGGCGCCGTCCCCTCGCCGCCGCCGGTCGCGCCGATGCAAGCCTTGATCTCGCCGGGCTCGGGCGCGGTCTCGGCGTCGGGAACGGCCTCGCGGGAGGCGGCATCGTCGGTTCGCGTCTTTTCGATCATTCCGGTCACGACTTAAGCAAACATCGCGCGCGTCTTGTGCAGCGCCTCGATAAGAGTATCGACCTCTTCCATGGTGTTGTACATGGCGAAGGAGGCGCGGCAGGTCGAGGTCACCCCGTAGCGCGCGAGCAGCGGCTCGGCGCAATGGGTTCCGGCCCTCACCGCCACCCCGTAACGGTCGAGGATCGTGCTCACGTCGTGGGGGTGGGCGCCTTCCACGTTGAAGGCGACGATGCTGCCCTTGCCTTCGGCGCGGCCGAAGATGCGAAGCCAGGACAGCTCGCCGAGGCGGTCCATGGCGTAGTCGAGCAGCGCCATCTCATGGGCGAGGATGGCCTCGCGTCCCACGCTCTCGACATAGGAGATGGCGGCGCCGAGCCCGATCGCCTCGACGATGGCGGGGGTTCCCGCCTCGAAGCGGTGCGGCGGCTTGGCATAGGTCACATTCTCGGTCGTGACCGTGCCGATCATCTCGCCGCCGCCCTGATAGGGACGCATGCGCTCCAAGTGCTCGTGCTTGCCGTAGAGCACGCCGATCCCGGTCGGGCCGTAGAGCTTGTGTCCGGTGAAGGCATAGAAGTCCACGTCGAGGTCCTGCACATCGACGGGAAGATGAACCGCGCCTTGCGCACCATCGGCGAGCACGGGAATGCCGCGCTCATGCGCGATCCGCACCACCTCCTTCAGCGGCACGACCGTGCCGAGAACGTTCGACATGTGGGTGATGGCGATTATCTTGGTGCGCGGGGTGATGAGCCGCTCCCATTCATCGAGCAGGAAGGCGCCGTCGTCGGCGATGGGCGCCCATTTCAGCACCGCGCCCTGGCGTTCGCGCAGGAAGTGCCACGGCACGATATTGGAATGGTGCTCCATGATGGTGAGGAGGATCTCGTCGCCCGCGCCGATATTCGGCGCGCCGTAAGAGGACGCGACCAGGTTGATCGCCTCGGTGGCGTTGCGGGTGAACACGATCTCGGCGTCGGAGCGCGCATTGAGGAAACGGCGCACGGTCTCGCGCGCCTCTTCGAAATGGGTGGTGGCGAGATTGCTGAGATAATGCAGCCCACGATGCACATTGGCGTACTCGCCGCCATAGGCGCGGGCGATGGTGTCGAGCACGGCGCGCGGCTTCTGCGCCGAGGCGCCGTTGTCGAGATAGACGAGCTTCTTGCCGTTGACCTCGCGGGAGAGGATGGGGAAATCGGCGCGGATCGCCTCTATGTCGAGCGGCGCTTGCGCTGCCTTGCGGCCCTTTTTCGCCGGTGTGAGCGCGGTCATCTTGCGCCCCGTCAATCGGACGCGATGCCGAGCCAGGCGGAAGACGCGCCGCCCAGCGCCTCGCGCAAGGCCTCGTCCTCGATGCGCTCGATCGCCTCGCCGACGAAGGCCTGAACCAGAAGGGCACGGGCTTCCGCCTCCGGGATGCCGCGGGCTTCGAGATAGAACAGAAGCTCCTCGTCGATCTGGCCGGAGGTGGAACCGTGGCCGCAGACGACGTCGTCGGCGAAAATCTCGAGCTCGGGCTTGGAATCGAACTCGGCCGTCTCGGACAGGAGCAGAGCGCCCGCCATTTGCTTGCCGTCGGTCTTCTGCGCGCCCGGCGATACGATGATCTTGCCCTGGAACACGCCGCGCGCATCGCCGTCGAGCACGCCTTTGAAGAACTCGCGGCTCACGCAATGCGGGACACGGTGCTCGACGAGCAGCGTCGTGTCACAATGCTGGCGGTCGCGCGAAAGGAAGGCGCCGGAAATCTCGGCCGAGGCCCCCTCGCCCGCGTAGCGCAAATAGACCTGGTTGCGCGCGAGCGCGGCACCGGTCGAGAACTGGAAGGCGTCGTAACGGGCGTCCGCGCCAAGCTCGACGAGCCAGGTGGAAAGATGAAAGGCGTCGCCGCTTTCCGCTTGTAGCTTGACGTGCTTGAGCGCGGCCTTGGCGCCGATCCTGACCTCAGTCACGGCATTGCGCTGCAAGCTCCTCAAGCTGGCAAAGCTCTCGATCAGCGCGGCGGAGCTTCCGGACTCGGCGATGACGACGTTGCGGGTGAAGGTCGAGGCGGGGACGCCCTCGCCATCGATCGCAACGAGGTGAATAGGCTTGTCGAGGAGGACGCCCTCGCCGATGCGCAAGGCGACGCCGCCCGTCATCAGAGCGGTGTTGAGGGCAAGCACGGCGTCGTCGTCGCGCGGATTGACGCGTCCAAGCGCCCCTTGCAGCCAGGACGGCGGCTTCTCCAGCGCCCGCGACAGCGAGACCGCCTCGACGCCCTTGGCTTTGAGGCCGGCAAGATCGGACAGATCGGCCCTGAGATCGCCCTCGACCACGACGAGACGGTAGGCGGGAAGGCTCGCGATGCCATCGCCGAGCGCTCGCTCCAATTCGGCATCGGTCACGGCCGCGCCGTCAGGCTTGATGAGCGGATTGAGGTCGGTGAGCCGCGCGCGCAGGTCGGTATATTTCCAGGCCTCGATGCGGCGATGGGGCAGGCCGAGCCTGCCGTAAGTCTCGATGGCCTTGGCCCTCAGGTCCGCGACGAAGGGATCGCCGGCGCCCGGCAGCGCCTTTTTCGCCGTCTCGAACAGGTCGAGATAGCCCTGCTCGGCCTTGGTCCTGAATTGCTGGACGGGGAGGTCCATGACGGCCTTTCCTACGCGGCTGCCTCGCCGAACTCGGCGTATCCCGACTGCTCGAGCTCGAGCGCAAGCTCGGGCCCGCCCGAGCGCGCCACCCTGCCCTCGGACAGCACATGCACGCGGTCGGGCACGATGTAGTTCAGGAGCCGCTGGTAGTGGGTGATGACGAGCATCGCCCGCTCGGGCGAACGCAGCGCATTCACCCCTTCGGCGACGATGCGGAGCGCGTCGATGTCGAGGCCGGAATCGGTCTCGTCGAGCACGCAGAGCGAGGGCTGAAGCAAGGCCATCTGCAAGATCTCGTTGCGCTTCTTTTCGCCGCCGGAGAAGCCGACATTGAGCGGGCGCTTCAGCATGTCGGGATCGATCTTGAGCGCTCCCGCCCTCTCGCGCACGAAACGCAAAAAGTCCGGCGTCGAAAGCTCGGTCTCGCCGCGGGCCTTGCGCACGGCATTCACCGCCGTGCGCAGGAAGGTCATGGTGGCGACGCCCGGAATCTCCAGGGGATACTGGAAGGCGAGGAACACGCCCTTGGCGGCGCGCTCGCTCGGCGTCATCGCCAGCAAGTCCTCGCCCTTCCAGGCGATGGAGCCCGCGGTGACCTCGTAATCCTCCTTGCCGGCGAGCACATAGGCGAGGGTCGATTTGCCCGAGCCGTTCGGCCCCATGATCGCGTGCACCTCGCCTTGAGGCAGGGTGAGGTCGAGACCGGTGAGGATCTCGCGGCCATCGACATCGACGTGCAAATTCTTGATCTCAAGCATCACGATTCTTTTCTAATCCGTTGGTATCTGACTCATTTTAGCCGACCGATCCTTCGAGGCTGATGCCGATCAGCTTCTGCGTCTCGGCCATGAACTCCATCGGCAGCTGCTGGAGCACGTCGCGGACGAAGCCGTTGACGATCAGCGCCACCGCCTCCTCCTCGGACAGTCCGCGCTGCAAGCAATAGAACAGCTGGTCGTCGGAGATCTTGGAGGTGGTCGCCTCGTGCTCGAAAGTGGCGCTCGCGTTCTTGGCCTCGATATAGGGCACGGTATGGGCGCCGCATTTGTCGCCGATGAGGAGCGAGTCGCAATTGGTGAAGTTGCGGGCGTTGGCCGCGCGCCGGTGCGCCGAGACGAGGCCGCGATAGGTGTTGTTGGAGTGGCCGGCGGCGATGCCCTTGGAGATGATGCGGCTCGATGTGTCGCGGCCGAGATGGATCATCTTGGTGCCGGAATCGACCTGCTGATAGCCGTTGGAGATGGCGATCGAGTAGAACTCGCCGCGCGAGCCGTCGCCGCGCAGGATGCAACTCGGATATTTCCAGGTGATGGCCGAGCCGGTCTCGACCTGCGTCCAGGAGATCTTGGAGCGGGGCCCGCGGCAATCGCCGCGCTTGGTCACGAAATTGTAGATGCCGCCCTTGCCCTGCTTGTCGCCGGGGTACCAGTTCTGCACCGTGGAATATTTGATCTCGGCGTCGTCGAGCGCGACCAGTTCGACCACGGCGGCATGGAGCTGGTTCTCGTCGCGCATCGGCGCGGTGCAGCCTTCGAGGTAACTGACGTAGGAGCCCTTGTCGGCGATGATGTGCGTGCGCTCGAACTGGCCGGTCTGCTTCTCGTTGATGCGGAAATAGGTCGAGAGCTCCATCGGGCAGCGCACGCCCGGCGGCACGTAGACGATGCTGCCGTCGGAGAACACCGCCGAGTTGAGCGTGGCGTAGAAATTGTCGGTGATGGGAACGACCGAGCCGAGATACTGGCGCACCAGCTCGGGATGGGTCTTCACCGCCTCGGACACCGAGGAGAAGATCACGCCGGCCTTGGCCAGCTCTTCCTTGAAGGTCGTCACGACGGAGACGGAGTCGAACACGGCATCGACGGCGACGCGGCCCTCGAGCCGCGCGCCCTCCACCCCTGCGAGCACCTTCTGCTCGGAGAGCGGAATGCCGAGGCGCGCATAGGTCCTGAGCAGCTCGGGATCGACCTCCTCAAGGCTCTTCGGCCCCTCGGTGCTCTTGGGCGCGGCGTAGTAATAGAGCTCCTGGAAGTCGATCTTGGGATAGTGAACGTTGGCCCAAGTCGGCTCTTCGAGCGTGAGCCAGCGCCGATAGGCGTCGAGCCGCCAGGCGAGCAGCCATTCGGGCTCGCCCTTCTTGGCCGAGATGAAACGGATCACGTCCTCGTTCAGGCCCTTCGGGGCCTTGACCGACTCGATCTCGGTGGTGAAGCCGTATTTGTACTTGTCGACGTCGATCGCTTTGACGCGGGCGACAGTCTCCTTAACGGCAGGCATATCTCTCGTCTCTCTCCGTTCGTCCTAACGCGGCACCTTAGGCCGCCACTCTCGGCCTCAGCCGCCCGATGAGCTCACCAAAAGCTTCCAGGAAACTCTTGATATCGGCATTCGCGGTCCCAAAACCAAGGCTTACGCGGATCGCGCCCTGGCGAAGCTCGTCGGCGACGCCCATGGCGCCGAGCACATGTGACGCCTCGACCTTGCCGGAGGAGCAGGCTGCCCCCGCGCTCACGGCGACGCCGGCAAGATCGAGCCCGATGACGAGCGTCTCGGCCTTGACGCCCGGCACGGCAAGGCAGGTCGTGTTGGGGAGCCGCGCGACGCCTGCCGAAAGCACGACGGCGCCTTCCGCGAGCGCAAGGGCGCCACGCTCGAGCTCATCGCGCAGCCTTGCGATCTCGTCCACCTTGGCGAGGTCAACCACGGCGAGCTCGGCCGCCACGCCAAACCCGACAATGCCGGGAACGTTCTCCGTTCCGCCGCGGCGGCGGCGCTCCTGGCCTCCGCCCGCGAACAGGGGCTCGACGGCTGCGCCCTCTTTAAGCACAAGCGCCCCGACGCCCTTGGGACCGCCGATCTTGTGGGCCGAGACGCTCAAGAGATCGGCGCCGAGCCCGGCGATGTCGAGCTCGATCCGTCCCGCCGCCTGCACCGCGTCGGTATGGAAGATGCCGTTCGCATCATGGACGATGCGGCTCGCCTCCACGACCGGCTGGATGGCGCCGGTCTCGTTGTTGGCCGTCATCAACGAGACGAAGGACCTCTCGCCCGAACGCTGTGCGTCCTGAAGCTGCCCGGCAAGGGCTTCCAGATCGGCAACGCCGTCGGCCGTGACGGGATAGCGCGTGACCGC
>JBFWTF010000019.1:0-19719 GCA_050247995.1 Methyloceanibacter sp. | reverse complement strand
CCCCGCATCGCCGAGGAAGATCTGCGCCGGATGCTTGTTGAAGACGGCGAAGCCGAGCATGGCGCCGAGGAGCGCGAGCGCGAGCACGCCGATCGTCGCCGGCACGGCGCCGAGCGCGGTGAGAATGGCGATCCCGAGCGCGATCGGCACGACCTGGACGACCGTCATCCAGTCGAGTCCATCGAGGAAATTCACCGCATTGATGAACCACACAATGCCGAAGGCGATCAGCGCGCGCTCGAGCGCGAGCGGGATGAGGCCGGGGAGGATCTGGAAGCCTTGCGGCAGGCTGAGCACGAGCGCGACGGCCGCAAGCGTCTGGCCCGCGAAGCGCCACGACACGGGAAGCGTCAGCCAGTCGTCGAGCGCGCCGAGGATGGTGAGGCCGCAAGCGACGACGAGGACGGGAACGAGGCCGGGCGCTCCCAGCGGCGGCGCCGTCAGGAGCGCGAGCACGATGCCCGCGAACACCGCGAGCATGACCGCGAGCCCCGCGCCTTGCGGCGTCGGGGTCTTGTGCGAGGAGCGCGCATTGGGATGCGCCATGAGATGTTGCACGAGCAAGGGCCTGAGAAAGAAGATCAGGACGGCCGAGAGGCTTGCGCATCCCGCGACCAGAACGGCCGCCCATAGCAGGGGCTCGGGCTCGCTCATTCGTTCTAATGGAGCGTGCGCGAGGCGGGCTGCCACTCGTCTTTGCCCGCGACTTGCGGCCCGCTGCTTGCCGGCGCATAGCCCTCGACCACCGACCGCAGCAGTTCCTGCATCGCGCTCTCGTCAAGACCGTGGATCGCGTCTTCGAGGCGTTCCAGCACGCGCGCAAGCTCTTCGAACGGCACGATCGGCTCCGAATTCTTGAAGATACGCGGGTGGCTCGTGCCGGTCGTGTTCTCGCCGATGAGAAGCTCCTCGTAGAGCTTCTCGCCGGGGCGCAAGCCGACATAGGCGATGGCGATGTCGCCGTCGGGATGCTTGTCGTCGCGCACTTCGAGGCCCGAGAGGCGGATCATGGTGCGGGCGAGGTCGTCGATCTTGACCGGCGTTCCCATCTCCAGCACGAACACTTCGCCGCCCTCGGCCATCGTTCCCGCCTGGATGACGAGTTGGGCCGCCTCGGGGATCGACATGAAATAGCGGATCACCTCCGGATGGGTGACCGTCACCGGTCCACCCGCCTTGATCTGGGTGCGGAACAGCTTGACCACGGACCCGGACGAATCGAGCACGTTGCCGAAGCGCACCATGGTGAAGACGGTCGCGGCGCCCGGCTCCTGCGCCAGCGCCTGGAGGATTTGCTCGGCCAGCCGCTTGCTCGCGCCCATGATGTTGGTCGGGCGCACGGCCTTGTCGCTCGACACCAGCACGAAGCGCTCGACGCCGAGCTCCTTGGCGACCTCGGCCACGACCAGGGTGCCAAAGGTGTTGTTCTGAAGGCCGGCGAAGGGGTTGGTCTCGACGATGGGTACGTGCTTGTAGGCGGCCGCGTGATAGATCACTTCGACGCCGTGGTCCTTGACGGTGCGAGCCACGAGCTTGCGGTCGAGCACCGAGCCGAGCACGGCGACGATGGCGGTCGATGGCGCGGCGACGCCCTCGACGTGCATGCGGCGCTTGATGTTGTCGATCTCCATCGTGATGTCGTAAAGCGCGACCTCAGACAGCTCGAGCAGGACGAGCGTCTTCGGCGCCAGCATGAGCAGCTGGCGCGTCAGCTCCGATCCGATCGAGCCGCCCGCGCCCGTGATCATCACCGTCTTGCCGCGCACATTGGCGGCGAGGAGCTCGATGTCGGGCGTGACAGGATCGCGGCCGAGCAGATCCTCGACGTCGATCGGCCGGAGGTCGCTCACCTGGACGTGACCCGAGGCGATGTCCTCGAGCGCCGGCAGCGTCTTCACCGCCACCGGAAACGCCTCGAGGACCTTCAGCGCGATCCGGCGCTCGCCGCGGAGCGCGGTGGGCGTGGCGAGCAGCACCTCTTTCACGTTCTCGTCGGCGATCACCTTGCCGATCTTCTCGGGCCTCAGCACCTTGACGCCGTGGACGAGCTGGCCGGCAAGCGAAGGGTTCGAGTCGATGAAGGCCACGGTCTTGTAGCCGCCGGCCTCGTTGAGAGCGCGGAGCAGCTGGATGCCGATCGTGCCCGCGCCGTAGATGATGACGTTCTTGCGGGTGTCGAAGCTCGCGGGCTTGTGCTGCGGTGCCGCCGCGAGCAACAGCGCTCCGGCCCATTGCCGGCTGAGCCGGATCAGAAGGGCGGCGATCAGCGCATAGATGACGATGGCCGAGCGCGGATGATCCTTGACCCCGCTCATCAAGACCGCGACCGCCCACAACACCGCGGCGATGAACACGGCGATATAGATGCGTGTCGTGCCCTCCGGGCCGATGAAACGGGTCACGAGCTTGTACAGCCCGCGCATATAGAACACGGTGACGCCGATGATCGGCGCCGCCGCCATCACCAGCCATTTGTCGAGTTGGTCGGGCACGTAGAGGCGGCTCAGCCTGAGCGTGTAGGCCGCCCACACCGCGAGACTCAAAAGCAGAAGGTCGTTGACGATCAAGACGGCCCGCTTGAACCAGCGCGGACGCTCGATCAGCCAGACGGCAAAGCGCATGAAGGGCCACCCCGAGCCGGTTTTCTGCAAGCCGGACCTGCTCCGCGCGGACCGCGCGCGTTGCGTTGCACCATAACGTAAAGCCTCAAGCGAAGGGAAGCGAGCGAAATTCAAGAATTTGCCTTGGAAAAGAGGCCCTTGCCGGCCGCCCCTCAGCCGAGGATCAGCACATGCAGGCGGCGCGGGCCGTGCGCGCCGCGCACGATGGTCTGCTCGATATCCGCGGTGCGCGACGGCCCGCTGATGAGATTGACGGTCCTCGGCATGAGGCCGCCGGAAAGCCCGCGGATATGGTCGAAGGCCTCCTCGTAAGAGGGGAAGATGTCGGCGGCGGCGATCAGCACGCTATGCGCCTCGGGCAGGAAGTTCAGGCTGGTCGGATTGTCGGGACCGGAGAGGAGGAACAAGGTCCCGGTCTCGGCCGCGCCCGCGACGGCCCGCGACAGCGAGGCTCTGTCGTCCGCCTCTGCCGCCCCGAACACGCGTTCGATGTCCCACGCCTCGCGCCAGGGCAGCCCCGCGAGCACGCGGTCCCGGCCCATGCGCAAGCGCGGCGGCAGGTTGCAGGTGCCGAGATAGGAGGCGATGGCGCCGACCGCCTCCTTGGGCGTGGCGACGCGGCGCACCTCGGCGCCTTGCTTGGCGAGCATCGCGCTGAAGAGCGTGAGGCGCTCCTCGCCGCGGCGCTTGGCGCGTTCGGGCAGGGGGCCGCGCGGATGACGCTCGAGGCGCCGGCCGACGGCGCTCCGTCGCGCGCGGTCAAGCCGCTCGGTGCCGAGGCTCGCGCGGATGCGCTCGAAGATCTTGGTCCGGGCTTCATCCTGAACGCTCATGAGGACCTCTCGCGTTGCGCCTTGGCGTAAAGGTCGTGAAAGGTCTCGCCCTCGGGCGCGGGGAGATCGCGCGTGCCGGTCCAGCCTTTGAGGAAGGGGAAGCGGCGCAACCTCCCATGCGTTCCCGCGCGCCGCGCGAGCCGCCTCGCGGCGATGCGCGCGAGCGCATGATAGAGGCGCGGGCGCCGTGCCGCGTACGACCAGAGCTTCAGGGCGAGCCGCTCCTTGAGGGGCGGGTTGCCGCGCGCGAAATCCTTCTCGCGCCAAGCCCGCATCATGGCGGGGAGGGGGATCGCGAGCGGGCAGACCGCCTCGCAGCGCCCGCACAGGCTCGACGCGTTGGGAAGGTCGCGGGCGCGGTCGATGCCTTCGAGTTGCGGCGTCAAGACCGCGCCCATCGGACCGGGATAGACCGCGCCATAGGCGTGGCCGCCGATCGCGCCGTAGACCGGGCAATGGTTGAGGCAGGCCCCGCAGCGGATACAGCGCAGCATGTCGGCGAATGCGCTGCCGAGCATCGTGCTCCGTCCGTTGTCGAGCAGGACGACATGGCAGGCGCGCGGGCCGTCGGGATCGCCCTCACGCCGCGCCCCCGTCGAGAAGGTCGTGTAGGTGGTGATGTCCTGGCCGGTCGCCGAGCGGGCGAGCAGCCTGAGCAGCACCGATGCGTCCTCGAGCGTCGGCACGATCTTCTCGATCGAGGCGATGACGATATGGGTGCGCGGCAGCGTCGCGCAGAGGTCGCCGTTGCCTTCATTGGTGACGATCACCGAGGAGCCGGTTTCGGCGATGAGGAAATTCGCCCCGGTGATGCCGAGCTCGGCGGTGAGGAATTTCTCGCGCATGACTTTGCGCGCCTCGGCCACGAGGTCCTCGGCCCGATCGAGCCGCCGTTGCGGCGGCAAGCGCCGGTGGAGGTTGCGGAAGGTGCGCTCGACGCTGTCTTTGTTGAGGTGGATGATCGGCGCGATGATGTGGCTCGGACGCTCGCCGCGGGCTTGGGCGACATATTCGCCGAGATCGGTTTCGACCACCTCGACCCCCGCTTCTTCGAGATGGGCGTTGAGGCCGATCTCCTCCGACACCATCGACTTGCCCTTGGCGACGAGCCGCGCTCCCGCCGCCTGGCACAGTTGCAGCACGATGGCGCGGGCCTCGCCTGCGTCGCTCGCGTAATGCACCGCGCCGCCGCACGCGGCGACCTTGCGCTCATAGGCTTCGAGATAGAGATCGAGATGAGCGAGCGTGTGGTCCTTGATCGCGCGCGCCTCCTCGCGCAGCAAATCGAATTCGGGGAGCTCGGCGCGGGCGGCCGTGCGCTTGGCCACGAAGCCGCGCTTGACGTTGACGAGCGCCTTTTGCAGCGCGGGGTCCGCCAGCGCCCGCGTGGCTTCTCGTCCGAAATCTTGCTTCGCCGCGCCCATCCCGGCTCCTAGCGCGTCGCACGCGGCGCGGCGATTGCCGGCCCATCGGTCATGCCGGCGAGAATTTCGGCGACATGGCGCGCTTCGATTGGCGCGTTCTCGCGCGCGAGACGCCCCGCGATTTGCATGAGGCAGCCGAGATCGCCCGACAACACGGTTCGGGCGCCGGTTCCCGCGATGTCGTTCAGCTTGGCGTCGAGGATCGCGGTGGAGATGTCCGGATACTTGACCGAGAAAGCGCCGCCGAAGCCGCAGCAGACCGCGCCGTCGCCAAGCTCCACCAGCGTCAACCCCTTGACGCTTGCGAGGAGAAGGCGCGGGGCGTCGTGCTGATCGAGCTCGCGCAAGGCCGAGCAGGAATCGTGATAGGTCACGGTTCCGGAGAAGGCCGCATCGACGGCTTTGAGCTTGAGGACATCGGTGAGGAACGCGGTCAGCTCGAAACTCTTGGCGGCAAGGCTCGAAGCCCGCTCGGCGAAGCCGGGATCTGAGGCGAGCAGGCCGGGATAGTGCCGCCTCAGCATGCCGGCGCAGGAGCCCGACGGCGCGACGACGTAGTCGAACCGCTCGAAGGTCTCGACCACTTGGCGGGCGATGGCGACCGCGCTTCTCCGGTCGCCGCAATTATAGGCGGGTTGTCCGCAACAGGTCTGGGGGCGGGGCACCTCGACCCGGCCGCCGCCGGCCTCGATCAGCTTGATCGCCGCGAACGCCACGCTCGGCCGGAACAGATCGGCGAGGCAGGTGACGAACAGGCCGACATGGGGGCGGGGGTCCGAGGTCATTTGCGTCTTAGCGAGCTTCGCCCTTGTGGCGGGACATGGGAGCCAGGATGTAGCATTGCGGCCGCGACTCAAGGAAACCGAATCCGCGACAGCGTCGGAGCAAAGGAGCGGAGGAGCGATTGCGCCGATTTTTGCTGCTTCTAGCTGTCCTGACGCCGCCAAGCCTGGCGGCGGGCGCGGAGCCGGTGCGCCTCGTCACGCCCATGGTTTACGGCACTCATCTCCCCGGTCTCGGCACAGCGGCGGCACAGCTCGCCAAGCTGATCGAGAAGCGCTCGGCTGGGCGCCTCATCCTCGTGCTGAAGGAGCCGGGCGACGGCACCAAGCCCGACGAGGTCCTCGACAAGGTCTCCGACGGCGCGGTCGATGCGGGCTTCGCCACCGCGAGTTTCTGGGCGGCGAAGCTTCCTGCCGCTCCGCTCTTCGCCGGCTACCCCTTCGGGCTCGACGCGCCGCGCTATCTCGCCTGGTTCGAGTCCGGCAGCGGCAGGACGCTCTATCAGGAAATGTACGACCACGCCGGGTTCAAGGTTCACGTCGTCCCTTGCGCCTTCGGCGGCGCGGAGGCGGGCGGCTGGTTCGCCAAGGAGATCAGAGGCGCCTCCGACCTCGAGGGCTTGCGCATGCGCATCTTCGGCTTGGGCGGCAGGGTCATGTCGCGCGCGGGCGCGGTCACGGTGCTGGTGCCGGGCGGCGAGCTCGAAGCCGCCTTCGCCAAGAGCAAGATCGACGCCGCCGAGCTTTACACGCCCGCCGTCGACGAGCGCTTCGCGATCAAGGACAAGGTCAAGCTCATCTATCAGCCCGGCTGGCAGCAGCCCGAGACGGTTCTCGAGCTTCTCGTCAACAAGGATCGCTGGGACGGGCTTTCCGACAGCGATCGCGCCTTGATCGAGGATGCGTGCCGCGAGACGTTGCAGGCGACGCTTGCCGAAAGCGCGCGGTTGCAAACCGAAGCTCTCGACAAGATGAAATCGGAGAACGGCGTCCGCGTCGAGCAAATGCCGGAGGCGGTGCTGGCCGCGCTTCGCTCGGCCTGGGAAGAAATCGCCAAGGAAGAGGGCGACCGGGACTATTTCTTCAGGGCCGTCCTCGACGACATCGCCAAGTTCGGCGAGGCGGCGCGGAACGTCGTCGCGCCCGCGCCGTCTTCAACCGCCGCGCCGAAGCAGGCGCCGGGCGCGGCGGCCGAAACGAAATCCAGTCCTTGAGCTCGCCCTACTGGGTCTGCAGATAGGCGATGATATCGGCCCGCTCTTGCGCGTCCGATACGCCCTGGAACAGTTGAGCCATGGGGGAATCGGGCAGCATCGCCTTCGGATCGGCGATCCACTTGTCGAGATTTTCGGCCGTCCAGGCGAAGCCTTCGTCGCCGAGCTTCTTCAGGCCCGGCGAATAGGCGAACCCGGGTGCGGCCGCGGCCTTGCGCCCGACGATCCCGTTCAGCTCGGGACCGATGGCGTTTTGGGCGGCAGGGCCGACCTGATGGCAAATCGCGCATTTGGCGTAGGCCTCTTTGCCTTTGGCGGCGTCGCCCTCGGCCAAGGCCGGCCCGCTCAAGGCAATGACGGCAACAGCACCAACTCCAAGCAACTGAAATCGGCTCATCTCGCTACTCCTTGGGACCCGTCCCTATCTCTCCTTGCCGATGGTCGCGGGCGCAACTCACGGCAAACCTCATCTTTGACCAGCGCAGACTAGCAGCAAAAGCGGCATCCCTCAAAAGACGGCGGGGCGGCGCCGGCCCCGTGCGGCCCTTGCCGGCCCGGGCATATTGCCCGCAAGCCCTTAACCATGCGACACAGGGACCGGCGAACCTCCTCGAACGACGCTAATCGGACGCGCTTTGATGTCGCATATCGCCCTGCCAAGCCCGGATCAGGCGATCCTCCAGCACCGCAACGAGCTCTTGAAGCAGCTGGCGAAGCTTGTGCCGGGCGCCACCCTGATCGCCGATCAGGAAGGGCGCCGCACCTTCGAGACCGACGCGCTCACCGCCTATCGCACCCTTCCGCTCGCGGTTCTCTTGCCGGGCAGCACCGAAGAGGTGAGCGCGATCTTACGCTTCTGCCACGACAACCACATCAAAGTCGTGCCCAGGGGCGCGGGCACGTCGCTTTCGGGCGGCGCCTTGCCGCTTGAAGATGCCATCGTGCTTTGCCTTTCGCGCATGACCAAGGTGCTCGACGTCGATCTCGAAAGCCGCGTGGCGCGCGTCGAGGCCGGCATCACCAATTCCGGCATCACCGACGCGGTCGCGGACCGCGGCTTCTTCTACGCGCCCGATCCGTCGAGCCAGATCGCCTGCACCATCGGCGGCAATGTCGCGACCAACTCCGGCGGCGCTCATTGCCTCAAATACGGCGTCACCACCAACAACGTGCTCGGTGTCCGCATGGTGCTGATGAACGGCGATATCATCGATATCGGCGGCGCGAGTCTCGATGCGCCCGGCTACGATTTTCTCGCGCTTGTCACCGGATCCGAAGGCCAGCTCGGCGTCGTCACCGAAGTCACCGTGCGCTTGCTGAAAGCGGCCGAAGGCGCGCGGCCGATGCTGCTCGGCTTTGCCTCGAGCGAGGCGGCAGGCGCCTGCGTCGCCGCCATCATCGCCGCAGGCATCGTTCCCGTTGCGCTCGAATTCATGGACCGGCCGGCGATTCACGTCTGCGAGCATTTCGTCGCCGCGGGCTATCCGCTCGATGTCGAGGCCCTCCTCATCGTCGAGGTCGAGGGCTCGGAGGACGAGATCGACACGCTTCTCGACAAGATCACCGAGATCGCCCAGGACTTCAATCCGCTGACGCTGCGCCGCAGCCAAAGCGCGGAGGAAAGCGCCAAGATCTGGAAGGGACGAAAAGCCGCCTTCGGCGCCATCGGCCAGCTCTCCGATTATTACTGCATGGACGGCGTGATCCCGCTGTCGAAGCTGCCCAAGGCGCTCGACGAGATCGGCTGGATCTGCCGGCGCTACCGCTTCGACGTCGCCAATATCTTTCATGCCGGCGACGGCAATTTGCACCCGCTCATCCTCTACAACGCCAACGATCCGCTTCAGCTCGAGCGCGTCGAGCTGTGCGGGGCGGAGATCCTCAAGCTCTGCGTCGAGCTCGGCGGCTGTCTCACCGGCGAGCATGGCGTGGGGGTCGAGAAGCGCGATTTGATGCGTGTGCAGTTCTCCGACGCGGACCTGGTGCAGCAAATGCGGATCAAGGCCGCTTTCGATCCGGATTGGCTGCTCAATCCCGGCAAGGTGTTTCCGCTCGAAGCGCGAGGTCAGCAGTGACCGGGCATATGCGTGTCGGCTTTCATGCTCCCGACAATGTCGAGGAGCTGGCCTACCTCATCGCCGAGGCGGCCGACACGCGAACGCCGATCGAGGTGATGGGGCGCGGCACCAAGCGCGAGGTCGGGCGCCCGACCCAGCACGGCGCCGTGCTGAGCACCGAGAATATGGTCGGCGTGCCGGTCTACGAGCCGAGCGAGCTTGTGCTGGTGGCCCGCGCCGGGACCACGCTCGGCCAGATCGAGCAGCTTCTTGCCGAGAACGACCAGGAACTTCCCTTCGAGCCGATCGATCTCGGCCCGCTGCTCGGCTTCGAGCGCGGGCAGGGCACGATCGGGGGCGTCGTTGCCGCCAATCTCTCCGGGTCCAGGCGTATCCGTTCGGGCTCGGCCCGCGATCATGTGCTCGGCGTCCAGGCGATCAACGGGCGCGGCGAGACCATCAGGTCGGGAGGCCGGGTGATGAAGAACGTCACCGGCTACGACCTCGGCCGCTTCCTTGCCGGCTCGTGGGGGACGCTGGCGATGATGACCGAGATTTCGCTGAAGGTGTTGCCGGCCCAGCGCGAGATGCGTACCGTCCTTTGCTTCGGCCTTGCCGATCCGACCGGAGTCCAGGCCCTGTGCATGGCGCACGGCACGCCGTTCGAGGTTTCCGGCACCGTGCACGTTCACGCCGCGCTCGCCGAGCACTTCACCGATCAGGAAATCGCCAATGCGGGCGCCGCGGTCACCGCCGTCAGGGTCGAGAATTTTCCCGCTTCCGCCCGCTATCGCTCGAGCCGCCTCAAGCAAATGCTCCAGGCCTATGCTCCTACGCTCGAGCTCGACACGGAACGGAGCCGCATCTTCTGGGACGAGATCAGGACGCTCAGGATGTTCCACAACTCTGAACGCCCGCTCTGGCGTATCTCCACAAGGCCGGCGATCGCGACCAAGCTGATCGGCGCGGTCGCGCGCAAGATCGACGTGCGCGTTCTCTATGATTGGTCCGGCGGGCTGGTCTGGCTCGAAACCCCGCCGATCTCCGACGCTGGCGCCGTCGAGATACGCCGCACGCTTGCCGAATTTGGCGGTCATGCCACCTTGATCCGCGCCGAGACGGCAGCGAGGGCCGCCATCGACGTGTTCCAGCCGCTCGATCCTCCGCTCATGGCGCTGACCACGGCGTTGAAGCGGGCGTTCGATCCGGTCGGTATTCTCAATCCCGGCCGCATGTATGCGGGGATATAGGCGGCACCGATGCAGACCAGCTTCAACGAAGTCCAGCTCTCCGATCCGACCATCGCCCGCGCCGATGCGATCCTGAAGCGTTGCGTCCATTGCGGTCTCTGCACCGCGACCTGCCCGACCTACGTGCTCACGGGCGACGAGCGCGACAGCCCGCGCGGCCGCATATACCTGATGAAGCAGATGTTCGAGGAACGCCAGGTGACGGCGTCCACGACCTATCACATCGACCGCTGCCTCTCCTGCCTCTCCTGCATGACCACCTGCCCGAGCGGCGTCGATTACATGCATCTCGTCGATCTCGCCCGAACGCGCATCACCACCAAGGGCCATCGCTCGCCGCAGCAACACGCCTTGCGCTTCTTCCTGGCCAAGGTGCTGCCGAACCCGCGCCGTTTCCGGCTCGCTTTGACCCTGGGCTGGCTCCTGCGGCCGCTCCGCGGGTTTCTGGCGCGGCTCGGCTTGCAACGATCGGCGGCGGCGCTGGCCCTCGTGCCCGCGCGCCTGCCCGAGACCAAGCTCGCGCGGCCGCGCTCCGAGCTCGGCGCGGACCCGAAGGCGAAGCGCGTCGCGCTGATGCTCGGCTGCGTGCAGGAAGTGTTGCAGCCCTCGATCAGCCGCTCCGCCATCAGGCTGCTCCGGCGCCACGGCGTCGATGTCGTCGTGGTCAAGGACGAGACCTGCTGCGGCGCCCTCGTGCATCATCTCGGCAAGGAAGAGGAAGCGCGCGACTATGCCAGGCGCAATATCGACGCCTGGACGGCGGTGATCCGCGAGAAGCCCCTCGACGCCATCATCGTCACGACCTCGGGCTGCGGCACGATGGTGAAGGACTACGGCAATCTGCTCGCGCGCGACCGCGGCTATGCCGAGCGCGCCGCTTATATCTCCGCGCTCGCACGCGACATCACCGAGTTCGTCGACGAGATCGGCTTGATGCCGCCGATGATGTGGACGGGCTTGCGCATCGCCTACCACGCCGCCTGCTCGCTTCAGCACGGCCAGAAGCTCACCGAGCTGCCGCTCGCGCTGCTCGATCAGGCGGGCTTCAATATCTTGCAGATCCCGGAAGGCCATCTCTGCTGCGGCTCGGCCGGAACCTACAACCTGCTCCAGCCCGAGCTTGCGGGCGAGCTTCGCGAACGCAAGCTCGCCAATATCGCCAAGGTCGCCCCCGACGTGATCGTCACCGCCAATATCGGCTGCATGACCCAGCTCAAGGGCGGCACGACGGCGCCCTTCGTCCACACCATCGAGATGCTCGATTGGGCGACCGGCGGCCCCGCGCCCGAAGCCCTCGGCAAGCTGAAGGACGCCGGCCACCCGATCGAGTCCCTGGTCGAGCTGGCCAAGCAGACCGCTCTCGTCGATTAGCCTCCGCCGCTACGCTCTTTTTTGAACCTTCCCCTTGTGGGGAGGTCCGACGACGCCTTCTCGCCTCGCCCGCTCAACGGGTTCAGCGCAAGGCGGCGTCGGGGTGGGGGCATGAGTGTCACGTGGGGCCGTCGTGGGTGGGGCACCCATCCCCCCACCCCGGCGTCGCACACGCGCCGCCGGACCTCCCCAGGAGGGGGAGGTTAGGCTACACCACACGGGATATCCGATCCTGAATGCCCCACCTGGACCGCTGATTAAGACACACGATACCTGATATCTGCTATCTGACTTGCGACACCTGATTTCCGACGCCCGACGCCGACACCGCCATGAACAAGAAGACCGAGACCGCGCGCCCCGAGGCAAGATTGCCGAAGGGCCTCTCCGACATTTCCGCGGGCGAAATCCGCGCCTCCGAAGCCGTGCTCGGCACGATCCGGCGCGTGTTCGAATCCTACGGCTTCGAGCCGCTCGACACGCCGGCGATCGAATATTCCGACGCGCTCGGCAAGTTCCTGCCCGATCAGGACCGGCCCAACGAGGGCGTGTTCTCCTTCAAGGACGACGACGAGCAATGGCTCTCGCTCCGCTACGACCTGACGGCGCCGCTCGCCCGCTACGTCGCCGAGAACTATCAGCGCCTGCCCAAGCCCTACCGCCGCTATCAGGCGGGCCCGGTGTGGCGCAACGAGAAGCCGGGGCCGGGGCGCTTCCGCCAGTTCACCCAGTTCGACGCCGACACGGTCGGGGCCGCCTCGGTCGCGGCCGACGCCGAGCTCTGCATGCTCGCCGCCGACACGCTCGAAGCGCTCGGCGTTCCGCGCGGGCAATATGTAGTGAAGGTCAACAACCGCAAGGTTCTCGACGGCGTGCTCGAATCTTGCGACGTGGCGGCTCCATGGCAACGCCTCGCCGTTCTTCGCGCCATCGACAAGCTCGACCGGCTCGGTCTTGACGGCGTGAGAGCGCTTCTCGGCGAAGGCCGCAAGGACGAGTCGGGCGACTTCACCAAGGGTGCGGGCCTCAAGCCGAACCAAATCGCGCCGGTTCTCGCCATGATCGATCCCGGCCAGGGTGGCGGTCAGGGAGATCTCGGCGTAGGCCGGTCGGAGAGCGGCGCGGCCGGGCTCGCCGAGACCGAAGAGATCGCGAGACTAACTGCGGCCGCGGGCTATTCCGACCGGATCAAGATCGACCGTACCATCGTGCGCGGGCTCGAATACTACACCGGCCCCGTGTTCGAGGCCGAGCTTCTCGCTCCCATCAAGGACGAGCGCGGGGTTCCGATCAGGCTCGGCTCGGTCGTGAGCGGCGGGCGCTATGACGGTCTGATCGAGCGCTTCACCGGCGAGAAGGTGCCGGCCACCGGCGTCTCGATCGGCGTGTCGCGGCTCCTGTTCGGCCTCCAGCGCCTCGGCAAGTTTGCCGAAAGCGCGACACGCGGCCCCGTGATCGTGCTCGTGCTCGACCGCGACCGCATCGCCGACTATCAGGCCATGGTCCAGCAATTGCGAAGCGCCGGTATCCGCGCCGAGATGTATCTCGGCGAGGGCGGCATGAAGGCGCAAGTGAAATACGCCGACCGGCGCTTCTCGCCTTGCGCCGTCATTCAGGGCGGCGATGAGAAGGCGAAGGGCGCGGTTCAGGTCAAGGACCTCGTCCTCGGCGCCACGCTTGCCGGGATCGAGGACCGCGAGGAATACCTGAGGAAGCAGGCCGAGGCGCAACTTCTCGTGCCGGAAGACAAGCTGGTCGAGACCGTCCGGGCCGTGCTCGCCCGCAACAAGGCTTGAGGTCATGGCTGCCGAATCGGCCAAGGAATTTGAGGCTCTCGAAGCCCAGGCCGCGACCCTGCTCGACACCTTCCGCAACGCCGGCTACGAGCGCGTTGCGCCCGCCATCCTCCAGCCCGCCGACGTCTTTCTCGACCGGATCGGCGAGCAGATCCGGAGCCGCACCTACGTCTTCACCGATCTTGCCGGCGACGAGCTCTGCCTCAGGCCCGATCTGACGGTGCCGGTGTCCCGGCTCTATCTCGAGCGTCACCCCGAGGCCCGGGCGGAAGCGCGCTATTGCTATAACGGCCCCGCGTTCCGTTTCCAGCCGGAGGCCGACAACCGCACCCGCCCGCGCGAGTTTCGCCAGGCCGGCATCGAATATTTCGGCGACAGCGACAGCGAGAGCGCCGATGTCGAGATCGTGCTGCTCGCGGTCGCGGCCGTGCGCCGCGCCGGCCTGAAGGATCCCGGGTTTCGCTTCGGCGATATCGCCATGTTCTACGCGCTGCTCGAGGCGCTTGCGCTGCCGGAGCGCTGGCGCGCGAAACTCAGGCACTATTTCTGGCGCCCCGCGGCGTTCCATGCGCTGCTGTCGCGCCTTGCCCAGGGCGAACGGCCGAACGGCGATATTGCCGCAGGAGCGCTCGTCGGCGCGCTTTCCGGCGCGACGCAAGCCCGCGCCGAGGAGCGCGTCGCCGCCTATCTCGATGAGAAGGGGCTGCCGCTTGCCGGCAACCGCACGCTCGGCGAGATCGCGGCGCGGTTGCTCGATCAGTCCGCCGATCTCGGCGCTGGACCGTTGCCCAAGGACGTGGCGCGCGTGATCGATTCCTATCTCGCGATTTCCGATACGCCGGAGAAGGCGGTGGCGCGCGTGGCCGCGCTCGGCAAGGAGGCCGGGATCGATCTTTCGGCGCCGCTCGCATCCTTCGTGCGCCGCCTGGAACGTCTCGAGCAAGACGGGATCGATTTGTCGCGCGCGAACTTCGCCACCGAGTTCGGCCGCAATCTCGAATATTATTCCGGTCTCGTCTTTCAGATCGAGGCCCCGGGGCTTGCCGATGCCGTCGCCGGCGGCGGCCGCTATGACGGTCTGCTCTCCGATCTCGGCGCGCCGCGCGAGGTGCCGGCGATCGGCTCGGCGATCCACACCGAGCGTCTCCTTGCCGCGGTCAGAGGGGGCTCCTGATGGCGGCGAAGCTCCTGATCGGGATTCCCTCCAAGGGCCGGCTGAAAGATGCCGCCGCCGATCTTTTCGCGCGCGCGGGGCTTGCTTTGCGCCAGGAAGGCCACGAGCGCCGCTATCGCGGCGGTGTTGCCGGGCTCGACGACGCCGAAGTGGTTTACGCCTCGGCGGCCGAGATCGTCGATCAGCTGAAAGCGGGCCGCGTTCATCTCGGCGTGACCGGCGAAGACCTGATCCGCGAGACGATCGGCGACGTTGAAAACGCGGTCGAATTCCTCGCCCCCCTGGGCTTCGGCCGCGCCGACGTTGTCGTCGCCGTCCCCGATTGCTGGATCGACGTCGTCCGCATGGACGATCTCGAGGACGTGGCGGCGCAATTCGCGAGCGTCCACGGCCGGCGTTTGCGCGTCGCCACCAAATATATGAATCTGACGCGCCGCTTCTTCGCGAGCCACGGCGTTGCCGGCTATCGCATCGTCGAGAGCGCCGGCGCGACCGAGGCGACGCCCGCTTCCGGCACCGCCGAGCTGATCGTCGATATCACCACGACCGGCACCACGCTCCGCGCCAATCATCTCAAGGTGCTCGAGGACGGCCTGATCCTGAAGTCGCAGGCGCATCTTCTCGCCTCGCGCGCCGCCGTGTGGAACAAGGAGGCGACGCGGCTTCGCGCCGCCATCCTCGAGCGCATTGCCGCGCAGACGCCGTCACCTTGAGCCGCAACTCACGCCAATCGTCATGCCCGGGTCAAGCCCGGCGATGGCCGAGGGAGGCCGGCGGCCGCCTCAGGATGACGGTGACCGGAGCAACGGCGAGGATCGCGGGTCAAGCCCGGCAATGACGGAGGATGGTCTGCGGCCCCCGGCAATGACGGCGAATTGAATGGCGGGGCCGAAAACGAGAAGCTAGGCTCCGCCGCCATGCTGATCCGCCTCGCCCTCATCGCCGCCTTCGTCATCGCCGGCGCGGCGTCTGCCGCCGCGGCGCCCGCGCGCATCATCATCCTGCGTCACGGCGAGAAGGTTGACGACTGGAGACTGTGCGAGATCGGCGCGCAGAGGGCGCAGGCGCTTGCCCTGACCTATCTTGGCCGCGACGCCGTCAAATCCTTGTTCGCGGGCAGCGAGCCCGCCTTCTTCTTCGCCGTCACGCCCAATACCGCCGCGCTCGCCTCGCCTTCGGTTGCGAGCTGGAGCAAGCCGGTCATTCTCTATTCGGCCGAGCCGAAAGAGGGAGGGAGCGAGGAGGACTTCACCAAGGCGCTCAACCGCCGCACGCAGGAAGCCGCGCGCAACGTGCTCGCCAATCCCACGCTCGAAGGCAAGACCGTGGTCATGGTGTGGGAGCACAAGCACATCGCCAACGAAGCGCTCGAGGCGAAGTTCGAGAACGAGGCGGTGACGCTCCGCCAATTGCTCAAGCTCGACATCCTGCCCGGCGTGCCCAAGACCTGGCCTGACGAGACCTACGACTATTTCTGGATCGTCGATTTCCCTGCGAACTCCAACGTGCCGTCCAAATTCGAAATGGTGAAGCAGGAGTTCGGCGCGTCGTTCCCGCGCGTCCCGTCGAACGACTGGGGCGCGCCCGAAGGGCTCGGCGCCGCAAGCGGCTGCACGCGCGACTAAACGGGCCTCCCTCCCCCTGCAAGGGGGAGGGCCGGGGTGGGGGTCGGGCGTGTTTGCGATCAATGGCGCTCATGACCCCCCTCTTACTCCCCCCTTTCAGGTGGGAGAAAAAGTGCGCTAGGCGAGGGTGCGCTCGCGCTTCTTCCCGGCAGGGGTGCCGCGGCTCGGCGGGACTTCGCGCAAATGGTGGCGGCCGGTTTCGTCCGGCTTCAGCGCGAAGAAGCGCTGATGGAACGGGACGAGACTCGCGCGGTGGCCGATCGAGATGATGGCCGTGCCGGGAAGCCGCTCGCCGAGAAGACGATAGAGTGTGGCCTCCGAAGCCTCGTCGAGCGCGGAGGTCGCCTCGTCGAGGAACAGCCATTGCGGCTTTTGCAGCAGCGCGCGCGCGATCGAGAGCCGCTGCTGCTCGCCGCCCGAAAGCTTGTCGGCCCAATAGGCGGTCTCGTCGAGCTGAGGCGCGAATGCGCCGAGCCCCACCGCCTTGAGGACATCCTCGATCTCCTCGGGAGCGAATTGATCCGGCGCGCCGGGATAGGCAAGCGCCCCCCGCAGCGTGCCGAGCGGCATGTAGGAGCGTTGCGGCAGGACGAGCACGCTTGCGCCTTGCGGCACGCGGATCGCGCCCGACCCGAACGGCCACACCCCGCCTAGCGCCCGGAACAGGCTGGTCTTGCCCGCGCCCGAGGGTCCCGTGACGAGGACGCGCTCGCCTGGCAGAATCGAGAATTCCGCGAGCCGCACGATCTCCTGTCCGTTGGGGAGCCCGACGGCGAGTTCCTCGACGAGGAGCGCGTGGCCGCCGTCGGTCAGGAACTCGAGCCGTGGCGCCGAGCCGTCGAGCCCCTCGGCCCATTTGATCGAGGCCTCGAAACCGGTCAGCCGGTTCAACACCGCCTTCCAGTTGGCGATCGAGGTATAGGCGGTGACGAAGAAGGAGAGCGCGCTCTGCACCTGGCCGAAGGCTGACGCGATCTGCATCAAGCCGCCGAGCGTCAGGCTGCCGAAGAAATAGACCGGGCTCACCACGATGAAGGGAAAGATGATAGCCGCCTGCGAATAGCCGGCGGTGAGGAAGGTGAGCCGCTTTCGCCGCCGCATGATCTCGTACCAATTGCGGATCACCGATCCGAAACGGTCGCGGAGCCTTTGCCCTTCGGCTTCCTCGCCCCCGAGCAGCGTGACCTCCTCGGCGTTCTCGCGTAAGCGCACCAGCGAGAAGCGGAAATCGGCCTCGTAGCGCTGTTGGTCGAAATCGAGCTTGATGAGCGGGCGCCCGACGAGATGGGTCACCCACGTGCCGATGATGGCGTAGATGAGCGCCGCCCAGACCAGATAGCCGGGGACCTCGAACGATTTCGCCCCGATCATCAGCGGCGTCGCCGCCGAGAGGTTCCACAAGATGATGACGAAGGAGACGAGCGTGACGATCGAGCCGAGCAGGGCGATGCCGATATTGAGCGTGCTGTCGACGAATTCGCGGACGTCGTCGGCGATGCGCTGGTCGGGGTTGTCGGCCTGATCGCCTTTCAGCCGCATGCGGTAATGCGTGCCCTGGCCGAGCCAGCGCCCGAGATAGCGCTGGGTCAGCCAATTGCGCCAGCGGATCTGGAGCCATTGCTGGAGGTAGAGCTGATAGACGGCGCTGACGATGAAGAAGGCGGCGAGCAGGCTGAACACGCCGATCTGCCAGATGAAGGTGTCCCAGTCCTTGTTCTGAAGCGCCGTGTAGAACGTGTTGTACCAGGCGTTGAACTGGACGTTCAGCCAGACCTGGAACAGTTGAAGCGCGACCACCGCCGAAAGCAGAACGCGTCCCGCCCAGCGGTCCTCCGACCGGTAATAGGGAAGGGCGATGCCGGCGAAGTCTTTGAACGTGGTCTTGAAATTCGCCATTCCTGACGGCGGCTCCGGGGGCGGGGGTGACCCGCTTCGACCATAGGGCGAAAATCGGCTTTCGCGGAAATTACGTTTCCGTAAGCCCGAGGTGAAGGGCGGGGCTTTTGCGTGCAAAAAGGGGCGGCCTCAAGGCCGCCCCTTCGGTTTTGCCAACTTCGAGGTTGAGCGCGGACTACATCATGTCCATGCCGCCCATGCCGCCGCCCGGCATGTGCGCATGCTCTTCCTTCTTCCTCGGCGCCTCGGCCACGCCCGCCTCGGTGGTCACGAGCAGGCCGGCGACGGAGGCCGCGTCCTGGAGCGCGGTGCGCACCACCTTGGCCGGGTCGATGATGCCCTTGGCGATCAGATCGCCATACTCGTTGTTCTGGGCATCGTAGCCGTAGGACGGCGATTTCTGATCGGTCACTTTGCCGACCACGATCGAGCCTTCGACGCCGGCATTCTCGGCGATCTGGCGGATCGGAGCCTGGAGCGCGCGGCGCACGATATTGATGCCGGCGTCCTGGTCGTCGTTGTCGCCCTTGGTCTTGAGCGCCTTGGCGGCCCACAAGAGAGCCACGCCGCCGCCCGGCACGATGCCTTCCTCGACCGCGGCACGGGTCGCGTTGAGCGCATCGTCGACGCGGTCCTTCTTCTCCTTCACCTCGACTTCGGTCGCGCCGCCGACCTTGATGACGGCAACGCCGCCGGCGAGCTTCGCCAGCCGCTCTTGCAGCTTCTCGCGATCGTAGTCTGAGGTCGTGTCCTCGATCTGCTGCTTGATCTGACCGATGCGGGCCTCGATGTCGGCCTTCTTGCCGGCGCCGTCAACGATGGTGGTGTCGTCCTTGGTGATCGACACCTTCTTCGCCTTGCCCAGCATGTTGACGGTGACGTTCTCGAGCTTGATGCCGAGATCCTCCGAGATCATCTCGCCGCCGGTGAGAACGGCGATGTCCTGGAGCATGGCCTTGCGGCGGTCGCCGAAACCCGGAGCCTTGACGGCAGCGACTTTCAGCCCGCCGCGGAGCTTGTTGACCACGAGCGTGGCGAGCGCCTCGCCCTCGACATCCTCGGCGATCACGAGCAGCGGCCGTCCCGACTGCACCACCGCCTCGAGCAGGGGCAGAAGTGCCTGGAGGCCGGAAAGCTTCTTCTCGTAGATGAGAATGTAGGGGTTCTCGAGGTCGGCGATCATCTTCTCGGCGTTGGTGATGAAGTAGGGCGAGATGTAGCCGCGGTCGAACTGCATGCCCTCGACCACTTCGAGCTCGCTGTCGAGGCTCTTGGCTTCCTCGACGGTGATGACGCCCTCGTTGCCGACTTTCTGCATGGCTTCGGCGATCATGTCGCCGATCGCCTTCTCGCCGTTGGCGGAGATGGTGCCGACCTGGGCGATCTCGTCGGAACCCTTCACCTTCTTCGACTGCTTCTTGATCTCGTCGACGACATCGAGCACGGCCTTGTCGATGCCGCGCTTGAGGTCCATCGGGTTCATGCCGGCGGCCACAGCCTTCAGGCCCTCGCGCACGTTGGCCTGCGCCAGCACGGTCGCCGTCGTGGTGCCGTCGCCGGCGGTGTCGTTGGTCTTGGAGGCGACCTCGCGCAGCATCTGCGCGCCCATGTTCTCGAACTTGTCCTCGTGCTCGATCTCCTTGGCCACGGTCACGCCGTCCTTGGTCGAGCGCGGG
>JBFWTF010000018.1:0-19897 GCA_050247995.1 Methyloceanibacter sp. | reverse complement strand
GCGCCTCGACGCTCACCTTGCTTGCGGCGAAATCGACGGCGTTCTCGACGATATTGCCGAGCCCGTAGAGCACGCCCGGATTTCGCTCGGTCACGGGCTCGGGACGGGACGCGCCGCGCGAGGCGTCCTCGCCGGCCGGCCCGACCGTGATCTCGATCGGCACGCCCAACAGGCGGTGCGGCGCCACGACCTCCTCGATGAGATGACTGAGGCCGAGCCGCGACACGATCAGATCGCGCTGCTCGCCGCCGCCGCCGATCTCGGCGAGGATATGCCGGCAGCGCTCGGCTTGCGCCCTGAGCAGCGTGAGATCGTCGTAATGCGGATCGTCGGGGCTCGTCCCGCGCATCAGCTCCTTGGTCACGACGGCGATGGTCGCGAGCGGCGTGCCGAGCCCGTGCGCGGCCGCGGCGGCGAGACCGTCGAGCGCGGAAAGTTTCTGCTCGCGCGCGAGCACCATCTCCGCCGCCGCGAGCGCCTTGGCCATGCGCCGCGCTTCTTCCGCCGTGCGCCAGGAATAGAAGCCGATGAAGAGGATCCCGGAGACCACCGCTGCCCACACCCCCATCACATAGGGGAAGGGAAGCAGGAGCTTGGTGTGGTGGAACCAGGGCAGCGGATGGTGAAAACTGGTGAGCACGGTCGCCGCGACGATGGCCAGCCCCCCGAGCGCCGCGGTGATGCGGAGCGGCAAGGTCGAGGCCGACACCGTGACCGGGGCGATGAGGAGAAAGGCGAAGGGGTTCTGCAAGCCCCCGGTCAAATAGAGCAGCGCGGCGAGTTGGAGAATGTCGTAGCCGAGCATCGCGCCAGCGAAATTGCTCGTCAGCCGCTTGCTCGCCGGGAAGCGCATGCGCAATGCCACGTTGAGCCAGGCCGATAACGCGATGAAGGCGAGGCAGCCGGCGATCGGCAGGTCGATGCCGATGAACCAATAGGCGCCGATCACGGTGAATCCCTGGCCGATCACGGCGAGCCAGCGCAGGCGAACGATGGTTTGCAGCCTGAGCCTGGTCTCGCCCTGCCTGAGCCAGGCGGGCACGGCGGCATCGCGGCGGATGGTTTGACTCTTGTCCAGGGCGCCCATACCTCAACCTAGCACGCCAAAGCAGTCATAATTCCGACAAAGCGAGCGCGCAGCGCAAAGCCATGAACGAGAAGGTAAGCAAGTTCGCCCCCGGAGGCGGCGGAACCGGGGCGCCGCCAGCCGGGTCTGAGGTCTCGGCCGAGGTCCCGGCCGCGGTGCGCGGCCTGACCAAGACCTACGGCGCCGTCACCGCCGTCGATCATATCAGCTTCACGCTCACGGAAGGCACGACGGTCGCGCTTCTCGGCGGCAACGGCGCCGGCAAGACCACGACCATCGCCATGCTGCTCGGCCTCATCATGCCGAGTTCGGGCGAGGTGCGCGTGTTCGGAGAGGACGTGAGCCGCCATCGCGGCAAGGTGGCCCATCGCATGAATTTCCAGAGCCCCTATGTCGATCTCCCCGCGCGCCTGACCGTCAGGGAGAACCTCACCGTCTATGCCGGTCTCTACGGCATCGCCAACGCGGCCGAGCGCATCGCCTTCATTGCCGGGGATTTGCAGATCGCGCCGCTGCTCGATCGTGCGACGGGGAAGCTCTCGGCCGGACAGAAGACGCGCGTCGGCCTCGCCAAGGCGCTCCTCAACGCGCCCGAGCTTCTCCTGCTCGACGAGCCGACCGCCTCGCTCGACCCGGACACCGCCGACTGGATCCGGCACAAGCTGAAGGACTATGCCGAGAGCCGCGGCGCCACGCTTCTCATCGCCTCGCACAACATGGCCGAGGTCGAGCGGCTGGCCGATCGGGTGATCCTCTTGCATCAGGGCCGCATCATCGAAGACGAGACGCCGGCGGCATTGATCGCGACCTATGGGCGCGAAACCCTGGAGGAAGTCTTCCTCGACGTGGTGCGCGGGCGCTTGCGCCAGGACTCGGAGCGCGGCGCTCAACTGGAACGGAAGGCCTCATGAGCGCGGCACGGGACATGACCGCGGGCGCCGTGCCGGTCGTCCTCGCGGCGACCGGACTTGAGGCCTCGCTGCGGCGCATCGGCGCCCTGCTCAAGCGCTACATGTATCTCTTGCGGAGCTCGGGCATCCGTTTGCTCGAACTGATCTACTGGCCCTTCCTTCAGATGCTCACCTGGGGCTTCCTTCAGACCTATCTGGCCGAGACCAAGAGCCCGGTGGCGCAAGCCGCCGGCGTCCTGATCGGCTCGGTGCTTCTCTGGGACATTCTGTTCCGGTCCAAGATCGGCTTCTCCACCACCTTCATCGAGGAGATGTGGTCGCGCAATCTCGGCAATCTCCTCATCAGCCCGTTGCGGCCGTTCGAGCTCGTCGCCGCGCTCAGCCTGTGGAGCGTGATCCGCCTGTCCGTGAGCATGGTCCCGGTCGCGCTCGCGGCCTATCTCATCTTCGGCTTCAATCTCCTCGATCTCGGGCTGGCGCTCGCGGCCTTCTTCGTCCTCCTCGTTCTCACGAGCTGGTCGCTCGGTCTCATCTCGGCCGGCGTCATCTTGCGCTACGGGCTCGGCGCCGAGGAGCTTGCCTGGTCGCTCGCCTTTCTGCTCCTGCCGATCTGCTGCGTGTACTATCCCGTGTCGGTGCTGCCCGACTGGCTCCAGCCGGTTGCGCTTGCGCTGCCGCCGACGCATGTTTTCGAAGGCATGCGCGCGATCCTTCTCGAGCATCGATTTGACGCCGGCGATCTGTGGTGGGCGCTCGGCCTGAACGCCGTCTATCTCGTCGTCGGCTATGTCGTCTTCAGCCGCTTCCTCGCCAGCGCGCGGGTCAACGGCACGCTGCTGCAATTGGGGGAATAGATGAGCCGACGGCTCCTTACGGTCATTGTCGCGGGCTTCCTCATCGGCGCCATCGCCGGCGCTTTCCTGCTCGCGCTCACCGGCCACCAGCCCGAGCGCGCGGTCGCGACCTCGGGCAAGGCTCTGATCGGCGGCCCCTTCGCCCTCATCGATCAGAACGGCAAGACCGTGACCGATCAGGATTTCCGCGGCCGCTTCATGCTCGTCTTCTTCGGCTTCACCCATTGCCCCGATATCTGCCCGGCCGAGCTCCAGGTCATGTCTCAGAGCCTCGATGCGCTCGGGGCGAAAGCGGAAGGCGTGGTGCCGATCTTCGTCACGCTCGATCCCGAGCGCGACACGCCCGAGGCCGTGGGCGCCTACGTCAAGAATTTCGGCCCGCGCTTCGTCGGCCTCACCGGCTCGCCGGAGGCGATCGCCGCGGCGGCGAAGGCCTATCGCGTCGCCTATTCCAAATTCCAGGAGGACCCGGCCTCGAGCGATTACAGCATCGACCACTCGGCCCTGGTCTATCTGATGGGCAAGGACGGCGAATATCTCGCCCATTTCCCCTACGGCACGCCCCCCGACAAGATGACGGAAGAGATCAAGCGTTTCCTTTAGCCGTGGCGCCCCCGCGACATCCTGTCATTGCATTGCAGCATAAAATCGCCATTTGATTCCGCAATGCAGCATTTATGCTATCCTCGGACAGGAGGAGGGACGATTCGTGCTCTACCATCTTTATGAGCTCAACCGGGCGGCCTTGAGCCCGGCGCGGGCCGCGGCCGACGCCTACCGTCTCCTTTTCCGCAACCCGCTCAATCCCGCCTATCACACCCCGCTCGGCAAGAGTGCCGCGGCGGCGCTCGAGCTGTTCGAGCGCACCACGCGCCGCTACCGCAAGCCTGCCTGGGACATCGACAAAGTCGAGGTGAGGGGCCGCGAGGCCGCCGTCAGGGAGCGGATCGTGCTCTCGAAGCCGTTCTGCAATCTCGTCCATTTCGAGCGGGACGTGGCCGGCTTCCGCCGCCCTCGCGATCCCAAGATCCTTCTCGTTGCGCCGATGGCCGGCCATTTCGCCACGCTTCTGCGCGGGACCGTCCGCGACCTCCTTCCGCATTACGAGGTCTATGTCACCGAATGGCAGGACGCGCGCTTCGTCCCGCGCGCCGAAGGTCCCTTCGATCTCGACGACTACATCGACTATATCGTTGAATTTCTGAGATTTTTTAAGGGAGACGTGCATGTGATGGCGGTCTGCCAGCCCTCCGTCCCGGTCTTTGCCGCGGTCTCCCTGCTCGAAGCGGCTTCCGACAAGGCGATCCCGCGCTCGATGATCCTCATGGCGGGCCCCATCGACGTGCGAGAGAACCCGACCGCGGTCAACCGTTTCGCCGCAACCCGCACGATCGAATGGTTTCGCCGCAACGTCATCACCCAGGTTCCGTGGCCTTACCCTGGCGTGATGCGCATGGTCTATCCAGGCTTTCTCCAGGTCAGCGGCTTCATGGGCATGAATTTCGACCGCCACGTCTCGGCCCATCGCGACCTTTTTCACAATTTGATCAAGGGAGACGGCGATTCCGCCGACAAGCATCGCGAGTTCTACGACGAGTTCCTCGCCGTCATGGACCTCACGGCCGAGTACTACCTTCAGACCATCGAAACCGTCTTTCTCGAGCACAAGCTTGCCAAGGGCGAGATGGTCCACCGCGACCGCTTGGTCGATCCCGGCAAGATCAGGAAAACGGCGCTGATGACGGTGGAAGGGGAGAAGGACGACATCACGGGGACGGGTCAGACTTTTGCCGCCCAAATTTTGTGCACCGGCCTCCCAGACGCGTTGCGCTCGCATCACCTGCAACCGGGCGTAGGTCATTACGGCGTCTTCAACGGGAGACGCTTCCGAGCGGAAATTCTTCCGAAAATTCAAGAGTTTATTGCCCTCCATCAGCGCCGCAGAGGCCTGATGTCGCGGGCCTTCGGCGCCTTTGCCTAAAGCTCGGGCGAGCGTCCGCCTGACACCCTGTGCTAGTGTGGCTCCTGCCGAGTCGGGGGACCGTCGGCCGTAGGGAGCGTATCGATGTTAAGGCGGCTCAATCTCGCTCGCGGCGAGACCATCGAGGTCAAGATCCGCGGGCTTGATATTCCCATGGTCCTCCGGCGCAGCGCGCGGGCGCGACGCTTCAGCCTACAGGTGAACGAAGCGCGCCGCGGCGCCACGCTCACCATGCCGCTCTATTCGAGCTTCGCCGACGCCGACGAGTTTCTCTCGCGCCATCTCGACTGGTTGAAGGAACGCGTCGCGCGATTGGCGGTGCCCGTGCCCTTCACCCACGGCGCCATCATTCCCTTGCGCGGCAAGGCGCATGTGCTCCGCTTCGCCGGCCTTGTGCGCCGCCGCGGCGTGGTGTGGATCGAGGCGCCCGAGGATGCGAAAGCGGCTCCCGCCTGGCCCGAAGGCGCGCGCGCCGGCGTGCGCCGGCTGCCGCGCCTCTACGTGGCGGGCGCCGAGGAGCATGCGCCGCGCCGTCTGCTCGACTGGCTGAAGCGCGAGGCCCATCTCGATCTCAAGGCGCGCGTCGAGTTCCATGCGCGGCGTCTCAACCTCGCGCCGCGGCGCATCTTCGTGCGCGACCAGAACACGCGCTGGGGCTCGTGCTCGACCTCGGGCGCGCTGTCCTTTTCCTGGCGGCTCGTGCTCGCGCCGCCCTTCGTGCTCGACTATCTCGCCGCGCACGAGGTCGCCCATCTCGCCCACATGAATCACGGACCCCGCTTCTGGGCCTTGGTCGAGCGCACCATGCCCCGCCATGAAGAGGCGAAGGCCTGGCTCAAGAAGCACGGCGCGAGCCTGCATCGTTACGGTGGCGAAGGCACCAAGCCCATTTCGCGCACGTCGCCGAAGCGCAGCATCGAGTAGCGTTGAGGCGCTCGGGCTAGCGTCCCGAGAAGAATCCGAGCACGCGGCGAAGGAAGGGCGCATCGCCCGAATTGCGCGAATCCTGCCAGGGCAGCGCGGCGATGGCTTCGGGATAGCGCGCGCCCTGCGTGCCGGGGAGCGGCCCAGGGGCCTTGTCGGCGTGGGCGTAAGTCATCACGTCGTGCCACAGAAGGGCGGGAAGCGATCCGCCCGTCACCTTCTTCATCTTCCGTCCGTCGTCGTTGCCGATCCACACGCCGCCGACATAGTGGGCGGTGTAACCGACGAACCAGGCATCGCGGAAACTCTGCGTCGTTCCAGTCTTGCCGGCCGCCTCGTGGCCTTCGATCGCGGCCTTCTGTCCCGTGCCGTACCTCACCGTTCCGCGCATCATGTCGTTCATGGCGCCGACATTGCCAAGCGCGACGACTTGGCCCGTGGTCGAGCGCTTGCGCGCATAGAGCACCGTACCGTCGCCGTCGCTGACGCGGACGATGATGTGGGGAAGGACGCCCCGGCCGCCATTGGCGAAGGGCGCATAGGCGCCGGTCAATTCGAGCAAGCTCACCTCCGCCGTGCCGAGCGCGATCGAGGGCCGGTCATGCAGCGCGGAATGGATGCCGAGCCGCGCGGCGGTGTCGGCGACCCGCGCCGGTCCGACCTTCGCCGTGATCCGGACCGCCACGGTGTTGACCGAGTGGGCGAGACTGTCGCGCAAGCTGATCTCGCCGCGATACTTGCCGGTGTAGTTGCGCGGCGACCATCCTGCGACCGTGACCGGCCCGTCATAGGCGCGCGACTCGGGCGAGTAGCCTGCTTCGAGAGCGGCGAGATAGACGAAGGGCTTGAATGCCGAGCCCGGCTGCCGCCGCGCCTTCACGGCGCGGTCGAACGGGCTTGTCGAATAGGCGCGGCCCCCGACCAGCGCCTTCACGCCGCCCGAGGGATCGAGCACGACGACGGCGCCTTCGCTCGCGCCAAGCTTTTGCCCGTCGCTGTCGAGCATGCGCCGCAGCGCCTGTTGCGAGGCGCGCTGGAGGCGAGGGTCGATCGTGGTTTCGACGAAGAGATCGCCGTGATGCTCGCCGACGAGTTCGGGCAGGAGCTCGGCGACCCAATCGACGGGGTAGGAGTAGCCGGTGTCGTCGTCCTTGGCCGAAAGCCCGAGCGGCGCTTCATCGGCGTCCTTCGCCTGCTCGGCCGTGAGGTAGCCCGCCTCGACCATGTTATCGAGCACCTCATCGACGCGGAGGCTGGCGCGCTCCGCGCTCCGCGTCGGCGCGTAGCGGGACGGCGCCTTGAGCAATCCGGCGAGCAGAGCCGCCTGGCGCAGCGTGACCTCGCGCGCCGACGTGCCGAAATAGCGGCGCGACGCCGCCTCGACCCCGTAAGTGCCGCCGCCGAAATAGACGCGGTTGAGATAAAGCTCGAGGATCTCGTCCTTGGAGAAGCGCCGCTCCAGCCACATGGCATAGACCGCCTCCTCGAATTTCCGTGACAGCGTGCGCTTGGGCGTGAGGAACAGGTTCTTGGCGAGCTGTTGGGTGATGGTCGAGCCGCCCTCGACCACGGCGCCGGAGACGGCATTGCGGAACGAGGCGCGGGCGAGCCCGAGCGGATCGACGCCGAAATGGGCGTAGAAACGGCGATCCTCGGTCGCGAGCACGGCTTGGACGAGATAAGGCGGTAGCGCCGAAAGCGCGATATCCCCCCGGCGCAGGCCCCGCTCGGCGAGAACGGTGCCGTCCTCCGCGAGCACCGTGACATTGGGCGGCCGGTCGTCGAGCATGGCGCCGCGGGGATCGGGCATCCCTGCCACGATGAGGGCGACGCCCGCGCCGAGGACGGCCATGCCGCACAAGGCTGCCACCGCCGCATAGCGGAGGCCGCGGGCAAGCCAAGGATGGTGCCGCGCCCACCGCTTCAGCCGCGAGGGCTTGCGCCGGGCTTGCGGCTTGCCGAAATGAGGCTCGATCCGGCGCGTGCTCTTCGCTCCGGGCTTCCGCCGCGCGGCCTTCATGCTGCTCTCGCCCCGTCCTTCGACCAATCGAGGCGAGCCTAGGGGTTCCGCCTTGACACGGCGTTAACCGATTTGGCCACCGCCTCCCGCGCACACAATGGCTTCACCCTGAGGAGGCTGCGGAACGCGGCCGTCTTGAAGGGTGTTGTGCGTGCTTCGAGACGGGCCTTCGGCCCTCCTCAGCATGAGGGACGCAGCCAGGCGTGCCGCGCTCCTCGCCGTCATGCCCGGGCTCGACCCGCGCATCCATGCCGTTACGGCTCTGCGCGTAGGAGCGCCAGCGGATGGAGTGCCAGGCCCGGCAATGACTTCGACTGAGAGGCCGGAAAGCTAGACGTCGAGGTTGGCGACCTGGAGCGCGTGCGCCTGGATGAACTCGCGGCGCGGCTCGACCACGTCGCCCATCAGCCGCGAGAAGATGTCGTCGGCGTCCTCGCCCTCCTTGATCTTGACCTGGAGGATGGTGCGCGTGTCGAGATCGAGCGTTGTCTCCCACAGCTGGCCCGGGTTCATCTCGCCGAGGCCCTTGTAGCGCTGGAGCGTGAGCCCCTTCCGCCCCGCCGTCATCACCGCCTCGAGCAGCTCGCTCGGCCCGTGCACGGCAAGGCTCGTGTCCTTGCGCTTCAGGGTCGCGGGCTTGGCATAGACTTCCTGCAGGTGCTCGGCGAAACCGTCGAGCTTGAGGGCGTCGGCAGAGGCAATGAACGGCCCGTCGATCAGGTGGGTCTCCATCACCCCGCGCAATTCGCGCGAGAAGCGCAAGCCCCCCTCGGGGAGCGCTTCGCCGCGCCAGCCGCGCTCGGTCTCCTCCGACAGCGCATCGAGACGCTTGGCGATATAGGCCGCGGCGGCTTGCGCCTGGCCCCGGTCCTTCAGCACCTTGGGATTGAGCGCGCCGGCGATCGCGGCCTGCTCGACGATGAAGCGCGGGTAGCGGCTGTGCAGGCCTTTGAGGATCGCCCCGATCCGCCGCGCCGTCTCGACGATGTCGCGAAGATCGGCCGCGGCGCGGGTCGCGCTCGTGCCGGTGACGAGCACGGCGTCCTCGAGCCCCTCGCCGATGAGATAGTCCTCGAGCGCCTTCTCGTCCTTGAGATAGCGCTCCGACTGGCCGCGCTTCACTTTGTAGAGCGGCGGCTGGGCGATGAACAAATGCCCGGCTTCGACCAGTTGCGGCATCTGCCGGTAGAAGAAGGTGAGCAGAAGCGTGCGGATATGGGCGCCGTCCACGTCGGCGTCGGTCATGATGATGACCCTGTGATAGCGGAGCTTGCCGAGATCGAACTCGTCATGGCCGATGCCGGTGCCGAGCGCGGTGATGAGCGTGCCGATCTCGGCGCTCGACAGCATCTTGTCGAAACGCGCCCGCTCGACATTGAGGATCTTGCCGCGCAAGGGCAGCACGGCCTGGAAGGCGCGGTCGCGCGCCTGTTTGGCGCTGCCGCCGGCCGAGTCGCCCTCGACCAGGAACAGCTCCGACTTGGCCGGATCGCGCTCCTGGCAATCGGCGAGCTTGCCGGGGAGCGAGGCGAGGTCGAGCGCGCCTTTGCGGCGCGTCAGCTCGCGCGCTTTGCGCGCGGCTTCGCGCGCGGCCGCCGCCTCGACGATCTTCTGGACGATGTTGCGCGCCTCGCCCGGATTCTCCTCGAACCAGCCCGAGAGCGCTGCGGCCATCACGCTCTCGACCACGGGACGCACTTCCGACGACACGAGCTTGTCCTTGGTCTGGCTCGAGAACTTGGGATCCGGCACCTTGACCGATAGCACGCAAGTGAGTCCCTCGCGGGCGTCGTCGCCGGTCAGCGCCACCTTCTCCTTCTTGGCGATGCCGGACTCGGCGGCATAGGTGTTGACCGTGCGGGTCAGCGCCGCGCGGAACCCGGCCAGATGCGTGCCGCCGTCGCGCTGCGGGATGTTGTTGGTGAAGCAGAGCACGTTCTCGTGGTAGCTGTCGTTCCACCACAGGGCGGCCTCGACGGAAATCTTCTGCTGCTCCTTCTGAACCACGATCGGCTCTTGGATCAGCGGGTGCTTGGTGCGATCGAGGAAGCGCACGAAAGCGCGCAAGCCGCCCTCGTAGCGCATCTCCTCGACCTTGGGCTCCACCCCGCGATGGTCGGACAGGACGATGCGCACGCCCGAATTCAGGAACGCGAGCTCGCGCAGGCGATGCTCGAGCGTGGCGTAGTCGAACTCGACCATGCTGAAGGTCTTGGTGCTCGGCACGAAGGTGATGCGCGTTCCGGTCTTGCCGCCGGAATCGCCCACCGGCTTGAGCGGCGCTTCCGCCACGCCGTCGGCGAAGCGCATGAAATGTTCCTTGCCGTCGCGCCAGATGGTGAGGTCGAGCCTGGTCGAAAGCGCGTTGACGACCGAGACGCCGACGCCATGCAGGCCGCCCGACACCTTGTAGGAGTTCTGGTCGAACTTTCCGCCGGCATGAAGCTGCGTCATGATGACTTCGGCGGCCGAGACGCCTTCGCCCTTGTGAATCTCGGTCGGGATGCCGCGCCCGTTGTCCTCGACCGTCACCGAGCCGTCGGCGTTCAAGGTGACGGTGATCTCGTCGCAGAAGCCCGCGAGCGCCTCGTCGATGGCGTTGTCCACGACCTCGTAGACCATGTGATGCAGGCCCGAGCCGTCGTCGGTGTCGCCGATATACATGCCCGGCCGCTTGCGCACGGCATCGAGGCCTTTGAGCACTTTGATCGACTCCGCTCCGTACTCGGAGGAAGCGGCGTCCTTGCGTTTCGAAGCTGTCGTCATGGTTTCCTGAAAGCGGTTTTGGCGTCTTGGCGGGGGGTGGGCGAAGGCCCCTTGAATCAGGCCCCGATCATACCCCGATTCACGCCGAAAATTTGCGCATCTTGGGCCAGGCTTGCGAACAAGTCGCGGTCGGTCCCGGTCATCCAGGCCTGGCACTTAAGGGCCAGAATCTGGCTAAAAAGGGCCTCTCTCCGGGCCTCGTCAAGGTGGGCGGCGACCTCGTCGAGGAGGACGATGGGGGCGATCCCCTCGAGCGCCTTGATCAGCTCCGCCTTGGCGAGAACGAGCCCGATCAGGAGCGCCTTTTGCTCGCCCGAGGAGCACTCGGCGGCGGGCGCCTCTTTGGGGCCATGGAAGACAATAAGGTCGCTCAGATGCGGTCCTTCAAGGGCCCGGGCGGCGGCCCTGTCGCGCTCGCGGCCGGCCTCCAGGCGCGCGCGGAAATCGTCCTCGACCTCGGTCGCCGGGCGCGCGGCGAGCGCCGCTTCGAGCCGCCCTTCGAGCGCGACCGAGGCCCACGGGAAGGGGCCTTCGCCGCGCATCGAGCGCATGCGTTCGACCAGCCCCGCGAGCCGCGCCACGGCCTCGAGCCTTGCTGCGGCGATCGCGACGCCCGCTTCCGCCATCTGCTCCTCCAGTCCCTCGAACAGGGCGCGCGAGCCCTCCCGCATCTGGAACAGGCGGTTCCTCTGCCGCATGGCCCGGTCGTAGCGGCCAAGCGGGCTCCGCATCTTGGGATCGACGGCGAGCACGAGCCGGTCGAGGAAGCGCCGCCGCTCCGAGGCCGGTCCCGTGAACAGCCCGTCCATGGCCGGGATCAGCCAGACGAGGCTGACATATTCGGCAAGCGCGCCCGCGCTCCGCTCCTTGCCCGCGATCCGCACGGTGCGGCCGGCATTCTCCTCGCGCGCCTCGGCGGCAAGGCCGGTGCCGATCTCGATCTCGTCCCCGCGCGAGACGACCCTCGCGGCGACGGCGAAGCCGCCGGCGCCGTCCTTGCGGCAAAGCGCGTCGTAATGGCGCCCGCGCAGGCCGTGGCCGGGGCCGAGCAGCGAGACCGCCTCGAGCAGATTGGTCTTGCCCGCGCCGTTCTCGCCCACGAGCACGACCGGGCGCGCGTCGAGCTCGAGCTCGGCCCGCGCGTAGTTGCGGAAATCGGTGAGCTTCAGGTTGCGAACGAAGAGAAGGGTCCTGGCGGGGTCGCCCGCGATTGCCTGAACCGTCCCGTCTCCCTTGGGCCGGGCCTTCATCCCCGCGTCATACCCGCATCGGCATCAGCACATAGAGCGCCGACGCATCCTTGCCGTCGCGCACCATGGTGGGGGATCCGGGATCGGCGAGCTGGAACTCGGCCGTGCCGCTCTCGAGCTGCGAGGAAATGTCGAGCAGGTAGCGGGCGTTGAAGCCGATTTCGAGCGGCTCGGAATCGTATTCGACGGGGAGCTCCTCGGTGGCGCTGCCGCTATCGGGGTTATTGACCGAAAGGGTGAGCTTGCCGTCGCCGAGCGTGAGCTTGACCGCGCGCCCCTTGTCGCTCGACAGCGTCGAGACGCGATCGACGGCCTGGGCGAAGGCGGCGTTGTCGACCTCCAGCTTCTTGTCGTTGGCCTGGGGAATGACCCGCTCGTAATCGGGGAAAGTGCCGTCGATCAGCTTCGAGGTGAGCACCACGCGCGCCGCGGTCACGCGGATCTTCGACGGCGACAGCTCGATGCGAACCTCGCCCTCGCCGTCCTCGACGAGCTTGGCGAGTTCGAGCACGGTCTTGCGCGGCACGATCACGCCCGGAATGTCCTTGGCGCCGGGCGGCAGCGGCAGCTCGATCTGGGCGAGCCTGTGCCCGTCGGTGGCGACCGCCCGCAGGACCGGCTTGCCCCCGCTCTGGGCGGCATGGAGATAGATGCCGTTGAGATAGTAGCGCGTCTCCTCGGTCGAGATGGCGAAGCGCGTCTTGTCGATCAGGCGTTTCAGTTCGGCGGCGGGCAGGCTGAAGCTGTGGCCGAGATCGTCGACGCTGAGCGCGGGGAAATCGTCGGACGGAAGCGTTTGCAGCGAGAATTGCGCCGGCCCGCTCGTGATGGCGAGCCGCCCCTGTTCGCCGTCCCGGGCCAGTTCGATATCGGCGCCTTCGGGCAGCTTGCGCACGATGTCGTAGAACATATGGGCGGGCACGGTGGTGGCGCCTTCGCCCTTGGTGCGCACCGGCACGGTCTCGACCAGCTCCATGTCGAGGTCGGTCGCGGTGAGCTTGAGCTCGTTCCGCCCCGCCGAGACGAGGACGTTGGACAGGATGGGAATGGTATTACGGCGCTCGACGACGCTCGCCACATGGGCGAGAGCCTTGGCGAGGCCGGGTTTGTCGATGGTGAGCCGCATGGTGCCCAATCCCCGAAAAAGTGACGATTCCCGCCGCTAAGCTCAGCCTTGGCCGAAGCGCTCCTGCTCCAGTCCGACCCTGACGAAAGCGTGGATGAGGTCCCCTAAGGCCTCGACCTTGACGCGAGAGCGGGCATTTTGCAAGAGCGGGAGGGGGGACGCCTTGGCTTGGGATCCAAGCCCCCCAACCCGTCTTCCCCCTTATTCGCGCAACAGCCGTTTCAGAAGCTCGATCTCCTCGCGGAGCTGGGTGTCGTCGTTCATCAACTGCTCGATCTTGCGGATCGCGTGCAGCACGGTGGTGTGGTCGCGGTTGCCGAATCTCCGGCCGATTTCGGGCAGCGAACGCGAGGTCAAGAGCTTCGCCAGATACATGCCGATCTGGCGCGGCCGCACGATCGAGCGGTTGCGCCGTCCCGACAGGAGGTCGCCCCGGTTGACCCCGTAATGCTTGGAGACCGTGCGCAGGATATCGTCGATCCGCACCCGCCGCGGCTCGGCCCCGCGCATCAGATCGCGCACGATCTGCTCGGCGGTCTCGATCGTCACCTGCTGGTCGGTGAGCTGGAAGCTCGCGCGCAAGCGGTGGACCGCGCCCTCGAGCTCGCGGCCGCTTTCGGTCAGGCGTTCGGCGAGGAAGGCGAGCACGATGTCGGAGATGGAGAGGCCCCTGGTCTCGGCACAAGCCTCGAGCGCCCGCTTCTCCAGGATCTTGTGGCGCAAATCGTAATCCATATTGCCGATCTCGGCGACGAGACCGCCGCCGAGCCGCGAGCGCATGCGCATGTCGAGCTTGTCGAGCTGGGTCGGGGCGCGGTCGGCGGCGACGATCACCTGGCGCCCGCCGTCGATCAGGGAATTCAGGGTGTGACAGAACTCTTGCTGGATGGTCGGACCTTGCAGGAACTCCATGTCGTCGATCAGGAGGATGTCGATCTTGCGCAGCTTCTCCTTGAAGGCGAGCGCATCGCGCGCGCGCAAGGCCTGCACGAAGCCCGACATGAAGCGCTCGGCGGTGAGATAGAGCACCTGCGCCTCGGGCTTGCGCTTCTTCGCGTCCCAGGCGATGGCGTGCAGGAGGTGGGTTTTGCCCAAGCCGACATTGCCGTGCACGAACAGGGGATTGAACAGCGGCTGCGGCGCTGTGAACGCGCCCGCGATCTCCTGCGCCGCCGCGTAAGCGAGCCGGTTCGAGGTTCCGACCATGAAGCTTGCGAAGCTCAGCCGCGGATCGAGGGGCGAGCCCTCGAAGCCGCCATAGCCGGTTCTGAGCGGCAGCGGCAGGGGCGAGGAGGCAGCGGGCGCCGGCGGCTCGGGCGTACGGCGAAGCCGCGGCTGCTCCTTGGGCGTCTCGGCGCCGAAATGCGGCTGCCTCACCCTGAATTCGACGCGCTCAACGTCCGGCCACTCGGCGCGCGAGAGCCTTAGGACGAAGTCGTAATAGTGCGAGCGGAGCCAGTTGCGCAGGAAGCGGGTCGCGACCGTGAGATGGACGACCTCGCCATCCACCTGATCGACCTCGACCCCCCTGAACCAACTGGCGAAAACATCCTCTCCAAGCTCAGCGCGTAACCGGCTTTTGACCCTCGCCCAAGCATCGCTTGGGGCGCCCTGCTCCTGCTGTGCCACGGTTCCTGCTCTTTCCCATTCTTTTGGTTCGCGCCGTTACGCACCGCACGCCTTGCACATGAGCAGTCTACAAATTCGACGCGGACAGTCATGACCGTCCCTATGACTTAAGCCTATCCCCAGCCTTGATCCTATCCTTAGCTTTGCTGCCAGGGTAGGCCAGCCGCCTTCCACCCCGTAATGGCGCCGCGATGCCTCTCGTCGTCGAGCGGTCCCTCAAAGCCGCAAGCGACGTTGTGGCAGGCGCGGTACCCGATGGCCGCCATCGCCTTGGCCGCGGCCAGGCTCCGGCTTCCCGAACGGCAAATGAAGAAGAGGTCGTCGTTGAGCCCCGCACCAAGCGCCTTGAGTTCGCCGGCCAGACGCTCCGCGAAGCGCGGGTCGATGGCCTGGTCGGGAAAGGTCTGCCACTCGACGAGGAGCGGCCGCTTGCCGACAGGCCCGAGGTCCGGAATTCCCACATAGGTCCACTCTGCGCGGGTTCGCACATCGACGAGTTGGGACCTGGGATCGGATTGGAGGGCCTTCCAGACCGTCTCCACATCGACATTGCTGATCCCCTCGTCATTCTGTGCGTTCAAGGAAACGCCCTCTCACGAAAAACAAGAGTACGACGTAAAACAAATTTGGCGGCCGGTACGATAGATAGTAGCTACCCGGCAAACAAGACCGCGACCACCCACAGATTACGCTCTAACGTTCCACAAGATTTCCACTCTCCTTGCAACGAAGACAACAAAAACCTCTCCCGGCAACTGCCAGGTGAAGGTACTCAATTGTGAAGGAGGGGAACGCCCCGTTCGGATGATTGAACTATACACATGCCCAATCCGCCGATCAAGCGAGCGGCCCCGACACGCGTACGGAATTGCATTCCCAACGCGCCTTCAAAGGCGAACGTACAAGTCTCTGTCTCGCAAGCGTGATTCATCGAAAAGCGCGCAGCATGGCAATTGGCGAAATCGATCTCTCTCGCGCCAAGCGTGGCACGAATTCATTTTGCAGGCGAGTCAGGAGATCGATGCGGCGCTCATCGCCCGCTTTGCGCGTTAGACGCAAGCGATTGAAATCTTCATCGAATTGACAAAGAAAAAGAGCGGGATCGTCCACCGTCTGTTGCCAGGGGGCAACAGGCGCGGTTTTTTTGTTAGCGGGCTTCCATCTGGCCGACGCGTTTGGCCAGCCGCGACACTTTCCGCGATGCCGCCTTGCGATGGGCGACGCCCTTCTGCGCGGCGCGCACGATGATGGGTTCGGCTTCCTTCAGGGCCGCGGCGGCGGCCTTCTTGTTGCCGGAGGCGATCGCCTCCTCCACCTTGCGCACGGAGCTCTTGAGGCGGGTGCGCCGCGCCTTGTTGACGGCGGTCCGGCGGGTGGTCTGGCGAACGGCTTTCTTCGCCGAAGTCGTGTTGGCCATGGGATTTCGTCCTCGAAACGCGCGTGTGAGGATTAAGACAGCGCGGCTAAAGCTTTAGGCTGATTGGGGTGCTCTATAACGAGGCGCTCGCGAGGCGTCAACCGCGCCGCGAGCCGCCCCGGGGGCGCTGCCCCTGGGCGATTGACAGCGCGTCCTCCCGGTGGCTTCTGCTCTCGCAGCTCCTGGGAGGGGGCCTTCCAGCTCAAGAAAGCGTCCTGATGCGTGTCTTGGTTACCGGCGCCGCCGGCTTCATTGGCTACCACACGGCGGCGCGGCTGCTCGACCGCGGGCACGAGGTCATCGGTTTCGACAATCTCAGCCCCTATTACGACGTGTCGCTGAAGGAGGCGCGGCTGCGCCGGCTTGCGGAGCACGAGCGGTTTCACTTCATCAAGGGCGACCTCGCCGACCGGACCGTGGTCGAGGCAACCTTCGCCGAGGAGCGGCCGGATCGGGTCATCCATCTCGCCGCCCAGGCCGGCGTCCGCTATTCGCTCGACCATCCCCATGCCTATATCAGTTCGAACGTGACCGGCTTCCTGCACGTCCTCGAAGGCTGCCGGCACCACCGCGTCGAGCATCTCGTCTATGCCTCGACGAGCGCCGTCTATGGCTCCAACCAGAAGCTCCCCTTCGCCGTCAGCGACAATGTCGATCACCCGGTGAGCCTCTACGGCGCGACCAAGAAGGCGAACGAGCTGATGGCCCATTCCTACGCCCATCTGTTCGGCATCCCTGTGACCGGCTTGCGCTTCTTCACCGTCTACGGGCCGTGGGGCCGGCCCGACATGTCGCTCTTCCTGTTCACCCGCAACATCCTCGCCGGCGAGCCGATCAAGGTGTTCAATTACGGGCGCCACTCGCGCGACTTCACCTATGTGGACGATGCCGTCGAAGGCGTGCTTCGCACCCTCGACGTCGTCGCTGAGCCGGATCCCGACTGGAACCCCGAGGCGCCCGATCCCGCGACCTCTTCGGCCCCCTACCGGCTTTACAATATCGGCAATCACAGTCCCGTCGCCCTGCTCGACTACGTTGCCGCGATCGAGAAGGCGCTCGGGCGCAAAGCCAAGATCGAGCTCCTGCCGCAGCAGCCGGGCGACGTCGTGGCGACCTATGCCGATGTCGAGGCGCTTCAAGCGGCGACAGGCTTCCAGCCCGCCACCCCGCTCGAGGAGGGCATCAGGCGTTTCGTCGCCTGGTATCGCGACTATTACCGGGTTTGAGCCTCCCCGCCCCGGGGGGGCAACCTTCGCCCCGCGCCTCAGCGGTTCCTGAAGACGGGTTTCCGCTTCTCGATGAAGGCGCCCATCCCCTCCTTCTGGTCCTCGGTCGCGAACAGCGAGTAGAACTGGCCGCGCTCGAAGCGCGTGCCTTCGGCCAGCGTCGTGGCGAAGCCGCGATTGATCGCTTCCTTGATCATCATCACCGCGTGCTGGGACAGGTTGGCGATGGTGCCGGCGACGGCCAAAGCCTCGTCCAGCAGTGCCGCCGCCGGCACGACCCGGCTCACCAGATTGGAGCGCTCGGCTTCAGCGGCATCCATGCGCCGCCCGGTGAGGCAGAGCTCCATCGCCTTGGCCTTGCCGACGGCGCGGGTGAGCCGTTGCGTGCCGCCCGCGCCCGGCATGATGCCAAGGGTGATTTCCGGCTGGCCGAACACGGCGTTGTCCGCGGCGAGGATGATGTCGCACGACATGGCGAGCTCGCAGCCGCCGCCGAGCGCATAGCCGGCGACCGCGGCGATGATCGGCTTGCGGCAATGGGAGATGCGGTCGAACGGCGCGAGGAAATCGCTGCCATAGGCCTCGACGAAGGTCTTCTGGTGCATTTCCTTGATATCGACGCCGGCGGCGAAGGCCTTCTCGCTGCCGGTGATGACGATGGCGCCGATGGCCGGATCCGCCTCGAAGCCGTCGAGGGCGCGGTTCAGTTCCCTGATGAGCAGCGTGTTCAGCGCATTCAGCGCCTGCGGCCGGTTGAGCGTGATGAGCCCGACCTTGCCTTTGGCCGTGACCAGGATCGTCTCGAACACGGGTGCGGCACCGGCGCCGCTATGTTCCCTGCTGATGCTATCGACGTACATATTGCGTCCTTATCGTTGACAGGTTGGACAATAGAAGGTTGAGCGTCCTCCCTGGACGATGCGGCGTACGGTTCCCCCGCAGCCCTTTTTGGTGCAGCTTTTGCCGTCGCGGCCGTAAACCTTGAATCTGTGCTGGAAGCGGCCGAGCCTGCCGTCGGCGCCGGCATAGTCGCGCAAGGACGAGCCGCCGGCCTTGATGGCATCGCCGAGCACGGCCCTGATGGCGGCGACCAGCGCCGCGGTCTTTTCCGCCCGTTTGCCGCCTCTGGCGAGCGGTCCGGCCCGCCGCAAAGGCGAGATGCCGGCCCGATGGAGCGCCTCCGAGACGTAGATGTTGCCGAGTCCCACCACCAATCTCTGGTCGAGCAGGGCGGCTTTGATCGACGTGGTCCTGCCCTTGAGATGTTCAGCGAGCCATTCGGGCGTGAAGGCCGGGCTGAGCGGCTCGATGCCGAGCCCCTTGAACAAAGCGTGGGCCTCGAGATGCGCGCCCTGAACGAGGTCCATCAGGCCGAAGCGCCGCGCATCGTTGTAACGGACCCTTGTGCCGTCGCCGAGATGGAACACGACATGCTCGTGCTTCGGTAGGGGCGCCTCGTCCTCGACGTATTCTCCGAGCGCCCGCTTGGCGCCGTCGATGAGGAAGCGCCCGGTCATGCCGAGATGCACCACCAGCACCTCGCCATTGTCGAGCCGGGCGAGCAGGTATTTGGCACGCCGGTCGAGCGCCTCGACTTTTCGCCCGGTCAGCCGCTTGGCGAAATGCTTGGGCAGCGGCACGCGCAGGTCCGGCCGTCTCTGCTCGACGCGCGCAAAGGCGCGGCCGACCAGGACGGGCTCAAGCCCCCGGCGCACGGTCTCGACCTCAGGCAGTTCAGGCATGCCTATTCTGCAATGCAAAAAGCCATGGTTGCGGCGCAACAATAGCCTGAACCGGGACCTTGCGCTATTGTCCGCCCCCATGTCCGAGGAGCTTAAAAACCGGGGCGCCGAGGCCACCAAAGCGAGCTTCGGCTTCGCCCGGGTCGGCGAGGAGAGGAAGCAGGGCCTCGTCAACGAGGTCTTCGCCAAGGTCGCGCCGCGCTACGACCTGATGAACGATCTGATGTCGGGCGGGCTGCACCGGCTATGGAAGGACGACCTTATCGCCTGGCTCGCCCCGCCCAAGAGCGCCGTGCCTTTCGCCCTTCTCGACGTCGCCGGCGGCACCGGCGATGTGGCCATGCGGGCGCTCAAGGCGGGAGGCGCCGGCGCCTCGGCCACGATCTGCGACATCAGCGCCGAGATGATCGAGGCGGGTCGGAGGCGGGCGGACGATGCCCGGCTCCGCTTCGTGCGCGGCAATGCCGAAGCCTTGCCCTTCGCCAAATCGAGCTTCGACGCCTACACCATCGCCTTCGGCATGCGGAACCTGACCCGTCTCGAGGCGGCTCTCGCGGAAGCCTACCGCGTGCTGAAGCCCGGCGGCCGTTTCCTCTGCCTCGAGTTCTCCGCCGTCGAGGTGCCCTTGCTCGACCGGCTCTATGACGCCTATTCCTTCAATGCCATACCCGCTCTCGGCGGGCTCGTGGCCGGCGATGCCGCCTCCTACCGCTACCTCGTGGAGAGCATCCGCCGCTTCCCCGATCAGGAAAACTTCATGCATATGATCGAGAATGCCGGCTTCGAGCGGGTGCGGTACCGTAATTTGAGCGGCGGGATCGCCGCGATCCACTCGGCCTGGCGGCTGTAACGAAAGAAGCGATGAGCGCGATCGGCAATATGGCGCGTTTGACCAAGGCGGGCGCCGTTCTCGCCTGGTCGGGCGCGCGCGTCCTGCCCGACGAGGCGAACCTGCCCGGGCCGC
>JBFWTF010000017.1:0-20020 GCA_050247995.1 Methyloceanibacter sp. | reverse complement strand
GCTTGAGTACCTGCGCGAGCAGTCGGCCCATCGCCGGCTCGGCTTTGCCCGCGATCAACTGGCGCGGCTGTTCGAGCGCTCGGGGCTCAAGCTCGAAGGCTTCCGCGAGCTTGCGCCCGCGCCGTCGGGCGGCAAGCTGACCGTATCCCTGTGGCTCGCGGTGAAATCCGCCACCGCCGCCAAGAAGCGCAAAGCGAGCGCCAAAGTAGAGGCCGTTGCCTGATGGCTTCATCCGAACCCAAGAGCCGCCTGCTCGGCCGCGGCGCGATCGACGTGTCGTTCGAGTTCTTTCCGCCCAAGACCGATGCGATGGAGGAGACGCTGTGGCGCTCGATCCGCCGCCTCGAACCGCTCCGGCCGCGCTATGTCTCCGTGACCTACGGCGCCGGCGGCTCGACCCGCGAGCGCACCCACGCCACGGTCGGGCGCATCCTGCGCGAGACGACGCTGACGCCCGCGGCCCATCTCACCTGCGTCGCCGCCACCCGCGAGGAGATCGACCACGTCATCCGCGATTATTGGGATCTCGGCGTGCGGCACATCGTGGCGCTGCGCGGCGATCCGCCCGGGGGGGCCGGCACGCGTTACGAGCCGACGCAAGGCGGCTATGTCAACGCCGCCGACCTCGTCAAAGGCATCAAGTCGGTCGCTCCGTTCGAGGTTTCCGTCGGCTGCTACCCCGAGAAGCACCCCGAATCGCCCACCGTCGAGGCCGATATCGACATGCTCCAGGCCAAGATTGACGCCGGCGCCACGACCGCGATCACGCAATTCTTCTTCGAGAACGAATTGTTCTACCGTTACCTCGATCGCATTCGCGCGCGCGGCATCACCATTCCCGTCGTGCCCGGCATCATTCCCATCCACAATTTCAAGCAGGTCTCCGGCTTCGCCGCCAAGTCCGGCACGCACGTTCCCGATTGGCTCGGCCGCAGATTCGAGGGCCTGGACGACGACCAGGAGACGCGCCATCTCGTTGCCGCCGCCGTCGCCGCCGAACAGGTGCTCGATCTCGTCGATCACGGCATCAACATGTTCCACTTCTATACGTTGAACCGCGCCGATCTCGTCTATGCCATCTGCCATTTGCTGGGCCTGCGCCCGGCCAAGGCATTTGCCGATGCGAAGGCGGCGTCATGACGCGCAAAGAACGTATCGCAGCGTTGCAGCGGGAGGCCCGCGAACGCATCCTCATTCTCGACGGGGCCATGGGCACCATGATCCAGCGCTACAAGCTGGACGAGGCGGGCTATCGCGGCGAGCGCTTCAAGGATCATGCGCGCGATCTCAAGGGCAACAACGATCTTCTGGTCCTGACCCAGCCCAAGATCATCGCCGAGATTCACAGCGCCTATCTCGAAGCCGGCGCCGACATCGTCGAGACCAATACATTCAACGCCCAGGCGATCAGCCAGGCCGATTACGGGCTCGAGGATGTGGCCCATGAGATGAACGTCGCCGCCGCGAGAATCGCCCGCGAGGCGGCCGATGCCTGGACCAAAAAGACGCCCGACAAGCCCCGCTTCGTCGCCGGCGCCATCGGTCCGACCAACCGCACCGCCTCGATCTCGCCCGACGTGAACAATCCCGGCTTCCGCAACGTGACCTTCGACGCGCTGGTCGAGGCTTATACCGTGCAGGCGCGCGGGCTGATCGAGGGCGGTTGCGACATCATCCTCATCGAGACGGTGTTCGACACGCTGAACGCCAAGGCCGCGGGCTTCGCCGTGGAAAAGGTCTTCGATGAGATCGGCGAACGGCTCCCCATCATGGTCTCGGGCACCATCACCGATCTTTCGGGGCGCAACCTTTCGGGGCAGACGCCCGAAGCCTTCTGGTACTCGATGGAGCATCTCGAGCCCTTCTCGATCGGGCTGAACTGCGCCTTCGGCGCCGAGCAGCTCAGGCCTTGCGTCGATGAGATCGCCCATGTCGCCGGCACCTATGTCAGCGTCTATCCCAATGCCGGGCTTCCCAACGAGATGGGCGAGTATGACGAGACGCCGGAATTCATGGCGGGCCTGCTCGAGGGCTGGGCTCGCGACGGCCTGCTCAATATCGTCGGCGGCTGCTGCGGGACCAGGCCCGAGCACATCAAGGCGATCGCTGCGGCCGTGTCCAAGTATCAGCCGCGGCGCGTGCCGCAGATCGCCCACAAACTCCGTCTCTCGGGCCTCGATCCCTTCGTGCATGGGTAACGGTTGAGATGACCAACGCGGCGCAGAATTTCGTCATGGTCGGCGAGCGGACCAACGTCACCGGCTCGGCGCGCTTCCGCAAGCTGATCGAGGCCAACGACTATGCCGCCGCGCTCGAAGTCGCGCGCCAGCAGGTCGAGAGCGGCGCCAACATGCTCGACGTCAACATGGACGAGGGCATGCTCGATTCCGAGCAGGCGATGGTCACCTTCCTCAATCTGATCGCGGCCGAGCCCGATATCGCGCGCGTGCCGATCATGCTCGACTCCTCGAAATGGTCGGTGATCGAAGCCGGGCTGAAATGCGTGCAAGGCAAGGCGGTGGTCAACTCGATCAGCCTGAAAGAAGGCGAGGAGTCCTTCCTCGACCATGCCCGCAAGGTGCGCCGCTACGGCGCCGCCGTCGTCGTCATGGCCTTCGACGAGAAGGGCCAGGCCGAGACGGTCGAGCGCAAGTTCGCGATCTGCAAGCGGGCTTACGATCTTTTGACCGAGAAGGTCGGCTTCCCGCCCGAAGACATCATCTTCGATCCCAACATCTTCGCGGTTGCGACCGGCATCGAGGAGCACAACGACTACGCCCGCGCCTATATCGAGGCGACGCGGCGCATCAAGGCCGAGCTGCCTTACGTGCACGTCTCGGGCGGCGTGTCGAACCTCTCCTTCGCTTTTCGCGGCAACGAGCATGTGCGCGAGGCCATGCACTCGGTGTTCCTCTATCACGCCATCGCCGCCGGCATGGATATGGGCATCGTCAATGCCGGGCAGCTCACCCTCTACGACGACATCGAGCCCGAGCTTCGCGCCCTCGTCGAGGACGTCATCCTCAACCGCCGCGAAGATGCGACCGACCGGCTGCTCGAGGCGGCCGCGCGCTACAAAGGGGAGGGCGCGCAGAAGCGCGAGGTCGATCTCTCCTGGCGCGAAAAGCCGGTCGAGGAACGGCTGATCCACGCACTCGTCCACGGTATCGGCAATTACATCGAAGCCGACACCGAGGAAGCGCGAGCCAAGGCCGCGCGCCCGCTCCATGTCATCGAGGGGCCGTTGATGGCGGGCATGAACGTGGTCGGCGACCTGTTCGGCTCTGGCAAGATGTTTCTGCCGCAGGTGGTGAAGTCGGCCCGCGTGATGAAACAGGCGGTCGCCTATCTCATGCCCTTCATGGAGAAGGAGAAGCGCGAGCTCGGCCTCGCCGACCAGCCATCGGCGGGAAAGATCCTGCTCGCCACCGTCAAGGGCGACGTGCACGACATCGGCAAGAACATCGTCGGCGTCGTGCTCCAGTGCAACAATTACGAGGTCATCGATCTCGGCGTGATGGTGCCGGCGCAAGTGATCCTCGAGACGGCGCGCGACAGACAAGTGGACATCATCGGGCTCTCCGGCCTCATCACGCCCTCGCTCGACGAAATGTGCCATGTCGCCGCCGAGATGGAGCGCGAGGGCTTCGACCTGCCGCTTCTCATCGGCGGCGCCACCACGAGCCGCGTGCATACCGCGGTCAAGATCAGCCCGAACTATCACAAGAGCCAGGCGATCTACGTGACCGACGCGAGTCGCGCCGTCGGCGTCGTCTCGAACCTGATGTCGCCCGAGGAGCGGCCCAAAGCCATCGCACGCGTGCGCGAGGAATACCGCAACATGGCCGAGTCCTATGCGCGCGGCCAGGCGGAGAAGCGCCGCGCCTCCCTGGCCGATGCCCGCGCCAACCGGCTCAAGCTCGACTGGGCGGGCTACGTGCCGCCCAAGCCGTCGTTTCTCGGCACCCGCGCCTTCAAGAGCTACGACCTCGCCGAGCTTGCCCGCTATATCGACTGGACGCCGTTTTTTCAGGCCTGGGAGCTCAAGGGCGCGTTTCCCCGCATCCTCGACGACGACCAATATGGCGAGGCCGCGCGTCACCTCTACGAGGACGCGAGAAGCATGCTGAGCCAGCTCATTTCAGAGAAGTGGCTCACCGCGAACGGCGTCGTCGGCTTCTGGCCCGCGAACAGCGTCGGCGACGATATCGAGATCTACGCCGACGAGACGCGGAGAGAACCCATCGCCACGCTCCATACCCTTCGCCAGCAGATGGACCGGGAGAGGGGCAAGCCCAATCTCGCGCTCGCCGATTTCATCGCGCCCAAGGACACAGGGCTTGCCGACTATATCGGCGGCTTTGCCGTGACGGCCGGCATCGGCGAGGAGGACGTGGCGCGGCGCTTCGAGCGGGCCAACGACGACTATTCGAAGATCATGGTGAAAGCGCTCGCCGATCGCCTCGCCGAGGCCTTCGCCGAGGCGCTGCACGAGAAGGTGCGCCGCGAGCTTTGGGGCTACGCGCCCGGAGAGAAGCTCACCAACGAAGAGCTGATCGCGGAAACCTATGACGGCATCAGGCCGGCGCCCGGCTATCCGGCCCAGCCCGACCACACCGAGAAGCGCACCTTGTTCACGCTGCTCGAGGCCGAGAAGGCGACCGGGCTGAAACTCACCGAGTCCTATGCCATGTGGCCGGCCGCCGCCGTCTCGGGCCTCTACGTCTCGCACCCGGACTCGCGCTATTTCGGCGTGGGCAAGATCGGCCGCGACCAGATCGAAGACTACGCCGCGCGCAAAGGCTGGAGCGTCGCGGAGGCCGAGCGCTGGCTATCGCCCATCCTCGCCTACGATCCGAAACTCGCCGCCGAAACCGCGGCCTGACGCAAAGCCGCGTTGCCGGCCCTTGCGCCGGCGAAGATGACACGCGGAATGGTATGATGCCGTGAAGCGCCTAGATCATCCCGAGGATGACGGCGGCAATAAAGCCAAACGAGATGATCGCCAAGACGGCGGTCAATGTTGCTGCGGTGTCCATCGGAAGCTCCTTTCCGATTGGAGGCGTGGCCCTGTAGCTGTCGCCTAATCTATGGGCCTGCCCCGAGAGCGCCAAGATATTTTCTTTTCGCATCGCACAATCGCCTTGCTCCCGCACGTCCCTCGCCCTAAACGCCGGGCTCCGGGCATTGGTTCACGGCGAAGTGGTGCCTTGAGCGAAACTGTTGCAAATTGGGACTTTCGCTCACGGCAAATGGCGGAAATCCTGGGGTCATGGGGCGGTGAAGGCTGGTGCGCGGGGCATAGTTTGGCCGCAAGCACAACAAAATGCGGGCATTCTTGTCCGCTACGTCGGGCGGGAGAGCTTGGACTGCGGGGGAGAGCCCTGCGCCGGCCAGGGTTGGCCGCCCATCGGAGGGGAAAATCGGATGAGGAGCGTCAGAGTCTTAGGCCTGGGCTTACTGGGTCTTCTTTGGGCCCTTCCGGCGCAGGCTCTAACCGTCACCAACACGGACGCTGACCCGCGCACCGTCACGGTCAAGGCGGGCAGTGACAGCAGCGAGCTCACGGTCGAGCCCGGCAAGACCGCCGAGCCCGAGTGCAAGCCCTGCACGATCGAGCTCGAGAATGGCGAGCTCTACGAGATGGAAGGCGGCGAGCAGATTGTGATCGAGGACGGCGTCATCTTCGTCGATGGCGTGGCTTCGGGCGCCAACGCCGCCCAGTAGGCGCCCCGCTTGCGCGTGCGGCCGCTCACCTTATGAGCGAGACCGGCGCCTTTTGCGAGATCATCGGACAATCGAGCGTCTTCTCCAGCGCCTCGACCAAATCCTCCTCCGTATTTGCCCGGGCGTAGATGCCGCGATTTTCGTCGGCGAGGCACATGAGATCGACCACGCTGCTGCCTCCCGTCCAGGAGAAGTGCTCGTAGCGGAAGGCGATGACGTGCACGGTGAGCTGGTCGGCGAGCAGCCGCAGTTGCTTGGCCAACTCGCACGGCGCCCCGCCGCAGGTCTCCTCGCCGTCGGTTACGAGAACGATCACGCCGGGTTTGCTGCGATAGCTGAGCACCTCGGCGGCTTGCTCGACCGCGGAGGTCAGCGGCGTCTTGCCGGCCGGAACCAGGCCGTTGACGGCGCGCATGATCGGCTTGAAGGCGTCTTCCGTCGGCTTGAGGTCGAGCTTGACGTTGCACTGATTGTAAGGCCCGGGCCCGTAGGTGATGAGGCCGACGCGGCGATGCTTGGTGGCGGTCGGCAGGACGCGGGCGAGGGCGGCGCGCACTTCGTCGATCCGCGGCCGCGAATTGGGGATGCCGAGGGTCTGGTTGCCTGACATCGAGCCCGACGCATCGAACACGATCATGGCGTCTTCGGTGCAGGGATCGGGCTTGCGGTCCTCTTCGGCGGCAGCGAGGCTGCCAGCCCAGAGGGCTGCTAACGCTATGATTCCAATGCCGAAACTGCAACACACGGCAATCCGGCCGCAGCCAAACCCATTAGCCATTGCTCAACGCTCCCGAAAGTCGTGCCGACTTTAGCCCAAGAAACGGGGAAGCAAAGGGGGGTTTTGTGCCGCATTGCCGGGGGCGCGGCGGAGGCCTGCTAGCCCTTGCCCTTGGTCCTGGTTTGCCCGGGGGCGGCGTTGCGCTCCAGGAATTCGATCATCAGGGCGGCGACGTCGATGCCGGTCGCCTTTTCCAGCCCTTCGATGCCCGGCGAGGAATTCAGCTCGATCACGAGCGGTCCCGCCTTGGAGCGGAGCATATCGACGCCGCACACATTGAGGCCGAGCGTACGCGCGGCGGCGACCGCGGCGGCCCGTTCCTGCGGCGTGATGCGCACCCTTTCGCCCGAGCCGCCGCGATGGAGGTTCGAGCGAAACTCGCCCGGCGGACCCAAACGCTTCATCGCCGCCACCACCTTCTCCCCGATGACAAGGGCGCGGATATCGGCGGCGTCGGCCTCCTTGATGAATTCCTGCACCATGATGTTGACATTCACGCCCTGGAACGCCTCGATCACCGACTTCGCCGACTTCACCGTTTCGCCGAGCACGACGCCGATGCCTTGCGTTCCCTCCAGCAGCTTGATGACCACGGGCGCGCCGCCGACCAGGTCGATGATGTCCTCGGCCTGCTTCGGATCGTGGGTGAAGGCGGTCACCGGCAACCCGATGCCGCGCCGCGCCAGGAGCTGGAGGCAGCGCAGCTTGTCGCGCGAGCGGCCGATGGCGACCGACTCGTTCAACGGATAGCCGCCCATCACCTCGAACTGGCGCAACACCGCAAGCCCGTAGAAGGTCACCGAGGCGCCGATACGCGGGATCACGGCGTCGAAACCCTCGAGCCGCCGCTTGCGGTAGAACAGCGCCGGCGCGCGCGAGGTGATGTTGATCGAAACCCTGAGCGTGTTGATGATTTCGATCTCGTGTCCGCGCGCCCGCGCCGCTTCGCAGATGCGGCGGTGGCTGTAGAGGTGCGGATTGCGCGCGAGCAACGCGATCTTCATGAGGGTCTCGTGGCGAGGGTGAAAGGGTAGGCTATCGCGGCAGCTTTCCCGCCTTTAAAGGCGCGAGCTTGCGGCTTTTCCGCGGCAGCGCGCGCCTCGTACCCAACAAATAAGAGCGGCCCGGCTCGACCAGAACGCGGTGCTCCAGCGCCGTGCGGCCGAGCAGCATGCGGAAGCCCATCTGGTCGCGATTGGCGAGAGCAAGCTCGATCGGCCAGATTCGGTCCCCGAGCTGAAGGCGGGTCTCGATGATGTAGCGGTGCTCGACGCCGCCGCCGGAATTCCGCACGGTGCGCTCGTCGATCGCCCGCGCCTCGCACGCGACCTTCATCGCATCGCTCCGTTGCAAGGGGTGGAGCTCGAACCGGACCCACAGCGCGCCGGCCCGGCGGAAGGGCGCGATCTTGTAGGCATGGAGGGCGCTCGTCCGCGCGCCGGTATCGACCTTGGCCTTGATTGCGCCGATGCCGAGGTCCGGCAGCGCGGCCCACTCGCGCCAGCCGATGGTGGGCGGCTGTTTGGGGATGGGACCTGCTTCCATATGCGCCAAACGGTGGACTGCGTCGCGTTCGCTCCGGCCCATTTAGCACAGCGGCAACGAATTGGCTCTGCTTCAGGGGGTGGCGACTCGACTATAGTCGCCCCTGGACGAAAGCGGCTCTCGGGAGGGAGCCATGGGCAGAAACCAGCATGTGGTCAGCCGCGGTGGGGGCTGGGCGGTCGAGGCTGAGGGCGCGGCCAAGCCTGTCGCCGTCTACAAGACCCAAAGCGAGGCCTGGGAGAAGGCGAAGTCGATCGCGCGGAAAGAGCGCGCCGATGCGGTGCTGCATGCCAAGAGCGGGGAGATCAGGGCCCGCAGCACCTATGGCTATGACCCCCGCCGCGGCAAGGCTTGAGCGCTCTTAACCCGCCTTTGCCCCCTGCCTCCGCGCAACGTTTGATTCACTGAATTGGCGAATTTCCGCGCGCGTTTAGGCCTCTTTCTTTGCGAGTCCCGGCCCAAGCTCCTCCGCAAAAGAAGGAGGCGCACAATGGACCAGCACCTGACGGCCGTCCGCGGCGCGTTGATCGGCGCGATCGCAGCGTTCGCGATCCTGTCGGCGCTTCTCGTCGCCGCCTGCGCGGTCAAGCAGCCTTATGACTTTCCCGCCATGAGGCTCACGAGTTCGACCACGGCCGAAGCGGACACGAGGCCGTAGGCAGCCGGAGGACTTCGATGCGTTTCGTTGTTGGCACGGTGGCGCTTCTCGTCATTCTTGCGGTCGTCGTCTCGCCGGCCCTGCTTCTGCTCGGCTGGCTCGGGATCGCCGACCTCAGGCAGATCGCCGCCACCAGCGCCGCGGTGCCGCCGCCGATGGCGCAGCCGGTCAGGCGCCAGTAGCGCCGAAGCTGGCAGCCGCCAGGGGTTTCATGTAAAAGCCGTTTACATGAGTCCCTCGGATCGCTGGCGCCGCCCGCATTCCTATCATCACGGCAACCTGAGAGAGGTGCTGCTCGAGGCGGCGCGCAAGCTGATCGAGCAATACGGGCCCGCGGGCTTCAGCCTGACCGAGGCGGCGCGGCTCGCCGGCGTCAGCCCTGCCGCGCCCTACCGCCATTTCCGCGATCGCGATGCGCTGCTTGCCGAGGTGGCGCGCACGGGCTTCGAGCGCTTCGCCGCCCGCCTCGACATGGCCTGGAACAACGGCGTGCCGACGCCGCTCTCGGCCTTCGATCAGCTCGGCCGCGCCTATCTCGCCTTCGCCCGCGACGAGCCGGCGAGCTACACCGTGATGTTCGAGACGGGGTTGTCGGAGGCCGCGCGCGAGCAGATCCCGGCCGCCGAGCGCGCCTTCGACGTTCTGCAAGGCGCGGCGTCCGCCCTCTGCCGGCAATTGCCCGAGGGCGAGCGCCCCCCGGTCAAGCTCATGGCGTTGCATATCTGGGCCATCGCCCACGGCATCGCCACGCTCTTCGCCCAAGGCGATCTCCAGGCGCAAAAGGTCCCGATGCGACCCGAAGAGATTCTCGAAAGCGCGATGCTGGTTTACCTGAAGGGCCTCGGCATCATCGCCGATGCGAAACCCGCGCCGTAACCGCGCTGAGCTTTTCTAACCTCCCCCTCGTGGGGGGAGGTCGGCGCGCCTCTGCGCTCAAGTGGCGCCGTGGTAACGCAAAGGATAGAGGCGCGCCGGGTGGGGAGTTTGCGCGCAAGCGGCAAAGTGCGCGTGCGCCGAGAGACCTTCACCCCACCCGGCTCGGCTCACGCTCGCCGCCCTCCCCATCGAGGGGAGGGGTGAGTCAGAGCAACTGAAAGTGAGCTCGTCAGCGGCCGGCCTGGAGCCAGTTCAGCACGCGCTCCCAATCGGCATCCGTGCCGTTGAAGCTGTTGCGATCGACCTTGCCGGCGACGCCGGGCACGGTGCCGGTGGTGGTGAACTGCCAGAACGCCCAATTGCGATCGCCATAGACCTCGCGCGGCTCGGCGGCGACCGAGCGCAGCCAGAAATGGTAGTTGGGAAACTCGCCCTCGAGCACCTCGCGGTGGAATTTGGGGTCGGTGTAGATGATCGGCCGCTTGCCCGTATGGGTCTCGAGCGCCGCGAGGATGGTGCGGATCGTTTGCAACGCGTCCTCGCGCGCCACCTTCTTCGGGCAGGTCTTGGAATGCGTATTCCACTCGAGGTCGAGCACCGGCGGCAGGGCGTCCGGATCGGGCGGCACGTTCAACATGAACCACAGCGCCTGCTCGTGCGCGGGGCGGCACCAATAGATGAAGTGATAGGCGCCGCGCGCGACGCCCGCGCGTTTCGCGCCATGCCAATTGTCGAGGAACTTCGGATCGATGTGATCGCCGCCTTCGGTCGCCTTGATGAAGACGAAGTCGATGCCCGCCGCGCGCGCCGCCTCCCAGTCGATATCGCCCTGCCAATAGGAGACGTCGATGCCCTGGATCGGCATGGTGTGGGCGCTGGCGACCCCGGCATGAGGCTTGGCGTCGCGGAGCAGCGACCTTGCCTCGCTCTCTCCGGCGCCGGCAGCGGCGAGGAGCGAGGTCACGGCAAGCGCCGCAAGCAAACGCCGGTGAACGACCCGCCGACTGAACCGCAAAGCCTGAACCCCCTATGCGCGAAGGCGCACCCTAGCCCCCAGAAGATTAGGATATTCTTGCTGTTTTTGGCGCGACAAGGGCAGATCGGCCACGATCCCCAGGCTGTTCGATCACATTTTTTGTGCGCCCTTGACCTCTGGACAGGGGAGGGTCATTTATGTGAATGTGAATTACATTCACACTTCGAAGGAGCCCACAATGCAGCTGGTTGCGACCTTGGACGAATACGGGAAGCCTGCATGGATCACAGCCATGATTGTCGGCTTCATTCTCTGGTGGCCTATCGGCCTTGGCATTTTGGCTTATCTGATCTGGAGCGGACGCATGGGATGTTGTGGAAGCGGAAATCGGGTGGCATGGCGGCAGTATTTTGCCGATGAGGCGCGGCGTTTCGGCGGAGGCATGACGGCCTTCCGCCCGACCGGCAATCGCGCCTTCGACGAGTATCGCGAGGAGACGTTGAAGCGGCTGGAGGACGAGGCGAACGAATTTCAGGCCTTCTTGCAGCGCTTGCGTCACGCCAAGGACAAGGCCGAGTTCGACCAGTTCATGGCCGAGCGCCGCGCCGCTCCTTCGGCGACGTAACGTCAAACTCGCGTTGCGCTCCACGAACGAGCGCTGAGTAGAGAGGCAACGAGGGCGTGGGATCGTCATCCCGCGCCCTTATCATTTGCGCGGATCGCCGAAGCCGCCGCCGGTCGGCGTCTCGATGATGACGGCCTCGCCCGGTTCGAGCACGGTCTGATCGGCGCCTTTCAGCCGCTCCAGCCCGCCCGCCTTCCGCCTCACCCAGTTCTCGCCTGCCTGTCCCTCGGTGCCGCCTTCGAGCCCGAAGGGCCGGACTTTGCGGAAGCCCGAGAGGATCGCGCAATCCATGCGCGCGAGAAACCTGATGACGCGAAGCGTCCCGTCGCCCGCGCGCCATTTCCCCTTGCCGCCCGAGCCGCGCACGATCTCGAAGCGTTCGACCAGGACGGGATATCTCAGTTCGAGCATTTCGGGGTCGGTCAGGCGCGAATTGGTCATATGCGTCTGCACGGCGCTCGCGCCGTCGAAGCCGGGGCCTGCCGGCGCGCCGGAGCAGATCGTCTCGTAGTACTGGTAGCTCTCGTTGCCGAAAGTCAGATTGTTCATCGTGCCTTGCGCCGAGCCGAGCACCCCTAGCGCGCCATAGAGACAATTCACGATCGTCTGGCTCGTCTCGACATTGCCGGCCGCGACCGGCGCGGGGTAGCGCGGCTTCAGCAGCGAGCCTTTCGGCACCACGATCTTGATCGGCTTGAGGCAGCCGGCATTCAGCGGAATGTCCTCATCGACGAGCGTGCGGAACACGTAGAGCACGCAAGCCCGCGTGATCGGCTCGGGCGCGTTGAACGCGTCCGCGCTCTCCCCGCTCGTGCCGGTGAAATCGACGGTCGCCTTGCGCGCCTTGCGGTCGATCTTGATCGCGACCTTGATGCGGCTGCCCTGATCGGTCTCGACCTCGAAGCGCGAATTCTTCAGCTTGGCGACGACCCGGGCCACGGCCTCGGCCGCGTTGTCCTGCACGTGACCCATATAGGCGCGCACCACCGGCAAGCCGTAATGGCGGACCATGGCGCGAAGTTCGTCGGCGCCCTTCTCGTTGGCGGCGACCTGCGCCTTGAGGTCGGCGACGTTCTGCGCCGGGTTCCGCGCCGGGTAGGGGGCCTTGGTCAGAAGCGCGAGCACCTCCTCCTCACGGAAGCGTCCCCGCGCCACCAGCTTGAACGGATCGATATAGACGCCTTCCTCCTCGATGCGGGTCGCCTTCGGGCTCATCGAGCCCGGCGCGATCCCGCCGATATCGGCGTGATGCCCGCGCGCGGCGACGAAGAAGAGCAGGTCGGGGCTGTTCTCGCCGAAGACCGGCGTGACCACGGTGATGTCGGGGAGATGCGTGCCGCCGTTATAGGGCGCGTTGAGCATATAGACGTCGCCGGGCTTCAACGCATCGCCCAGATCGCGCTTGATCGTCGCCACGCTCCGGTCCATCGAGCCGAGATGCACCGGGATATGCGGCGCGTTGGCGACGAGATTGCCCTTTGCGTCGAAGATGGCGCAGGAGAAATCGAGCCGCTCCTTGATGTTGACCGAGCGCGCGGTGTTTTGCAGCGCGTAACCCATCTGCTCGGCGATCGAGACGAAGAGATTGTTGAACACCTCGACCATGACCGGATCGGCGCGCTTGCCGACCCGCGCGTCTTCCTTCTTGGCGATGCGGGTGAGGAGGAGGTCGTTGCGCGCCGTGACCTGCGCGCCCCATCCGGGCTCGACCACGACGGTCTGGTGGTCCTCGATGATGAGAGCCGGCCCCGCGACCGATTGGCAAGGGGCGAGCGCGCCGCGCAGGAACACCGGGGCGTCGTGCCAGCTTCCTGCGGTGAAGATGCGCGTTGCCGCATCGGGCGTCGCCGGTGTCGCCGTCTCCTCGGCGAGGCCGGGGCTTGCGATCGCGCTGCCGCCGCCCTTCGCCTCGACCTCGACCGCCTCGATTTCGATCTCCTTCTCCGGGCTGATGAAGCCGAACCGCTTCTGGTGCGCGATCTCGAACAAAGCGCGCATGCCGCGCAAGCTCGCCAGAGGAATGGGCAGCGCGCTGTCGGTTCCGGCATAGCGCAGATGAGCGCTCGCGCTGAGCGCGATCGCGTCCCCATCGACGCCCTGGCGCAGGAGCTCGTCCCGCGCCTCGCGTTCGAGCGGCGCCTGGATCGCGGCGAGGGCCTTGAGGCCGTCGTCGTCGAGCCGCGCGAGCACGGTCCGCGTGCGCGTCGCGCTGAGCGCGGCGAGTCCCATGCCGAAGGCCGACAGCACGCCGGAAAGCGGATGGATGAGCACGGAGGCGATGCCGAGCGCGTCGGCGACGAGGCAAGCATGCTGGCCGCCGGCGCCCCCGAAGGAATTCAGCACGTATTCGGTCACGTCGTAGCCGCGCTGGACCGAGATGGTCTTGATCGCGTTCGCCATGTTCTCGACCGCGATCTTGATGAAGCCGTCGGCGATCTCTTCCGGCGCGCGCATCCCGCCGAGTTTGCGCGCGAGCGCTTTGAACGCCTTGCGCACGGCCTCGGCGTCGAGCGTCTGGTCCTGGCCGGGGCCGAAAATGCGCGGAAAGAAATCGGGGACGAGCTTTCCCGTCATCACGTTGGCGTCGGTGACGGTGAGGGGGCCGTTGCGCCGGTAGCAGAGCGGGCCGGGATCGGCGCCCGCCGAGTCGGGGCCGACGCGGAAGCGCGCCTCGTCGTCATGCAGGATCGAGCCTCCTCCGGCCGCGACGGTGTGAATGAGCATCATCGGCGCCCGCACGCGCACGCCGGCCACCTGGCTGTCGAAGCCCCGCTCGTAAGTGCCGTCGTAGTGGCAGACGTCGGTCGAAGTGCCGCCCATGTCGAAGCCGATCACCTTGGCGAAGCCCGCTTGCCGCGCCGTCTCGACCGCTCCGACCACGCCGCCCGCGGGGCCCGACAGGATCGCGTCCTTGCCCCGGAACAATCCCGCCGAGGTCAGTCCGCCCGACGACTGCATGAAGAGCAGCCGCGGATGTCCCGCCTTGCCCGCCGGCCCCGGGGCTTTCACCGCTGCGGCGACGCGATCGACGTAGCGCCGGAGCAGCGGCGAGAGATAGGCGTCGACCACCGCGGTATCGCCGCGCCCGACGAATTTGACGAGTGGGCTCACCTCGTGGCTCGCCGCGATATAGGTGAACCCTTCCTCGCGGGCCATCTTCGCCACCTCGCGCTCATGCGAGGGAAAAGCGTAGGAATGCATAAAGACGATGGCGACGGCGGCGATACCTTGCGTGCGCGCCGCGCGCAGCGCCGCCCGGGTCGCCTCGCGATCGAGCGGGATCTCGACGCTTCCATCGGCGCGAATGCGTTCGGGCACTTCGGCGACGCGGGCATAGAGCATCGACGGTTTTTCGATCCGCCGCGCGAAGATCTTGGGCCGCGCCTGATAGCCGATCTCGAGCGCGTCGCGGAAGCCTTGGCTGACGATGAGGAGGAGGGGATCGCCCTTGCGCTCGAGCAGCGCGTTGGTGGCGACCGTCGTCCCCATCCTGATGCTGGCGATCGCTTGCGCCGGCAGCGGTCCGTCGCGCGGGACGCCGAGCAGATCGGCGATGCCGGCCAGAGCCGCGTCGCGATAGGCCTCGGGATTTTCCGATAGAAGCTTGCGCGTCAGCAGGGTTCCGTCGGGCGCGCGCGCCACGAGGTCGGTGAAGGTGCCGCCCCGGTCGATGAAGAACTGCCACACCCCGCCGCTCATGCGATGCGCTTGAGCCCTTTGGCGTAAGTCTTCCAGCGCCTGACATAAACGCCCGCGGCCCGCGCGATCTCCGCCCGTGCCGCCTCGTCGCTTTCGCGCGCCGCCTTCGCCGGCGAGCCGAGGATGACGCTGTTGTCGGGGAACGCCTTGCCCGCGAGCACGAGCGCGCCGGCGCCGACGACGCAATTCGCGCCGATCTTCGCCCCGTTCATCACGATCGCCCCCATGCCGATCATGCTCGCCGCCCCGATCGTGCAGCCATGCAGAATGACATTGTGGCCGATGACGCAATCCTCGCCGATTGTGAGCGGGAACCCCGGATCGGTGTGCAGGGTCGCGTTATCCTGCACCTGCGAGCGCGCGCCGATCTCGATCCATTCATTGTCGCCGCGGAGCACCGCGCCGTACCAGATGCTCACATCGGAATGGAGCCTGACCTTGCCGATGACCGAGGCGGTCTCCGCCACCCAATAGAGCCCGTCCGCGGGTAGCTCGGGCCGGATCCCGTCAAGCTCGTAGATCGCCATGATTGTCCTCGTCTCTTCGCTCCGGGCCCGTTGCCGCCGCGCGCAACTCCGCCTCGAGATGCGCGACCCTAGCGCGGAGCGCGCCGTTCTCAAGCTCGGCATACATCGCCGCGGCTTCCGCGCCTAGCCGCGCCAGCATCGCCCGCTCGCTCGCGTCGAGGTCGGTGCCCGATTCATGCGGCCCGTAGAACGATACGGCGAAACAACGCGCGGGATTGATGGCGGGCACGGCCAGGACAGGGCGGGCCAGGCCCTCCGGCAGAGCGATTCCATCCGCGTCGTCGTCGGGAACGGCGTAGGGCTTGCCGTTCATCACCGGCGCGAGCAAGGCCGCATCGGGCGCGATCGTCGTGGCCTCGCCCGGCTTCCAGCCTTGGCCGTTGCCGTCGCGCCTGAACGCCTCACCATCGCGGCGGAACGCGGCCGCCGAAGCGAGCTTTAGCGCCTTGAAGCTCTCGTCGGCGAGCAGCCTGTCGATCTCGATCGCTTGCGTGGCCTGATGCAGCGCCTGCTTGAGTCTTTTCTCGGCATCCTCGACCGCCCGGTTGAAATAGCGATCGGCGAGATGCACCGCGCCTTCGTGCAGGCGCGAGAGCAGAAACACGGCGGCCGCGCCCATGGCGATCCACGCCCAGTCCGGCAGGTGGAGATATTCCTCGATGCGTTCGACCTCGCGGTGCATGAAGAGAACGGGGACGCTGAGCATGAGGCCGAGGATGGTCACGCGGCGCAACGGGATCATCACGTTCACGACCCGCTTGCGGCGCAACGCCCCGATCACGAACAAACTGAGCAGGCCGTTGACGAGATAGGGCAGCCCGACGATGTCCTCGCTCGGCGTGAAGTTTCCCCACTTCGTGATGAAGATGGTGGTGGTCGAGGCAAGCTCGGCGACGAGGAAGGCCGGCAACCCGATCAGGCAGCCCCAGACCACCCAGCGTACGCGCTGATAATCCTCCGGCGTCTGCGTCCGGCCCCTGACGACAAGGATGGCGAGCGCGGCGATGGCGACGACGAAGCCCATGAGGATCGAAGCGCGGGTGACCTTCTCGACGGGATAGCCGAACAGGCTGCCATAGGAGGCGCCGAGAATGATCGCGAAGACGATGGCCACGGCCGGCAGGGCGCGCTCGAAGCCCTGCCAGCGCGCTTCCGTCTTGTTGTTCGGCACGCGCAGCACGAAGAGCAGGAACCCGGCATAACCGATGGCCTGGGCCAAGACCATCGCCACCGCCTGGGCGAGGAAGAGCGCCGGCCGGGGCTCGAGGAAGGCATAGAAGGCGTGAACCTGGCCGGGATTGAACCAGTTGACGTAGAGGAAGAACCCCCAGCTCATCGCCGAGGGCCGCGTCCATACCAGCCACGCCGCGCCGAGCATGACGAGAATGCCGGCGATCTGGCACAGCAGGTTCACGGTGCGGACGAGGGCGTTCGACGGCGCCCGCGCCCCGACGACCGTGACCTCCCGCGCCGGCGCTTGCTCGGTGGCGGCCACATCGAGCGTGACCGTCCGCCCCGGCAACAGATACGCGACGCCGCCGAGCGCGGCGATGGCGTTGCTGCATTGATCGATCTTGCCGAGCCGGCAGCGCATGGCTTCAAGATCGAGCCGGTCGCCGGCTCTGATGCCCGAACGCCACGCCGGGGAAGCAGCTTCCTCGGGAAAAGGTTCGGTCACGTCGGCGATCAGGCCGTCGCCGTCGACGAAGAGCCCGATGGAGTGAAGCGGCCGCGTGACCCTGACCACGTCGGGAACGATCATGGCGAGGCCCCACAGCGTCAGCACAACGAGCAGGAAGCGGCCGGCGGTCATTCGCGAAACCCCAAGAAGCGCCGCCGGATGTGGAGAATCGCCAACTCCCCATTGCCAGGGCCGCCTAACCATTCCGTAATTGCCCAGTCTGGCAAGGGGAAAGATGGCGCAGGATGGCGACGGCGAGACGAAAAGCGCCCGCGGAAAGAAAAGGGGCCGCCGCCGCGCCCGATGACGCGGTGGAAGCCACGCCGCCGCTCGATCGGTTTTTCGGCCTGACCCGTGCCGGCTCCAGCGTGGCGATCGAGCTTCGCGCCGGGATCGCGACCTTTCTCACCATGGCCTACATCATGTTCGTCAATCCCGCGATCCTCGAGCGCGCCGGGATGGACCACGGCGCGGTGTTCGTCGCTACGTGTCTTGCCGCCGCGTTCGGCTCGCTCATCATGGGCCTCCATGCCAACTACCCGATCGCGCTTGCGCCCGGCATGGGACTCAACGCCTATTTCGCCTTCACCATGGTGCCCGAGCTCGGCGGCAACTGGCAACTCGCGCTCGGCTGCGTGTTCGTCTCGGGTCTCCTCTTCTTCGCGCTGTCGCTCTCGCCGCTTCGCGCCTGGCTGATTGACGCCATCCCCTTGAGCTTGAAGCTCGGCATCGCCGCGGGCATCGGCTTCTTTCTCGCCCTGATCGCGCTCGAGAACGCCGGCATCGTCGCCGACCATCCGACGACGCTGGTGACGCTTGGCGACCTCCACAAGCCGCAAGCCTGGCTTGCCTGTACCGGATTTTTGCTCATCGCCGCGCTCGCTCTGCGCAAGGTCCCGGGCGCCATCATCCTCGGCGTGCTCGCCGTAACCTTGACGGCGGTGGCGCTCGGGCTCGAGCCCTGGCACGGGATCGCCGCCCCGCCGCCCTCGCTCGCGCCGGTCTTTCTCAAGATGGATATTGCCGGCGTGTTCCAGCTCGGCGCCCTCACGATGACGCTGACGCTCCTTCTCGTCACCATCCTCGACACCGCCGGCACGCTGATCGGGGTCGCGCGTCAGGCGGGCTTGCTCGACAAGGAGGGGCGCTTGCCGCGGCTGCGCCAGGCGCTGCTCGCCGATTCCGCGTCCGCCGCGCTCGGCGCGGCGCTCGGCACCTCGACCAACACCGCCTATATCGAGAGCGCCGCCGGCGTGGAGGAGGGCGGCCGCACCGGCTTGACCGCGATCGTGGTCGCCGTGCTGTTCCTGCTCAGCCTGTTCTTCGCGCCGATCGCCGAGACCGTGCCGCTCTACGCCACGGCCCCCGCGCTGCTCTTCGTCGCCTGCCTCATGGCCTCCTCCCTCGGCGCCTTCGCCTGGGACGACCCGACCGACTACGTGCCGGCGCTCATCATCGTGCTGATGATGCCGCTCAGCTTCTCCATCGCGACCGGCATCGGGCTCGGCTTCATCGCCTATGTCGCGCTGAAGGCGCTCGCCGGGCGCTTCGCCGAGATCAATGCCGCGGTCGCCGTGATCGCCTTCGCCTTCCTGCTCAAGCTGATTTTCGCCTGACCGCTCACGCCGGCGCACGAAATTTTGAGCCATCCGTGAAACCTTCCGGTGGCACCCTCCGTACCTGACCGCGAGAAGCGGGATTTTGACGGAGGCGACTATGATGTTGCGTTTAGGGTTCGTGCTGGCGCTTTTGGCCGGCGCCGCGAGCGCGGCTCTTGCCAACGACAAGGCGCTCGTTTGGGAGGAGTGGAGCCCCGCGCTCTTCGCCCGCGCGCAAGCCGAGCAGCGCTTCGTCATTCTCGATCTCGAAGCGGTGTGGTGCCATTGGTGCCACGTCATGGAGGAGACGACCTACGCCGACGAAAAGGTCGTCGCTCTGCTCAAAGCCAAATATCTCACCGTGCGCGTCGATCAGGACGCGAACCCCGACCTCTCCAACCGCTATGGCGACTGGGGTTGGCCCGCGACGATCATCTTCGCGCCGGACGGCACCGAGATCGTCAAACGGCGCGGCTACATTCCGCCGAAGCCGATGGCGGGCTTGCTCGAGGCGATCATCGCCGATCCGTCTCCAGGCCCGTCCGTTCTCGCCGAGCCGGAGGTCGCGCCGGCGGCATCGCCGCTTCTTTCGGCGGCGCAGCGCACCGATCTCGGCGGCCGCAGCATCTACGCTTACGACGCTGAGAATGCGGGCTGGGGCAGCATGCACAAATTCATCGACGCCGACAGCATGGACCTTCTCCTCGCTGCCGCCGAGAAAGGCGACGCGGAAGCGGCGAAGAACGCGCGTGCCACGCTCGACGCCGCGCTCAACCTGATCGATCGCGAATGGGGCGGCATCTATCAGTATTCCGACGAACTCGATTGGAAGTCGCCGCATTACGAGAAGATCATGTGGTTCCAGGCGAACGGCTTGCGCAACTACGCGCAGGCCTACGCCTTGTGGCAGGAGCCGCGCTATCTTGCCGCCGCGCGCGACATCGAGCGCTTCCTCTTGAAGCTGCAAAGTCCCGCGGGCGGCTTCCACACGAGCCAGGATGCCGACGTTGACGCGGCGCTTCCCGGCAAGAGCTTCTACGCTCTGAGCGCGGACGCGCGCGCCAAGCTCGGCCGCGAGCCGCGCATCGACACCAACATCTACGCGCGCGAGAACGGCTGGGCCATCAGCGGGCTGATCGCTCTCTACAATGCGACCGGCGACCAGGCCGCGCTTGAGGCGGCGGAACGCGCCGCGGTTTACGTCATGGCTAATCGCGCCATCGCCGGCGGCGGCTTCGCCCACGGCGCGCGCGACCGCGGCGGCCCTTATCTCGGCGACACGCTCGCCGTGGGGCAGGCGGCCCTCGACCTTTACGCCGCGACCGGCGAC
>JBFWTF010000016.1:0-20508 GCA_050247995.1 Methyloceanibacter sp. | reverse complement strand
TGCTCGAACAGTTGCGCGGCGCGCGCGGGCGGCTCGATCTCGCCGGCACGGGTCGCGGCGGCGCGCCTATCTTCATCGACTATGCCCATACCCCCGACGCGCTGGCAAAAGCGCTCGACGCCTTGCGTCCTTATGTCGAGCGCAATCTCGTGGTCGTGTTCGGTTGCGGCGGCGACCGCGACAAGGGCAAACGTCCCGAGATGGGCAACGCCGCCGCGACGAAGGCCGATCGCGTCATCGTCACCGACGACAATCCGCGCAGCGAGGACCCCGCCGAGATCAGGCGTCAGATCCTCGCGGCCGCGCCCGATGCGCTCGAGATCGGCGACCGTGCCGCCGCGATCGCTGAGGCGATTGCCGGACTTGAGCGCGGCGACGTCCTGCTCGTGGCCGGCAAGGGTCATGAGACCGGCCAGACCGTGGGCGCCAGAGTGATCCCCTTCTCCGACCACGACGCGGTGGCGGCCGCGCTCGAGCAGGAGGCGCGTTGTGACTGAACCGCTCTGGACCCTCGGCGGGATTGTGAAGGCGACGCGCGGGGCCTCGCTCGGCGACGCCGCGACGCCTGTGTCCGGCTGCTCCATCGACAGCCGCTCGCTCGCTCCGGGCGAGGTCTTCGTCGCGATCCGCGGACCGAACCGTGACGGACACGCCTTCGTCGCCACCGCTCTCGAACGCGGCGCGGCTTGCGCCATCGTCGAAAAGACCTTTCCTGCGGGCGACGAGCAGCGCCTGGTGCGCGTCGGCGATACGCTCGAGGCTTTGAACGATCTCGGCCGCGCGGCGCGTGCGCGCGCGAGCCGCGCCAAGGTGATCGCCGTCACCGGGAGCGCGGGCAAGACCGGCACCAAGGAGGCCTTGCGGCTTGCGCTTTCCCCGAGCGGTTCGGTGCATGCCTCGGCCAAGTCGTTCAACAATCATTGGGGCGTGCCGCTAACGCTCGCCAACATGCCCAAAGACGTGCGCTTTGGCGTGTTCGAGCTCGGCATGAACCATGCGGGCGAGATCGATGCGCTGACGCGGCTGGCGCGGCCGCATATCGCCATCGTCACCACCGTGGCGCCAGTCCATCTCGGCTTCTTCCGCTCGGTCGAAGAGATCGCCGACGCCAAGGCCGAGATTTTCCGGGGCCTCGAGCCTCATGGCATTGCCGTCATCAATCGCGACAGCCCTTACTTCCAGCGCCTCAAGGATCATGCGCTTCAGTGCGGCGCGACCGTCATCGGCTTCGGCGAAGCGCAGGGAGCCGAGGCCCGGCTGCTCGAGGTCGCGCTCGATCCCGGCGGATCGAACGTGAAGGCCGACATCCTCGGCGAGACTATCGCCTACCGGCTTGGCGCGCCCGGCCGTCACCTCGTCCAGAACGCGCTCGCCGTGCTCGCGGCGGCGAAGCTCGCCGGCGCCGATCTCGCCTCGGCCGCGCGCGCGCTCGGTGGGCTTCAGGCCCAGGCCGGGCGCGGCGCCCGCACGATCATCGCGACCAAGCCGCCGATCGCCATCGTCGATGAGTCCTACAACGCCAATCCCGCCTCGATGCGCGCCGCCCTTGCCACCCTGGGGCTGATCCCGCGCGGCGAATACCGGCGGCGCGTCGCCGTGCTGGGCGACATGCTGGAGCTTGGCCCGGAAGGGCCCGGGCTTCACCGCGAGCTTGCCGAGTTCATTGACGGGGCGGGGGTAGATGTTGTTTTTGCCTGCGGCGAATTGATGGGCGCCCTTTACCAGGCGCTGCCCGCAAGCCGCCGCGGCGCCTACGCCAAGACCTCCGAGGAGCTTCAGCCGACGCTCCTCGAAGCGGTCGGTCCCGGGGACGCGATCATGGTCAAGGGCTCGCTCGGCAGCCGCATGGCGCCTCTCGTCGAGGCATTGAAACGGCGCTTTGGCACCGAGGCGGCGCCGGCGTAAAAGGGGTCGGGGAGGGGGAGAAGGCGATGCTCTATTGGCTGGCCCAGTTTGCGCCTGAGCTCTCCGTCTTCAATGTCTTCCGCTACATCACGTTCCGCACCGGCGGCGCGCTGATCACGGCGCTTCTGTTCGTGTTCCTGTTCGGACCGAAAGTGATCCGCTCCTTGCGCGTGCGCCAGGGCAAGGGCCAGCCCATCCGAAAAGACGGACCCGAGCGCCATCTCATCCAGAAGCAGGGCACCCCGACCATGGGCGGGCTCATGATCCTGTCGGGCGTCACCGTCGCCGTGTTGCTGTGGGGCAATCTCGAGAACACCTTTGTCTGGGTGGTTCTGCTGCTCACGCTGATCTATGGCGCCGTCGGTCTCTACGACGACTATCTCAAAGTCACCAAGCAATCGGCCGAGGGTTTCCGCGGACGCATCAAGATCGTGATCGAAACCGTCGCCGCCCTTGCCGCCACGGCCGTGATCGTTCATGCGAGCCAAGAGCCGCTTGCGACGTCGCTCGCCATTCCCTTCTTCAAGGACGCCCTGATCAATCTCGGCTGGCTCTATGTTCCTTTCGGCGCTTTCATCATCGTCGGCGCCGGCAACGCCGTGAACCTGACCGACGGCCTCGACGGCCTTGCCATCGTGCCGGTGATGATCGCCGCTTCCACGTTCGGCTTCATCTCCTACCTCGTCGGCAACGTGCTCTTCGCCGACTATTTGCAGATTCATTTCGTGGCGGGAACCGGTGAGCTTTCGGTGATCTGCGGCGCGCTGGTCGGCGCCGGCCTCGGCTTTCTCTGGTTCAACGCCCCGCCCGCTCTCATCTTCATGGGCGATACCGGCTCGCTCGCGCTCGGCGGCGCGCTCGGCACGATCGCGGTCGCGACCAAGCACGAATTGGTGCTCGCCATCGTCGGCGGCTTGTTCGTTCTCGAAGCGGCTTCGGTGATCGTCCAGGTCGCCTCGTTCAAGATGTTCGGCAAGAGGGTGTTCCGCATGGCCCCGCTCCACCATCATTTCGAGCAAAAGGGCTGGCCGGAATCGACGGTCGTGATCCGCTTTTGGATCATTTCCGTGGTGCTTGCGCTTGCCGGCCTCGCCACGCTGAAATTGCGCTAAATTGCCCCCCATTATGATTCCCGTGACGATCTTCGCCGGCCGGGAGGTCGCGGTCCTGGGTCTCGGCTTGAGCGGCCTTGCCTCGGCGCGCGCCCTTCAAGCGGGCGGCGCCACGCCTATTCTCTGGGACGACAACCCGGCCGCGCGCGAGGAAGCGGCGCGCCAGGGCTTCAGGGTGAGCGATCTCGCCGCTGCCGATTGGTCGCGCTTCGCCGCCCTCGTTCTCGCCCCCGGCATTCCCTTGACCCATCCCGAGCCGCATTGGGGCGTCGTCCGCGCCAGGCAAGCCGGCGTCGAGGTGATCGGCGACATCGAGCTGTTCTTCCGCGAGCGGGCACGGAGCCCTGAGCCGGGCAAGGTCGTGGTCATCACCGGCACCAACGGCAAATCGACCACGACCGCGCTCACCGCGCATCTTCTTTCCGCCGCGGGCAAGCGCGTGGCCCAAGGCGGCAATATCGGCAAGGCCGTGCTCGACCTCGATCCCTTCGCGCCCGACCTCGCTTACGTTCTCGAATTGTCGTCGTTCCAGATCGAGCTCGCCCCGAGCCTCGCGCCCGACGCCGCGGCCCTCCTCAACATCACGCCCGATCATCTCGACCGGCACGGCACGCTCGACAACTATGCCAGCATCAAGTCGCGCGTCTTTGCCGGACTCGGCCCCAAAGCCACCGCCGTGATCGGCGTCGATGACGAACCCTCGCGCGCGATTGCGGCGCGCCTTGAGGGCGCCTACGTGGTCAAACGCATCGCCGTCGGCCACGGCGTCGAGACCGGCGTTTTCGCCGCGGATGGGGTCCTCCACGAGATCGAAGACGGACGCGAGACGGCGCGCGTCGATCTTGCCGGCATCGGCTCCCTGAGGGGCGCGCATAATTGGCAGAACGCTGCCGCGGCTTACGCGCTCGCCCGCTCGCAAGGGCTAAGCCCCGCCGAAATCGCCGAAGGCCTCAAGAGTTTCGCCGGCCTTCCCCACCGCATGGAGCAGGTGGCGCGCCGGGGCACGGTCCTGTTCGTCAACGATTCCAAGGCGACCAACGCCGATGCCGCCGGCAAGGCGCTCGCGAGCTTCACCGATATCTATTGGATCATCGGCGGCAGGCCCAAGGAGGGGGGATTAGCCGGACTTGAACCTTTCTACCCGAGAATCGTGCGAGCCTATCTGATCGGGGAGGCGGAAGACGCCTTCGCCCGCCAGCTCGGGGGTCAAGTCGATCATGTCCATTGCGGTACTCTCGCCCAAGCCGTCGCGGCGGCGGCGGCCGACGCCGGCCAATCGGCGGCGGCGGAACCGGTCGTGCTGCTGTCGCCGGCTTGCGCCTCCTACGACCAGTTCGACAATTTCGCCAAACGCGGCGATGCCTTTCGCGACCTCGTCATGGCGCTCGACGGCGCCAAAGGGGTGAGGGAGGGACAGGCGGCATGAGGCTGACGCGCGCCGACCGCAGCGTTCTTTCCGACTGGTGGTTCACCGTTGATCGGCTGATGTTCTTCGGCCTCCTCCTGCTCATGGGTACCGGGCTCGTGCTGTCGCTCGCGGCCAGCCCGCCGATCGCTGCCAAATACGATCTCGAGCCGTTCTACTTCGTGCGCCGCCACGCCGCTCTGCTCCTGCCGTCGGTGGCGATCATGTTTGCCGCCTCGACGCTCACGCCGAAGCAGATCCGGCGCGCGAGTCTCGTCATCTTCGTTGTCGGCATCGCGCTGATGGCGCTCATCCTCGGGCTCGGCCCCGAGATCAAGGGCGCCAAGCGCTGGCTCCAGGTCGGCGCGATCTCGATCCAGCCGTCGGAATTCGTGAAGCCCGCTTTCGTCGTGCTGACCGCATGGCTGTTCAACGAGAGCCAGAAGCGGCGCGATGTGCCCGGCATCGAGCTTGCCGTGGCGCTTTACGCCATCTTCGCCGTGCTGCTCGTGCTCCAGCCCGATTTCGGCCAGACCCTGCTCGTGACGCTGGTTTGGGGCGCGCTGTTCTATATGGCCGGCATCAACATGGTGTGGATCGGAGCGCTCGCGGTGGCCGGCATCGCCGGCATCCTCTCGGCCTATTTCCTCGTTCCGCACGTCGCCTCGCGCATCGACCGCTTCCTCGATCCCGAATCCGGCGACACCTATCAGGCGGATCGCTCGCTCGACTCTTTTCTCCATGGCGGCTGGTTCGGGCGCGGTCCGGGCGAAGGCACGGTCAAGAACGTGCTGCCCGACTCCCACACCGATTTCATCTTCGCGGTCACCGCCGAGGAATACGGCTTGATCGTCTGCCTCATCCTGCTTGCGCTCTTCGCCTTCATCGTCTTGCGCGGCCTGTCCAAGGCCTCGCAGGAGCCCGACGGTTTCATCAGGCATGCCGTTGCCGGGCTCATCATGCTGTTCGGCTTGCAGACGCTTATCAACATGGCGGTCAATGTCGGACTGCTTCCCGCCAAGGGCATGACGCTGCCCTTTATCTCTTACGGCGGCTCCTCGCTTCTCGCCATGGCCCTGACCATGGGCTTCGCGCTTGGGCTGACGCGCAAGCGGCCCATGGTGGGACGGCTGCCGGCAGGCTCCCATCGCGATGCCGAGGCCGAGCGCATCAGGGAGCAGGCGGCGTGACCGCGCGCCCCTTCCTTCTCGCGGCGGGCGGCACTGGCGGACATCTCTTCCCCGCCGCGGCGCTCGCCCAGGAGCTGAAACGCCGCGGCTACGACGTCGATCTCGCGACCGACATCCGCGCCGAGAAATACGGCGTCGAGTTTCCCGCCCGCGCCATCCATCGCATTCCCTCCGCCACGCTCACGAGCCGCAACCCCTTCGCCGTCGCCATGACCTTCACCCGTCTCGGCATCGGCTATTTCGGCGCGCTCCGCCTTCTCATGAGAACGAAGCCTCGCGCCGTGATCGGCTTCGGCGGCTATCCCACGCTGCCGCCGATCATCGCCGCGAGCACGAGCGGCATCCCCACTGCGATCCACGAGCAGAACGCGGTGATGGGCCGCGCCAACCGCTTGCTGTCGCGCTTCGTCGATCGCATCGCGCTCTCCTTCAAGCCGACCAAGTTCCTTCGCGCCGGCGCCGAAGCGAAGACGAAGCTGACCGGAACGCCGGTGCGCGACGCCGTGCTGGCCTATCGCCAAATTCCCTATCAACCGCCGGAGCCGGGCGGGCGGCTCCTGCTTCTCGTCTTCGGCGGCAGCCAGGGCGCGCGCTTCTTCTCCGAGGCACTGCCGCCGGCGCTCGAACGCCTGCCCGTTGACATGCGCGAGCGCCTGACCGTGGTGCAGCAGGCGCGTGAGGAGGACATCGGGGCGCTGCGCGAAGCCTATATGAAGGCGGGGATCGCGGCGCATATCGCTCCCTTCTTCCGCGACCTGCCCGAGCGGATCGCCAATGCCCATCTGATCGTGGCGCGGGCCGGCGCCTCGACCGTAGCCGAGCTGATGGCGATCGGCCGGCCCGCTCTGCTCGTGCCGCTGCCGCACGCTCTCGACAACGACCAGCTCGAGAACGCAAAACGTCTGCAAGAGGGCGGTGGCGGCTGGTGCGTGCGCCAGCAGGAGCTGACGCCGGAGCGCCTGGGTGCCGAGTTGCAAAACCTTCTGTCTTCGCCCGAAATCTTGGCCGCGGCCGCCGCCAAGGGCAAGGCCATGGCCGAAACCGAGGCGGTCAAGAAGCTCGCCGACCTCGCCGAGGAGCTCGCGCAGAGCAAAGCTTAGTGGTGTAAAGTCCCGCCATGCGTCTTCCCGACCCCGATCAAGCAGGTCTGTTCCACGTCGTCGGCATCGGCGGCATCGGCATGAGCGCCATCGCCGAGGTGATGCACACGCGCGGCTATCGCGTGCAAGGCAGCGACCTCAAGGACGGCGCCAATCTCGACCGCTTGCGCGCCCGCGGCATCACCTGCCTGATCGGCCACGACCCCGCCAATATCGCCGATGCCGGCCATCTCGTCATTTCCAGCGCGGTCAAGGCCGGCAATCCCGAGTTCGAGGCGGCCAAGGAGAAGGGCATCCCCATCATCCGCCGGGCCGAGATGCTGGCCGAGCTGATGCGCCCTTGCGCCACGGTGTCGATCACCGGCACGCACGGCAAGACCACGACCACCTCGCTCATCGCCGATCTGTTCAAGACCGCCGAGCTCGACCCGACCGTGATCGCCGGCGGCATCATCAATGACTGGGGCACGAACGCGCGCATCGGCCGCGGCGAATGGATGGTGGTCGAGGCCGACGAATCCGACGGCACGTTCTTGAAGCTTCCCACCCAGATCGGGGTCGTGACCAACATCGACCCCGAGCACATGGACTATTGGCCCTCGCTCGAGGCGCTGCATCAGTCCTTCCGGCAGTTCATCGAGGCGATCCCGTTCTACGGTCTCGCCGTGGCCTGCATCGATCATCCCGTGGTGCGCGAGCTGTTGGCCAAGCTCGGCGGCGCCGCCAACGGCCGACGGACGCTTACTTACGGCGTCGCCCGCGATGCCGATATCAGGCTCGCCAATTTGCGCACGAGCCGCGACCGGGTCATGTTCGACGCCGAGCTCGGTCACGCCGTCAAGGGCGGCGCGCGCAAGCTCGAAGACCTCACGCTCTCCGTGCCCGGCCACTACAACGCCTTGAACGCGCTCGGCGCGCTTGCCGCGGCCACGGAAGCGGGGATCGGCGACGGCGTCATCCGCAAGACCTTCGCCGCCTTCTCCGGCGTCAAGCGCCGCTTCACCCCGGTTGGCGAGTGGGAGGGCGTACGCGTCTATGACGATTACGCGCATCACCCGGTCGAGATCGCGTCCGTGCTCAGAGCGGCGCGCGCGGGCGGCGAAGGGCGCATCCTCGCCGTGCTCCAGCCGCATCGCTACACGCGCCTGCAATCCTTGTTCAACGAATTCTCGGCCTGTCTCGACGATGCCGATATCGTCATCGTCACTCCGGTCTATTCGGCGGGCGAAGCGCCGATCCCGGGCATCGATCGCGACGAGCTCGCCTCGGGCCTGCGCCGTCACGGGCACCCGCATGTGTTGACCGTCGAGGACGAGGAGCAGCTCGTCGAGACCGTCGCCTCGGTCGCCAAGCCCGGCGACATTGTCGTCGGCCTCGGCGCTGGAACCATCACCGACTGGATCAACGCACTTCCGAAGAAACTTGCCGCGCACGGGGGACGGGCGTGAACGGGGCCGGCCTCGAAGCGAGGCTCAGCGCGAGCCTGCCCAAGTTGAGGGGGCGGCTCAAGGCCGAAGCCTCTCTTAAGGACCTCACCTGGTTCAGGGCGGGCGGTCCCGCCGAGGTGCTCTATTCCCCCGCCGATGAAGCGGACCTCGCCTATTTCCTGAGCGAGGTCCCGGACGGCATCCCCGTCACGATCATCGGGCTCGGCTCCAACCTTCTCGTGCGCGATGGCGGCATCGAGGGCGTCGTGATCCGGCTCGGCCGGGGCTTCGGCGAGATCGCGATCGAGGAGGGCTACAGGGTCAGGGCCGGCACCGCCGTGCCCGACGTCAAGGTCGCGCGCGCGGCCGCCGAGGCCGGCATCGCCGGCCTCTCCTTCTATCGCGGCATTCCCGGCTGCGTCGGCGGCGCGCTGCGCATGAATGGCGGCGCGCATGGCCGCGAGACGAAAGAGGTTCTCGTCGAGGCGCGCGCCGTGGATCGCAAGGGCAAGGTCCATGTTCTGCCCGTCGCCGAACTTGGCTATGCCTACCGTCACTGCGGCGCGCCCGAAGACTTGATCTTCACCGAGGCGCTGTTCCAGGGCGAGCCGGGCGACCCCGCCAAGATCCTCGCCGAGATGGACGAGATCGCCGCCTATCGCGAGGAGGTGCAGCCGATCAAGAGCCGCACCGGCGGCTCGACCTTCAAGAACCCGCCGGGGCAAAAGGCCTGGCAGCTCATCGACCGCGCCGGCTGCCGCGGGCTCGCAGTCGGCGATGCCAAGGTCTCCGAGATGCACTGCAATTTCCTCATCAACGAGGGCAACGCCTCCGGCGCCGACCTCGAGACGCTCGGCGAGACGGTGCGCGCGCGGGTGAAGGAGACGAGCGGGGTCGAGCTCGAATGGGAGATCAAGCGCCTCGGCATACCGGCGTGATCGCCCGCGATCGTCGGCGGGCGCGCTCGCCCCGTCGCGGCGCCCTGTGGCGCCAGCCCTCAGGAACCGACTAAGCTTGTAACGGCAGCACCTGCCCACATTCAGCCGGGGGAACCTCAATGGCAAAGAAGCAAATTCATGTCGCAGTGCTGATGGGCGGGTTGTCGGCGGAGCGGGAGGTTTCGCTCCGCTCCGGCAAGGCCTGTGCCGATGCCCTCGAAGCGCAAGGCTACCGCGTGAGCCGTCTCGATGTCGGCCGCGACGTGGCGATGCGCCTCGCCGAGCTTGCCCCCGATGTCTGCTTCAACGCGCTGCACGGGCGCTTCGGCGAAGACGGCTGCATCCAGGGGGTGCTCGAGACCATGGGCATCCCCTACACCCATTCGGGCGTGCTCGCCTCCGCGCTCGCCATGCACAAGGAACGGGCCAAGGCCGTGCTCGCGGCGGCCGGGGTCCCGGTCGCCGAAAGCCTGGTCATCACCCGCGCCGAGGCCGCGCGCGCCCACGCCATGCCTCCGCCTTACGTCATCAAGCCGCCGACCGAAGGATCAAGCGTCGGCGTCTTCATCGTCCGGGAAGACCACGCCCATCCGCCCCAGGAACTGACCGCCTCCGAGTGGACCTTCGGCGAGCTGGTGATGGTCGAGCGCTTCATTGCCGGCCGCGAGCTGACCTGCGCGGTGATGGGGGAGGAGGCGCTCGGCGTGATCGAGATCCGCCCGGCCGAGGGGCTGACCTTCTACGACTACGAGTCGAAATACGCCCCCGGAGGATCAATTCACGTCCTCCCGGCGCCGCTTAAACCAAATGTTTACCAATTGGTACAGAAGCTGTCGTTAGCGGCTCATAGGGCACTGGGCTGCCGTGGGGTCAGTCGATCCGACTTCCGCTACGACGACCGGCCTGACGGCACGGGGGAACTGATCTGCCTTGAGGTCAATACCCAGCCTGGCATGACGGGAACGTCGCTTGTGCCCGAACTTGCCGCCCATAGCGGGCGCTCGTTTGACGAATTGGTGCGTTGGATCGTGGAGGACGCTTCGTGCGACAGGTGACGGGGGGAACGGCCAGGAGGCGGGGCTCGCAACAGGCCCTGCTGTCGCGCGGCATTGCCGCCCCGCGTAAAACCCCGGCCCGTCTGCCCGTGCTCGCGAGGGCGCGCCGTCTCATCACCCAATCGCCGCAGACGATAAGGCTCGGCCGGATCGGCTCGCATGCGCGCAGCAAATGGCTCGTCCTTTGCGCGCTCTTTCTCGGCAGCGCAGTAGTCTATGGCGCCGTGCTCGGCGGCCAGACCGAGCGCGCTTACGATGCTGTCGCCGGCGCGCTCGAGCGCTCGGCGATCGCCGCGGGCTTCGGCATCAAGAAGATCGCCGTGACCGGACAGGTGCATGCGACCGATGCCGCGATCACCGCGGCGCTGGGCGCCGGCCCCGAGACCATGATGCTCGGCTTCGACACCGACGCCGCCAAGACGCGGCTCGAAGCCGTGCCCTGGATCAGGCACGCGCAAGTCATGCGGCTCTTGCCTTCGACCCTTCAGGTGGTGATCGAGGAGCGCACGCCCTTCGCCATCTGGCAGAAGAGCGGCCAAACCTATGTCGTCGATTCCGCCGGCGTCGTGCTCGCCCCGGCGCTCCGCGACGCCTATTCGGGCCTCCCCTTCGTCGTCGGCGAGGGTGCGGCCAAGAATGCCGCCGCGCTCGTCGCCGAACTCGCGGGTCATGACGATCTGAACAAGCAGATTCTCGCCGCCATCAGGGTGGGCGACCGGCGCTGGACGCTCAAGCTGATCTCGGGCGCCGAGATCTTGTTGCCCGATGACAACGTCCCCGAGGCGCTCGCCTCGCTCGCCAAGCTCAACGACGAACAGCGCGTGCTGGAGCGCGATGTCGCCTCCATCGATCTCCGCCTTCTCGATCGCGTCACGGTGCGCTTGCGCGCGGCGGAAGCGGCCAAGCCGCAAGACGGGACGCCACCGACCGACATTCCCACGGCGAGCACCAAGCCGCCGGCCAACGGAAAAACCTGACGGGGCAAACGGGGGATGGGATACACGACCTCGATAAGGGGCAAACGCCAGCGGATCGTCACCGCGCTCGACATCGGTACGAGCAAGATCTGCTGCCTGATCGCCAAGGCGCAGCCTTCGCCCGATTGGCTCGAGGGCAGGGGCGACGCCATGCAGTTCGAGGTGCTCGGCTTCGACCATACAAGGGCCGAGGGCCTCAAGGCCGGCATGATCGCCCATCTCGACAGCGCCGAGGCCTGCATCCGCTCCGCTGTCGATGCCGCCGAGCGCATGGCCGGCGTGACCGTCGAGGACGTGCATGTCGCGGTCACCTGCGGCCGCCTCAAGAGCGAGACGTTTTCGGCGAGCGTCGGCCTCGCGTCCGGAAGCGTGCGCGAGGATGATGTCCGGCGCCTGCTCGCGGCGGGGCGTCAATATGCGGGACGCGAAAAGCGCAACGTCCTCCACGCCCTGCCTTTGAGCTACCACCTCGACGACAATGGCGGCATCAGCGAGCCGCAAGGCATGTGCGGCGAGCGGCTCACCGTCGATCTCCATGCCGTCAGCGCCGATGAAGTGGCGATGCGCAACGTCATGCTGTGCGTCGAGCGCTGCCATCTCAAGGTGGCCGATCTCGTCGCCGCGCCCTATGCCAGCGCGCTCGCCGTGGTCACCCCCGACGAGGCCAAGCTCGGCGTTGCCTGCATCGATTTCGGCGCCGGCACCACCACGCTTTCGGTTCTCGCCGACGGGCAGTTCGTTCATGCCGACGCCATCGCCTTCGGCGGCAACAGCATCACCACCGATATCGCCCGCACCCTGCCGGCGCCGCTCGATTACGCCGAGCGGCTCAAGACGTTGCACGGGGCCGCTTTCGCCACGCTGTCCGACGAGCGCGAAATCATCACCTACCCCGCGGTCGCGGGCCAGCCGAGCCTCAATCAGATCACCAAGGCGCAGCTCGCCGGCATCATTCGCCCGCGCGTCGAGGAGACGCTCGATCTCCTCAGGCGGCGGCTTGCCGCAAGCGGCATCGCCGCCGAGGTCACCCAGCATCTCGTGCTGACCGGCGGCGGCAGCCAGCTCACCGGTCTGCCCGAGCTCACCGCCAACATGTTCGGCCGGCCCGTTCGCTTGGGACGCCCGCGCTCCTTGCGCGGCCTCCCTGCGGCGGCCGTCTCGCCGGATTTCGCCGCCGTCATCGGCCTCCTGTTCAACTGGGCGCGGGGCGACGACAGGCATTCGGGCGCCGTCGAGGAGAGAGTATTGCGTACCGGCACCGGCTACTTCGCCCGGGTGGGCGAGTGGATAAGGGACAATTTTTGAGAGTCGGAGACGGCTCGACGTCGCGCCTCGCGGGGAAGCGCGGATCGCGAGCCAAGGCAAAAGACGATGAAGGATCGGAAGACGGCCATGACCATCAACCTCGGAGTTCCTGATCTTACTGAGCTCAAGCCGCGCATCACCGTATTCGGTGTGGGCGGCGCCGGCGGCAACGCCGTCAACAACATGATCGCGTCGGGCCTGAGGGGCATCGAGTTCGTCGTCGCCAACACCGACGCCCAAGCGCTCACAAGCTCGAGCGCCGAACGCCGCATCCAGATGGGCGCGCATGTGACCGAAGGCCTCGGCGCCGGCTCGAAGCCCGAGATCGGGGCGGCCGCGGCCGAAGAAGCCATGGCCGACATCAAGGCCCATCTCGTCGGCTGCCACATGGTGTTCATCACCGCCGGCATGGGCGGCGGCACCGGCACGGGCGCCGCGCCGGTCATCGCCCGCGCCTCGCGCGAGGAGGGCATCCTGACCGTGGGCGTCGTCACCAAGCCCTTCCATTTCGAGGGGGCGCGGCGCATGCGCGCCGCCGAGGCCGGCATCGAGCAGCTTCAGAAATTCGTCGATACCCTGCTCATCATTCCCAACCAGAACCTGTTCCGCGTCGCCAACGAGAAGACCACCTTCACCGACGCCTTCGCCATGGCCGACGACGTGCTGCGCGCGGGCGTGTCCTGCATCACCGACCTCATGGTCAAAGAGGGCCTGATCAATCTCGACTTCGCCGATGTCCGCACCGTCATGGCCGGCATGGGCAAGGCGATGATGGGAACCGGCGAGGCGACCGGCGAGCGCCGCGCCATCGAGGCGGCCGAGGCGGCAATCTCCAATCCGCTGCTCGACGACGTTTGCATGAAGGGCGCGAGCGGCTTGCTCGTCTCCATCACCGGCGGCAACGACTTGACCCTCTATGAGGTCGACGAGGCTGCGAGCCGGGTGAGGCAGGAGGCCGATCCCGACGCCAATATCATCGTCGGCGCGACCTTCGACGACGAACTCGACGGCTCGATCCGCGTATCGGTGGTGGCGACCGGCATCGGCACGGCGCAAGCCGAGATGCGGCCCGCGGCGCCGCAGGAGCGGAACCGGCTGAGCGCGCGGCTGGCGAACCTCGCCACATTGCCCGGCGCATCCGGCGCGCCCGTCGATCTCGACGAGCCGAGCCTGGTCTTGAGCGAGACCGAGATGGTCAAGGAGGGTCCGGTCTGGCGCGCCCCCGGCAACGTGACGATCGAGAAGCGTCCGGCGCAACTCGCCGCGATCGCGCCTGCCGCGATGGCGCAGCCGAAGCCCGCGCCGCAAGCGCCGGCGAAGGCGTTCCAGCCGGCGCCGCCGGTTGCGATCAGGCGTCCCGTCCGGCGCATGCCGGCAATGGAGGATCTGCCCGCCGTGGCTCAGAACGAGATCAAGGCGAAGTCGGGCGAAATGCCGGTGATCGGCCTTGCCGCGCAGAAGAAGAAGGTGGGTTTTCTCGAGCGGCTCGCCAGTGTCGGCCGCGCACGCAAGGAGGACGATGCGATGCCGGCCAAACGCGAGCCCGAGTTCGACCGTGCCTGGGGCGAGATGCCCAATCAGGCCGAGCGGCCGAAGCCGGAAAGCGAAGCGCCCCGGGGCATTCGGATCGAGCGCCCGCGCCCCGAGAAGGTGGTTGCCTCCCTGCCGAAGCTGGTCGAAGTTCAGGCCGCGCCCGAGGCGTCCGAGCGGATGGAAGAGCCCGACGAATCGCTGGTAGACGACGATCTGGAGATTCCCGCCTTCCTGCGCCGCAGGGCCAATTGAGCCGGCTCACAAGGTAAACGCGGTCCACAGCGAACGACTCCGCCGAAGGAGAAAAAGATAGATATTTCATAGTGTTATGAGACAAAAGAGTCCGTAATACAGTGAAAGAAACCGTGATTTGTCGCCCCTGAGTCCGAGCGTTAAGGTTCTTCACAGATTGATTTGCGGAACCACAACGGCACACCGCAAGGACTGACAAAAGTCCCGCTTCAAGTGCCGAGGATCGCAGGTTGATCGGGGGGTCCGAGGGTCAGACCTCGGGCAAGCAGGGAACTCAGAATACGGCTTGGGGGCCGACGGGGGATGAGGGGCTTTATCGGGGCACGCCAGACGACGCTTGCCAGCGAGATTTCGCTCACCGGCACGGGAGTGCATAGCGGAGCGCCAGTCTCCGTCACGCTTTGTCCCGCCGATAGCGACACCGGCATTCGCTTCCTCCTTTCCAACGGCAACGGGCACGAGACCGAGATCGCGGCCGATCAGCGCGCGGTCACCGGCGTCACGCTTTGCACCGTGATTGGCGACGGCAACGGCGCCTCCATTTCCACCGTCGAGCATCTGATGGCCGCCCTGCGCGGCCTCGGTGTCGACAACGCTCTGATCGAAATCGACAGCTCCGAAGTTCCGATCATGGACGGCAGCGCCGCGCGCTTCGTCGAGGCGATCGACGAGGTCGGCCTTGCCGAGCTTGACGCCCCCCGCCGCTACCTCAAAGTTCTGAAAAAGGTCGTGGTGGAGGACGCCGGCGCTTATGGCGAGCTTTCTCCGCATAACGGCTTCCATCTCGATATCGCCATCGATTTCGACACGCCGCTGATCGGCAATCAGAGGATCGAGATCGACCTCAATCCGGGTTCCTTCCGCCGCGAAATCGCCCGGGCCCGCACCTTCGGCTTCATGAAGGACGTTGAGCGTCTCTGGGCCGCCGGGCTTGCTCTCGGCGCTTCGCTCGAAAATACCGTCGCCATCGGCGACGACCGCATCATCAATCGCGAGGGTCTCCGCTTCTCCGACGAGTTCGTGCGCCACAAGGCGCTCGATGCGGTCGGCGATCTCGCGCTTGCCGGCGCGCCCATCCTCGGCGCCTTCCGCTCTCACCGCGGCGGCCATCGCCTCAACGCGCTGGTCGTGAAGGCGCTGTTCGCCGATGCCGAAGCCTGGACCCTGGTCGAAGCCCCGCGTTACCGCGAGATTCGCCATGCCGAGCTCAGCCACCGTCTCGCCGCGGCGAATTTCGCCGCCGAGCGCAGCTGAGAATAGGCCTAGGCCTTAAGCCCCAATTTGCCCTTGGCTCGACGGCGTGCTTTGGTGCGCGCCTGCCTGGCCGCACGAAATCCACAAAAAACCGGAATTGCCAGCGATGCTCAGCGTCTCGCCAGGGCAAAAAAACACCATAATCGGCGCGTTTTTTGCTGGGGCGCTGCGCTATCATGACGGCTGGGGCTTTCTTGGGGCGAGGCCTTCGCGCGCAAGGGGCGGTCTTTGAGGGGAAGCATGACCTTACGGGAGAGGCCCGAGCGAGCGGCGATGCCCCTTCGAGGCCCGTCGCGTGGCGCGCTGGCGCGCGTTGCCAGGCTCGCTTGCATCCTCGCGACGGCGAGCCTTGTCGCGGGCTGCGGGTCGTTCGGTTCCTTCGGCTGGTTCGGCGGCGGCAAGGACGAGACCGAGGACCTCTCCAACGATCCGCCCGAAGTCATCTACGGCAAGGCCGAAGCTCTCGTCGACAAGGGCAAGTTCAAGGACGCGGCCCGGGCCTACGAAGAGGTCGATATCAATCACCCCTATTCGCCGGAGGCGCGGCGGGCCATCCTCATGGCGGCCTACGCCTACTACAAGGGCGGCAAGTACGACGACGCCATCGGAGCCGCCGACCGCTACCTCACCCTGCATCCGGGCACGCAGGAATCGGACCTCGCCCAGAACATCATCGCCATGTCCTATTACGATCGCGTGCTCGACCCGCGGCGCGACCAGAGCAACGCCCGCAAGGCGCTCGCCGCCTACGACACGCTGCTCCAGCGCTACCCCGAATCGCGTTACGCGGCCGACGCCCGCAACCGGGCGCGCATCTTGCGCGATTTGCTCGCGGCCAACGAGATGGTGGTCGGCCGCTACTATCTCCGCCACAACAATTTCCTCGCGGCAATCAACCGCTTCCGCACCGTGGTGTCCGACTACCAGACTACCGAGCAGGTAGAAGAGGCCTTGATGCGCCTGACCGAGGCCTATATGGCGTTAGGGATCGTCAACGAGGCCCAGACGGCGGCCGCCGTGCTCGGCCACAACTTTCCGGAAAGCAAGTGGTACCGCCACGCTTACGCGCTTCTCGGGAAACAGGGTCTCAAGCCGCAAGAGCACGAAGGGTCGTGGATCACCAGGACCTGGAGAGGAACGAGCGGGCAAACCTGACCGGCGCGCCATGCTAGAGGCCCTGTCGATCCGCGACATCGTCCTGATCGACAAGCTCGATCTCGATTTCGGCGAGGGCCTGTCCGCGCTGACCGGCGAGACCGGCGCCGGCAAATCGATCCTTCTCGACGCCTTTTCGCTCGCGCTCGGCGGCAGGGGCGACGCCGCACTGGTGCGGCGCGGCGCGAGCCAAGGCCAGGTGACGGCGGTTTTCGCGCTGGCCGAGAACCACCCCGTTCTGGCGCTGCTCGCCGCCAACGGCATCGAGCCCGAAGCGGCCCTGATCCTCAGGCGGGTGCAGGGCGCTGACGGCAGAAGCCGCGCCTTCATCAACGACACCAGCGTCAGCGTGCAGCTCTTGCGCGAGGTCGGCCAGGCTCTGGTCGAAATCCACGGCCAGCATGACGACCGCGCTCTGATCGACCCCAGCGGCCACCGCGCTCTGGTCGATGCCTTCGGGGCCCTGAGCTTGGAGGCCGGGCGCGTGGCGCAAGCTTACGCCGCCTGGCAGCAGGCCGAGGCCGAGCGGTCACGCCACGCGAGCGACATCGCCGCCTCGCTCGCCAATGCCGGCTATCTCAGCCATGCGCTTGAGGAGCTGCGCGTCCTCGCGCCGCAAGCGGGCGAGGAGGGCGAGCTCGCCTCGCGCCGCCAGGTGATGATGAATGCCGAAAAGCTCGCCGCCGAGCTTGCCGAGACGCTCGATGCCTTGCGCGGGGAGGGAACGAACGGGGCGCGCCTTGCCGCCGCGCTCCGCCGCATCGAGCGCCAGGCTCCTGTCGCCCCCGATCTGCTCGGTCCCGTCGCCGCGGCGTTGGCGCGCGTGATCGAGGAGACCAATGCCGCGCAAAGCCGGGTCGAGGATGCGCTCGCGGCGACCGCCTTCGAGCCCGAGGCGCTGGAACGCGCCGAGGAGCGGCTCTTCGCGCTGCGGGCGCAGGCCCGCAAGCACAAGGTCGCCGTCGACGCTCTGCCCGGGCTCGTGGAACAGCTCGAAGCCGATCTCGCCGCGCTCGACACGAGCGAGGCGAGGGGCGCCGAGCTTGCCAGGGCCGCCGAAGCCGCGCGCAAGACCTATGAGAGCCTGGCACTACGCTTGAGCGCGGCGCGGAAAGAGGCGGCCGGCCGGCTCGACGACGAGGTCATGGCCGAGCTCTCGCCGCTCAAGCTCGACAAAGCGCGCTTCACCACCCATATCGAGACGGTGGACCTTGCCCAAGGCGGCCCGAGCGGCATCGACCGCGTCGCCTTCTGGGTCAGGACCAATCCCGGCACGGACCCCGGTCCCTTGATGAAGGTCGCCTCGGGCGGCGAGCTCGCGCGCTTCATCCTCGCGCTGAAAGTCGTGCTCGCCGCGCGCGGCTCGGCGCCGACTCTGATCTTCGACGAGGCCGATTCGGGCGTGGGCGGGGCGACGGCGGCCGCCGTCGGCGAGCGGCTGGCGCGGCTCGCCGAGCGCGTCCAGGTCCTTGCCGTGACCCATGCGCCGCAGGTGGCGGCGGTGGCCAACGGCCACCTCCTGATCGCCAAGGAGGCCGTGCGCGGCAAGGACGGCGAGGCCATGGCGACCCGCGTCGCGGTCCTCGCCGGCGAGGAGCGGCGCGAGGAGATCGCCCGCATGCTGGCCGGCCAGACCATCACCGACGAGGCGCGGAAAGCGGCGGAACGGCTCATGAAGCGAACCGCATGATGCCGCATGATGAACGAGAATGAGCAAAGCGAAAAAGAAGCCCGCAGCCGGGCCGTCCCTGGGACTGAAAGCGATCGAAGCCCTCGACGAGGCTGAGGCGGCCTCCGAGCTTGCCCGGCTCGCCGCCGCGATCGCCCATCACGATGAGCTCTACTACCGCAAGGACGCGCCGGAGATCTCCGACGCCGCATACGATGCCTTGCGGGCGCGCAACGAGGCGATCGAGGCGCGCTTTCCCCATCTCGTCCGCGACGACAGCCCCTCGCTGAGGATCGGCGCCGCGCCGGTCGAGGCCTTCGGCAAGGTCGCCCATCGCGTGCCCATGCTCTCGCTCGGCAACGTGTTCGACGAGGAGGGCTTGCGCGACTTCCTCGACCGCATCGGCCGCTTCCTCGGCCTCGATACCGTCGAAGGCCTTGCCTTCACCGCCGAGCCGAAGATCGACGGGCTTTCGATCACGCTCCGTTACGAGGGCGGCAAGCTGGTGCAGGGCGCGACAAGAGGCGACGGCTACGAGGGCGAGAATGTCACCGCCAATGTCCGCACCATCGGAGACATCCCCAAGGTTATCAAAGCGCGCGGCTTCCCCGACCCGTTCGAGCTCCGGGGCGAGATCTATATGAGCCGGGCGGCCTTCCAGCGCCTGAACGAGGAGCAGGGACGCGCCGGCGACCGGCCCTTCGCCAATCCGCGCAACGCCGCGGCGGGCTCGCTCCGCCAGCTCGATCCCGCCATCACCGCCAAGCGGCCTTTGCGTTTCTTCGCCTATGGCTGGGGCGAGGTGGCCGACGGATTCTCGGTCGAGACGCAATGGGACGTCTATCAGCTCATGCGCGGCTGGGGCTTCCCCCTGAACCCGCTCATCAGGCTCACCCACTCGGTCGCGGAGATGCTCGCGACCTATCGCGACATCGAGAGCGGCCGGGCCGGGCTCGACTACGACATCGACGGCATCGTCTACAAGCTCGACCGGCTCGATCTTCAGGAGCGGCTCGGCTTCGTCTCGCGCTCGCCGCGCTATGCCATCGCCCACAAATTCCCGGCCGAGAAGGCCACCACGGTCCTGCGCGATATCGACATCCAGGTCGGCCGCACCGGCGCGCTCACCCCCGTCGCCAAGCTCGACCCCGTCACCGTCGGCGGCGTCGTGGTTCAGAACGCGACGCTCCACAACGAGGACGAGATCGCGCGCAAGGACGTCCGGATCGGCGATACCGTCATCGTCCAGCGCGCCGGCGACGTCATCCCGCAGATTCTCGGCGTGGTTGAAGCAAAGCGGCCTAAGGGCGCGAAACGATTCGCGTTTCCTTTAGTCTGTCCGGCCTGCGGCAGCCATGCCTCGCGCGAGATCAATCCCAATACCGGCAAGGAGGACGCGGTCAGGCGCTGCACCGGCGGCCTCATCTGCCCGGCGCAGAGGGTGGAGCGGCTCAAGCATTTCGTCTCGCGCAACGCCTTCGATATCGAGGGGCTGGGCGAGAAGCACATCAAGTCGTTCTACGAGGACGGCCTGATCCAGTCGCCGCCCGATATCTTCACGCTTCGCGCCCGCGACAAGCGCGCGGCGAGCAAGCTTGCGATGCGCGAGGGCTGGGGCGAGACCTCGGCTGAGAAACTGTTCGAGGCGATCGACGCCCGCCGCAACATCAGGCTCGACCGCTTCATCCATGCGCTCGGCATTCCGCATGTGGGCGAGACCACGGCGCGGCTTCTGGCGCGGAACTACGGCACCATCGAGCGCTTCGTTTCGGCCATGCGCGCCGCCGCCAAGGGCCGCGAGACGGAGGCCTTCGCCGAGCTCGACAATATCGAGGGCATCGGCCCGACGGTCGCGGCCGCGATCGCCGATTTCTTCGCCGAGCCGCACAACCTGACCGTCGTGACCGAGCTCCTGAAAGAGGTGGCGCCTCAGCCGCTCGAGGCGGTCGATCACGCCTCGCCGGTCTCCGGCAAGATCGTGGTCTTCACCGGCACGCTCGAGAAGATGACCCGCTCCGAGGCCAAGGCCCGCGCCGAGCGGCTTGGCGCCAAGGTGGCGGGCTCGGTGTCGAAGAAGACCGACTACGTGGTCGCGGGGCCGGGCGCGGGCTCGAAGCTGAAAGAGGCGAACGCGATTGGGCTCACCGTCCTCACCGAAGACGAGTGGCTGAAGCTGATCGATTGACGGCGCGACCATTTTTTCGCTCTCCCCTTGGGGGAGAGCACGCGAG
>JBFWTF010000015.1:0-21203 GCA_050247995.1 Methyloceanibacter sp. | reverse complement strand
GACTTGGCGCGGATCGCCGCCGCGGTCTCCGCCGCGAACGCCTTGTCGTCGCCCTTCTCGGCGTCGAGCCGCTCAAGGATCCCTTCGACCGAACGGGCGGCGAATGCGTGATCGATCAGCGGCGTGTGGCGCACGAGCTCGCCTTCGCCGGGATCGCGATGGAGGCCGTCGAGCAGCCGGTCGATCGGGTGATTGTCGCTGAGCGCATCCTTGATCACGGGGAAATGCGCCGCCGGAATGGTGTGGCTGACGAGGCGCTGGCGATAGGCTTCGGCCGGCCCGATGAGACGCCCGGTGAGGGCGAGATAAAGTCCGGTCCGACCGAGCAGCCGGGGAAGAAAATAGCTGCCGCCGATATCGGGCAGGAAGCCGATGCCGACTTGCGGCATGCCGAAGCGGTAGCCTTCGCCGGCGACGCGATGGGTGCCGTAGAGCGTGATGCCGATGCCGCCGCCGAGCACGAGCCCGTTGATGAGGGGCACGTTCGGCCTGATGAATTTCTCGATCACCCAGACATGGCTGTAGGCGGCGCGGTAGAAGGCGCGGATGGCCTCGCGCGCGCCCTGCTCGCTCCACTCATGCAGCGTCTTGAGGTCGCCGCCGCTACAGAAGACGGTCGGGTGAGTCGATTGCATCACGACCCCGTAGATGTGGGCCGCCGGCGCCCAAACGCGATATTGAGCGCTCAAAGCTTCGAACATTTCCCGCGTCAGCGCGTTAAGACGCTCAGGCCGGTCCAGAGTCACGACGCCGGCGCGGTCGTTTTCCTCGAAGCTGATGCCCAACGCTTCGGACAAAATGCGATGTCTCCCCACTCGAATCCGGTGTAATGACGCGCCATATCAGCGCCGAGGGGCCGATGAGAGGCCCGCGGCAGCTAGCACCCAATCCTTGAAACCACAAGCTTGGCAAAGAAGGCAATCGCCGCTGTCATGACCCGGAACCCGCTCGGCTGGCTTGGTTTCGCTCTTCTCGTGGCGCTCCCGGCCGCGGCAGCCGCGGAGGTTTCCGACCTTCCGCCCTTGCCGGAGCGGAACCCTTTGCGGGCCCCGGTCGAGGCCAAGCCTGTGCTGCCCGGAGATCAGCCGACCGTGCCGTGGACCGAGACGGAGATCGGCGCCGCTGCGGCGAAGTGCAAGGAGCTCCTGACCGGGGACCCGCTCGACTACGAACTCCTGCCGCCGATCAAGGAAGGGCTGTGCGGCACACCGGCGCCGGTCTTGCTGCGCGCCGTGGGCCACGACCCGAAAGTTGCGATCGAGCCGCCGGCGACAATGAGCTGTCCCATGGCCGATGTCCTCGGCGAATGGCTGAGAGACACCGTCCAGCCGCAGGCCAAAGCGCTGTTCGGACGTCCCGTGGTCAAGATCCAGAACGCCTCGTCCTATGTTTGCCGCAACCGTTACGGTGGCGGCAATACGCCGCTGAGCGAGCACGCGCTCGCCAACGCATTCGACGTGTCGCAATTCGTGCTTGCCGACGGCACGCGCATCACCGTGCTCGATCACTGGCCGCACGTCGCGACGGCGACAACCGAGTCGGCGCCGGCGTCCGACGCTGCGAATGGCGGCGAGAGCGCGCCGGGCGGCGACAACGTCGTCACGCCGGCCAAGGCCGCCGCCGAGGAGCCGACCGCGCCGCCTCCGGTCGCGACCGAACCCGATCCCAAGAGCCGGTTCGTCACCTTCCTGTTCGAGGACGCTTGCCGCCGTTTCGGCACGGTGCTCGGCCCGAACGCCAACGAGGCGCACAAGGATCACTTCCATCTCGACATGAAGAGGCGCCGCAAGGCGAACTTCTGCGAGTAGCGGTCGTCCGACGATCCTCCCCAGGGAGGCTTGCGAGCGCCCCCTCACGCCTCGTCATTGCCGGGCTTGACCCGGCAATCCATTCCATTGGCGCTTCCTCTTGCTGAGAAGGAACGGCATGGATGCCCGGGCATGACGAAGGCTATGGATGCTCCGGCGAGGCATGAAATGGCAAACCATACCAGGGAGAGTCATTGGCAGGCGGAATGCGCCGATGGTAGTTTGCCGGGAAAGAGTGAGTTGAATGACGGCCCCGAAAGACAGACCCATTTCGCTTAGGACCGAGCGGGCGAAGCGCGCCGGCCCGGCGTCCGAGCAAAGCAAAGGACCGGGCTTTCCCGCCACGCGGATGCGGCGGAACCGTCGCGCCTCCTGGTCGCGCGATCTCGTGCGCGAGAACGCGCTCGCGAGCTCGGACCTCATCTGGCCGATCTTCGTGATCGAAGGCACGAACGTCCGCACCCCCGTCGCCTCCATGCCGGGGGTCGAGCGGCTCTCGGTCGATCTTGCCGTCAAAGCCGCCGAACAGGCGCGCGCGCTCGGCATCCCCGCGATCGCGATCTTTCCCAATACCGAGCCCGCGTTGCGCGACGAAGCGGCGAGCGAGGCTGTCAATCCGGGAAACCTCGTGTGCCGGGCGGTGCGCGCGATCAAGCAGGCGGTGCCGGAGATCGGCATCATCTGCGACGTGGCGCTCGACCCCTATACCAGCCACGGGCATGACGGTCTCCTGATCGGCGGCGAGATCGACAACGACCGCACTGTCGAGGTCCTGATCGAGCAGGCCCTGGTCCAGGCCGAAGCGGGCTGCGACATCCTCGCCCCGTCCGACATGATGGACGGCAGGATCGGCGCGATCCGCGCCGCGCTCGAAGCGAACGGCTTCGCCAACACGCAGCTCCTCGCCTATGCGGCGAAATACGCCTCGGCCTTCTATGGGCCATTTCGCGACGCGGTCGGCTCGGGCGCGCGGCTCAAAGGCGACAAGCTGACCTATCAGATGGACCCCGCCAACGGCGACGAGGCGCTCCGCGAAGTCGCCCTCGACATCGCCGAGGGCGCCGACATGGTGATGGTGAAGCCGGGGCTGCCCTATCTCGACATCGTGTGGCGGGTGAAGCAGGAATTCGCCGTGCCGACCTTGGTCTATCAAGTCTCGGGCGAGTACGCGGCGCTGGCGGCGGCGGCGGAGCGCGGCTTTCTCGATCGCGAGCGGGTCATCCTGGAGAGCCTGATCGCCTTCAAGCGCGCGGGCGCCGACGCCATCTTCAGCTATTTCGCGCCGGAAGCGGCCAAGCTGCTCAAGCGCTAGAGGGCGGCGTTCAGTTCGTGACCTTTACGGTCTTGAACACCACCGTGGCGTCCTTGTCCTTGTCGAAATTGTCGCCCGAAAGGCCGAAGCGCCAATCGCCCTTCGGCGCCTGGCCGCGCAGGTCGCGGACCTTGGTGCCGTTGATGAAGAACTCGACGCTGTCGCCGCTCGTCTTCACGCGCAGCGTATTGGTGGCGCCCGGTCCCTGATTGATGGCGGCGGAATCGACATTGGCGGCGATGGTGCCGAGCCATTTGCCGTCCTGCTTCCGCGCGATCCAGAACTTGCCGCTGTTGAGGATGCCGAACTGGAAATAGGTCCGGTTGTCCTCGCCCCAGAACAGGAGGCCCGCGCCCAACATCGGCTGCTCTCCGTCGGGCCAAACCGTCTGCGAGCAGATCTCGGCGTCCTTGACGGTGTAGGTGACGTTCAGATTGGACTGCATGTCGTCGGGCGGAAGCTTGAAGACGAAAGCGCCGTCCTTCAGCTCGACGCTGTCGCGCAAGAGCCAGCCGCCCGCGTCGTCGGCGAAGCTGTCCTCGAAGATGACCTCGCCGCCCTCGCATTCGGCGGCTGCGGCCGGCCATGCGGCATTGGCGAGCAGGAAGACGGCAAGTCCGGCCGGCAAGAGGAATTTGCTCATGGATGCGTCCTTGTAGGCTTGAGCCCAAACCGCCCGGCGGGATTGTTAACGCGAAGGCTCCGCCTCGGCAACCCGCGCCTGCTTGTTTGCCGGATGACACGCACTATCTAGCAACGCAAGGACAACCCTTCTCGGAGCCGGGAGAGACATGACCAACCCGCAGACGCTGCCCAAAAACGGCACGAATTTCGCCGATCAGCCGCACGCCTACGATCCGGTCGCGCAGCCGAGGTTCTTCGAGGGCGTGATCGGCAAGCGCGCCGTGGCCTTCGTCCTCGATGCCATCATCGTCCTTCTGCTGGTCTTCCTCTTCGGACTCGTCACGTTCGGACTGGGCTGGGTGCTGTTGCCCGCCCTTCTTATCGTTTTCCTCGTCTACAACGCGATCACCATCGGCGGCAAAAACGCCGCCACGCTCGGCCAGAGATTCATGGGCCTCGAGGTGCGGATGTGGTTCGGCGGGAAGGTCAGCCCGCTCGTCGCCGCCTTCCACGCCCTCCTGTTCTGGTTTGCCGCGGGCACGTTCGTGCTCTGGTTCGTCGATGTGCTGTGGGCGGTTTTCGACCAGCGCAAGCGCTGCCTGCACGACATCCTTGCCGGCGTCGTGGTGATCAACCGGGCTTAGTTTTCCCAAGATTTCTGGTTGTTAGGGGCAGACGCATAGCGGCGCCTGGCCGATTGCGCTTCGGGCCGCCGATCAACTAAGCTTGCCGGGAGTGGGGACAGATTCGTCTTCGGTCGGCCAGACGTGACAGAGCACAAGAACAACTTTCCCGAGTTCTACATCACGGCGCCGCAGCCCTGCCCCTACCTGCCGGGGCGGCTCGAGCGGAAGCTGTTTACCCATCTTACCCGCGACAAGCCGCGTTTCCTCATCGACAATCTGCTGAAGGGCGGGTTCCGGCGCAGCCAGAACATTGCCTACATGCCCTATTGCGATGCCTGCTCGGCCTGCGTGCCGGTGCGCATCCTGGTCGATGCGTTCGAGCCCAAGCGCTCGCTCAAGCGCATCGCCCGCATCAATTCCGATCTCATCGCCACGCGCATGCAGCCGGCGCCGAGCGCCGAGCAATACGCGCTGTTCCGCGACTATATCGACGTGCGCCACGCCGATGGCGGCATGGCCGAGATGTCGGTGCTCGACTATTCGCTCATGGTCGAGGACAGCGTGGTCGAAACCTTCGTGACCGAATACCGGGTGAAGCCCGATCCGCGCGGCGACGGCTCCTCGCCGCTGATCGCCGTATCGCTGTGCGACCGCCTCAGCGACGGCGTCTCGATGGTCTACAGCTTCTACGATCCGAACCAGAAGCAGCGCAGCCTCGGCACCTACATGATCCTCGATCATGTCGCTTACGCGCGCGCGCTCGGGCGCCCGTTCGTCTATCTCGGCTATTGGATCGAGGGGGCGCGCAAGATGCGCTACAAGAACCGGTTCCTGCCGCAGGAGCGCCTCAGCTCGAAGGGCTGGGTGCGGTTCGGCGAAGGCGCCTGTCAGAAACCGGCGCGCTGAACGCGGCGTCGCGCGCGGCTAGAAGCGCGGACCGAACTTTCCTGACTTGGGGAAGCCTTTGGGCGGAAGCCGCCCGGCCTGGGCGCGCGCGCCCCACCAATCGCGCAACTCGGTGAGGACGAAGGAGCGGCCGGCGGCGTCGGTATAGGCGAGGCCGTCCTTCTTGCGGAACACCTTGGCGTCGGCCAGCCCCCCGTCCTTGTAGCGCTGGAGCCTGACACCCTTGCCGCGCGGCATCTCCGGGAGCTCGGCGAGCGGGAAGAGCAGGAGCTTGCGGTTGTCGCCGATCACGGCCACGCTGTCGCCGTCAACCGGCGCGCACATCGCCGCCTCCTCGCCCGAGGGGACGTTCAATACCTGCTTGCCTTTGCGCGTCATGGCGAGAACCTCGTCCTCGGCGACGACAAAACCGTGCCCGCTCGTTCCCGCGACGAGAAGCTTGCGTCCCGGCTCGTGCACGAACAGCTCGACGGCGTCGGCCGCCTCCTCGATGTCGATCATGAGGCGGAACGGCTCGCCGTGGCCCCTGCCCCCCGGCAATTTGTCGGCGCCGAGCGCGTAGAAGCGGCCATTGGTGGCGAAGAGGAGCAGCGTGTCGGTCGTTTGCGCCTTGACCGCGCGCTTCAGCTTGTCGCCCTCCTTGAAGGAGAGGCTGTCGGTCTCGGTCTGATGCCCCTTGATGGCCCGGATCCAGCCCTTCTCCGACAGCACGATCGTGACCGGCTCCTTCTCGATCATGGCCTCGGCAAGCTCGGTCTCGACCCCTTCGGGCGCGTCGCCGAAGCTGGTGCGCCGCTTGCCGAGAAGGGTCTTCTGGCCGAACTCGGTTCTCACCGCCTTGATCTCGTCGGCGATGCGCGCCCACTGCTTGTCCTTCGAGCCGAGCAGGGCTTTCAGCTCCTTGCGCTCCTTGGCGAGCGCGTCGTGCTCGCGCCTGATCTCCATTTCCTCGAGCTTGCGCAGAGCGCGCAGGCGCATGTTGAGGATGGCTTCGGCCTGCACCTCGGTAAGCTTGAACGCCTTCATCAAGGCCGGTTTCGGCTCGTCCTGCTCGCGGATGATTTTGATGACCTTGTCGAGGTTGAGATAGACGATGAGGTAGCCGTCGAGCACTTCGAGCCGGTGATCGATCTTGGCGAGCCGGAATTTCGAGCGCCGTACCAGCACGACCTGGCGGTGGTCGAGCCATTCGCGCAAGACCTGGCGGAGCCCGAGCACGTTCGGCACCTGCCCCCGGCTCAGAACATTCATATTGAGCGGAAGCCGCGTCTCGAGCTCGGTCAGCTTGAACATCTGCTCCATCAGCAGGACCGGATCGACGCCGCGGCTCTTCGGCTCGAGCACGAGCCGAACGGTCTCGGCCGATTCATCGCGGACATCGGCGAGCAGCGGCAGCTTCTTCTGCAGGAGAAGCTCGGCAATGCGGGCGACGAGCCTCGCCTTCGGGATCTGATAGGGAATCTCGGTGACGACGATCAGATAGGTGCCGCGCCCGGTATCCTCGGTCGTCCAGCGGGCGCGGAGGCGAAAGCTGCCGCGGCCGCTCTTGTAGGCTTTGACGATCTCCTCGCGCGGCTCGACGATCACGCCGCCCGTCGGCAGATCGGGGCCGGGAACGAAATCGACCAGCTTGTCGGCGGTGGCGTTGGGGAACTTGATGAGGTGAAGCGCGGCGTCGCAAAGCTCGCCGGCGTTGTGCGGCGGGATATAGGTCGCCATGCCGACCGCGATGCCCGAAGCGCCGTTGGCGAGAAGATTGGGAAAGGCGGCCGGGAGCACCGACGGCTCCTGCTCGCGCCCGTCGTAATTGGCGCGGAAATCGACCGTGTCCTCGTCGATGCCGTCAAGGAGATGGGCGGCGACGGCGGTGAGGCGCGCCTCGGTGTAGCGGTCGGCCGCAGGGTTGTCGCCGTCGATATTGCCGAAATTGCCCTGGCCGTCGATCAAGGGATAACGGACGGAGAAATCCTGCGCGAGCCGCGCCAGGGCGTCGTAGATGGCCTGATTGCCGTGGGGATGGAAGTTGCCCATGGTGTCGCCGACGATCTTGGCGCATTTGCGGAACTCGCCTTGGGGGCTGAGCCTGAGCTGCTGCATGGCGTAGAGCAGCCGCCGGTGCACCGGCTTGAGCCCGTCGCGCACGTCGGGGAGCGCGCGGTGCATGATGGTCGAGAGCGCGTAGGCGAGGTAGCGCTGCTCGAGCGCCTCGCGCAAATCCACGTTCTCGATCGGTCCCGAATCAGTTGGCGGTGTGATGCGCCGTCCCATGGATCGCGCTTAGCGCATCGCCCGATTCCGCTCAAGGGCCTGCTCCGGGCTTCGGGCCCGAACGCGTTGCGGGCGACCCCATATCGGCTATAAGCAGGGATCGTCCGCCAAGGCCCCGCCGCCAAAGTGCCCAAACGTCACAGCTACATTCTCGGCATCAACGCCTACGATCACGACGTCGCCGCCTGTCTCTTGCGCGACGGCGCCATCGCCTTCGCCATCGCCAAGGAGCGGATCAACCGGCACAAGCACTCGACCGGCTTCTACCAGGATGTGATCGATTACTGCCTGCGCGCGGAGGGCATCACGCTCGACGATGTCGATCTCGTGGTGCGCAATTGCTACGTGCTGCCCGTGGGCGAGCTGGAGAAGCGGCTAAGCTACCAGGATGTGCCCGAAATCCTTCCGCCCAAGGAGCGGAAGCACGCGATCGCCCATCCCCTCTTCCGTTCGCGCTCGGACAAGGTCGTCGATGTTTCCCACCACGTCGCCCACGCCTACAGCGCCTTCGCCGTTTGCCCGTTCGAGGAAGGCGCGCTGATGGTGGTGGACGGGGTCGGCAGCTACGCGTCCGACATCGGCGAACCAGGCCATCGCATCGACAATCTCGACCCGCTGGCGCGAGAATCCGAGAGCTACTACCGCTTCGAGGGGTCAAAGCTGGAGCCGCTCAAGAAAGTGTGGCTCGAGCCGACGACCGGATTTCTCGCCGATGAGTTCTTCAACATGGACGGTCTCGGGGCGCTTTACAGCCGGGTGTCGAGCTACATCTTCGCCGACTGGAACAAATGCGGCGAGGTGATGGGGCTTGCGCCTTACGGACGCCCGGGCCAGTTCAAGCCGCTCATCGCCTTGGCAAACGGCGCGCTTGAAATTCCCGAATGGACCGAGGCGTTCGACCAGCCCTACCTGCCCGACGACGAGAAATGGGAAAGCCAGTCAGGCCTGCCCCATTGGCAGGATCTCGCCTGGCGCGTCCAGGAAGACACCGAGCGGGTCCTGATCGAGCGCGCCATCTGGCTGCGCGAGAAGACCGGCGCCAAGAATCTCTGCATTTCGGGGGGCGTGGGGCTCAATTGCGTCGCCAACGGCAAGATCGTGCGCGAGGCCGGCTACGACAATGTCTGGATTCAGCCTGCGGCCGGCGACGACGGCATCGCCATCGGTTGCGCCTATTACGGTCATCTCGCCATTCACAACAAGCCGCGCAGCTTCGTCATGGAGCATGCCTTTCTCGGCGCGCCCTATAGCGATGCGGAGGTCGAAGAAGCGGCGAGCAAATGGCTCGTCAACGTCAAGAGGTGCAAGGCGCCGGAAGGCGGCATCGCGGCCGAGACGGCCAAGGTGCTCGCCGGGGAGAACGTCGTCGGCTGGTTTCAGGGTGGTTCCGAGTTCGGCCCGCGCGCGCTCGGCAATCGCAGCATCCTGGCCGACCCGCGCAAGGCCGCGATGAAGGATTTGCTCAACGCCAGGGTCAAGCATCGCCAAGCCTTCAGACCGTTCGCGCCGATCGTCCTCGCCGAGCGCGCCGCGGAGGTGTTCGAGGGCGACGAAGACTCCCCCTTCATGCTGCTGGCCAAGCGCGTGCGCCCCGAATGGAAGGACAAGATCCCCGCCATCGTTCATGTCGACGGCACCGCGCGCGTGCAGACGGTGCGGCGCGAGCACAACGAGCGGCTCTATGCCTTGCTGCGGGAGTTCGAGAAGCTCACCGGCGTTCCGGTGCTGTTGAACACGTCGTTCAATATCAGGGGCGAGCCGATCGTCGAGACGCCGGCCAATGCCATGAAATGCTTTCTCTCCACCGGCATCGACTATCTCGCCATGCACGATCTCCTGATCGGCAAGAGCCGCTATTACAGCCTGTTCTATCCGCTCCTGAAATGGGGGTCCGACGTCGCCACCATGGTCCGGGTCGGGACCGGAACCGACCTTGGCCGGGGCGGCGAGGGGTGAGAGCGGGCAATCGGTGCGCGGTTGGCCGTCAAATCAGCGTGAAATCCCCTGCCCTTGGCAAGACCGGCCGGTGCGAGTATGCTGAATTTCGGCTCTCCAGGAGATTCGCCTGGAGGCTTGAACTGCCGAGAAGGGTTCATGCGTGCTTTTCTCCGGCTGAAGCCGGAGAGCGGCACGGGATACCGTCGCAACGAGGTCTCGCCGTCGCGAGAGAAAGGGCGGTTGAACGGAATGGGAAACAACCTTTTGTCGCCTCGCACCGACGCCAGATCGAAGGGGCCACGCAGGTGGCTGACCAAGGCCGTAGCGGCCGCAGCGATTGCTGTGTTCTGGTGCATCAGCGCGGTCGGGACGACCGTTGGAACCACTGTCGGGGTGACCAGCCTCGCAACCGCGGTGAATGTGGCGACAGCTACGCCCGCGGAAGCCGGACGGCGCTATCGCCGCCGCCGCCGTCGTCGCCGTTGGCGGCGCGGTCGCTGGTACTGGGACTGGTGGTGGTGGTAGGAGCGCCATCAAGCGCCTGAGAAATTCAGCGGGCCGATCCTTAGGGACCGGCCCGTCGTTTTTTTACTTTCCCCGGCACGATCCCGAACATCACGCCGACAGCTTGGCACGGCGGGCGAGAAGCCCGAGCAGGCGCTCCCGCGACGCCGGCATGGCGAGGCCGTGCGGCGCCAGCACGTCCCTTTCGAGAAAATATCCGGTGAGGGCGAAGCCCGCGAGGAGATCGCCCTCGCCCGCCTCAGCGCCCTCTTCGCGAAGAAACGCCGGCAATTTGAGCAGCTTGGCGTCGTAGGGCTGGCCCGCCTCGCGCGAGACGGCGCGGCCGGAACGCGGCGAGACATAGACAAGCTCGGTGTCGCTGCCGGTCGCGGCGCATTCGCTCAAATCGAGGCCGAAGCCGAGATCCTGCAACAGGAGAAGCTCCCAGCACACCAGGAGCCTGGGCCAGCGCTCGGGTTCGGCGAACGCACCGATCACGTGCAGCGCCGCCGCGTAAAGCGAAGGGTGCGGGTCGCGCTCGGGCAGGAGGCGGGTGAGGCCCGCGAGCGAGCCGATGGCGGCAAGGGCCGAGGCGTCGTCAAGCGCGCGCGCGGCATGGGCCTCGATCAGCTCGAAATTGAAGCCGCCGAGATGCTCCGACAGCCGCGCGCGCCAGGTGACGCGCAGGCGATTGCCGGGCTGAAGCAGAGGGCGCAAGCGCCGCGACCGCCCTCCCCGCACCAGTCCGAGATGGCGGCCATGGCCGAGCGTGAACAGCTCGGCGACGGCATTCGCTTCGCCAAGGGGCTTTGCGCCGAGGAAGATGCCTTCGTCGTCCCAGTCCATGAGTCAGGTGAGCTTCGCTCTACCGCTTCGGATAGTCGAGACCCATCTCGCGATAGCGCTCGGGATCCTCGGTCCAGCGCTCGCGCACCTTGACGAAGAGAAAGAGATGGACCGGGGCCTCGATCATCGCGCCGATCTCGGCGCGGGCGGCGGTTCCGATCTCCTTGATGGTGCGGCCTTTGGCGCCGAGCACGATCTTACGCTGGCTTTCGCGCTCGACGTAGATCGTCTGCTCGACTCTCACGCTGCCGTCGGAGAGCTCCTTCCAGTCGGCGGTCTCGACCGTCAGCGTGTAGGGAAGCTCCTCGTGGAGCCGGAGGAAGAGCTTCTCGCGGGTGATCTCCGCGGCGGCCTGCCGCAGCGATTGGTCGGTGAGCTGCTCGGCGGGAAAGAGCCAGGGTCCTTCCGGCACGGCTTGGGCGAGGTACGCCTTGAGGTCGGCCATGCCGTCGCCCGTCAGCGCCGAGACCATGAACACCTGGTCGAACCTCCCTCGCGCCGAAAGATCGGCGGCAAGGCGCAACAATTCCGGCTTCGCGACGAGGTCGATCTTGTTGAGGATGGCGATCAGGGGCCGTTTCACCTCGGGCAGATGCGAAAAGAGCGGGTCGAGCGCCTCATCGAGGCCGCGCTCGGCGTCGATGACGACCGCCACGATGTCGGCGTCGCCGGCGCGCTCCCAAGCCGCTTGCGACATGGCGCGGTCGAGCCGGCGCTTGGGCTGAAAGATCCCCGGCGTATCGACCAGGATCACCTGCGAGGGGCCGATCGGCGCGATGCCGCGGACGGGCCCGCGTGTGGTCTGCGCCTTATGCGTCACGATCGAGACCTTGGCGCCGACGAGCGCATTGGTCAGGGTCGATTTGCCGCTATTGGGCGCCCCGATCAGCGCCACGAAGCCGCAGCGCGTGGGCGCGTTTGCCGGGCTCTCGCTCTCGCTAGACATCTTGCGGCGCCTGCCACACCCCTTCGCGCAACAACACGGCAAGCGCCGCGGCCTGCTCGGCTTCGCGCTTGTTGGCCCCCTGCCCGCGCTCGGGCGCGATGCCTTCGATCTGCACTTCGGCGGTAAAACGGGGGGCGTGGTCGGGACCTTCGCGCGCGACCTCGAGATAGCGCGGCAACGGCAGGCGGCGGCCTTGCGCCCATTCCTGAAGCACCGATTTCGCGTCCATCGCCGCCGCCTCGATCTCGACGAGCTGCGGCTGCCAGAAATTCCGCACCACGCGCTTGGCCGCCTCATAGCCGCCATCGGCGAAAACGGCGCCGAGCACGGCCTCGCAGGTGTTGGCGAGGATGGTCTTCTTGCGTCTCCCGCCGCTCCCAGCCTCGCCGCCGCTCATCAGGATGACGTCGCCGAGGTGCCAGCTTTGCGCGATCTCGGCGAGGGTCTCGGCCCTGACGAGCTGGTTATAGGCGCGCGCCAGTTCCCCTTCGCGCGCCTCGGGAAAGGCGTCCGTCAAGAGCTCGGCCACGGCGAGACCGAGCACGCGGTCGCCGAGGAACTCGAGGCGCTCGTTATTTTCGTCCAGTTTTGCGCCGGCGCGCGCGCTCGAATGGGTCAGAGCAAGCGTCAGCAGGGCGGGATCGGCGAAATCGTGCCCGATCCGGGCGGCGAGTTCATCGAGCGCCGTTTTGCCCGGCTGCGACAAGGCTCAGTTCACCGCCTGGAGCAGGCGCGGCCAGCGCACGCTGTCGGGCCAAGCCCATAATTCGAAGAATCGCGAATCCTCATCCATCGAGAAGAAGATGACTTGCGCCTTGCCGACGAGATTCTCGAAGGGCACGAATCCGACCTCCGACAGAAAGCGGCTGTCGGTCGAGTTGTCGCGATTGTCGCCCATCATGAAGAAGTGTCCCTCGGGCACTTTGTAAACTTGGGTGTTGTCGCCGAAGCCGTTCGGCACCGCGTCGAGGACGGGATAGGTCACGCCGTTGGGCAAGGTCTCCTGGAAGCGCGGGACGCGATGCTCCTCGCCCGAAGGTTCGGTGACGACATAGTCGTCGATGCGGACCTTGGGCACCGGCTTGCCGTTGATGTTCAGAACGCCGTGAACCATCTGGATCTCGTCGCCGGGAAGCCCGATCACGCGCTTGATGTAATCGGTCTCGTTGTCGCGCGGCAGCTTGAACACGACGACGTCGCCGCGTTCCGGCTCCTTGGCCCAAACCCGGCCGGAGAACAGGTTCAATCCGAAGGGGAACGAATAGCGGCTGTAACCGTAGCTGTATTTCGAGACGAAGAGATAGTCGCCGATCAGAAGCGTCGGAATCATCGAGCCTGACGGAATATTGAAGGGCTGAAACAAGAAGACGCGCACGATAAGCGCGAGGATGAGCGCATGGATGATGACGCGGATCGTGTCCCGCGCCCCGCCCTTTGCTTCCGTCTTCTCCGCTTCGATGCTCATGCGGACGCTCTCCGTGACTTTGGCTTGCAGCCCCGGCGCGCAGGCCGACGCCCCCTATAGCCCCTCCCTTGCGGTGAAGCAAACCGGTCAGTCGCGGCGCGAGACCTGAATGGCCGAAATAATGACAATGGCCTGGGCGGTGGGAAAATCGTCGGTAATGGAAAGGTCGATGCGCACCTCGTGCCCTTCGGGCGTCAAGCGGGCGAGCGCCAGCGCCGCCCCTCCGGTCAGCTCCAGGGTGGGACGCCCGGACGGCAAATTGACCACCCCCATGTCGCGCCAGAATACCCCGTGGCGAAAGCCGGTGCCCAGCGCCTTGGCGCAAGCCTCCTTGGCGGCGAAGCGCTTGGCGTAGGAGGCGGCGCGCGCCGCCCTGCCATCGGACTTCAGCCGCTCGACGGGCGTGAAGACGCGTTCGAGAAAGCGCTCGCCGTAACGCTCGATGGTGCGCTCGACGCGCCTGATGTCGATGATGTCGTTGCCGATGCCGATGATCATCATCGCGCTCCCCCGGCCCCGGCTTCGGTGACGTTTTGCCGCAAGCCGTCCCGGGCGCCGTCCATCAGGTTGCGCATGCGCGCGACGCTCTTGGCGAGTCCGACGAAGAGCGCCTCGCCGACCAGGTAGTGGCCGATATTGAGCTCGACAATCTCGGGGATCGCGGCGACCGGAACGACATTGTCGTAGTCGAGACCGTGGCCGGCATGAACTTCAAGCCCGGCTTGGGCGGCCGCGCGCGCGCCAGCAACGAGCCGCTGAAGCTCGCGATCGCGCGCGGGTCCGCCATCGGCGGCGGCGAGGCAATAGGTGCCGGTATGAAGCTCAACGGCGTCGGCTCCCACTTGCCGCGAGGCTTCGATCTGTTCGCGATCGGGATCGATGAAGAGCGAGACCTGAATGCCGGACCGCCGGAGCGCGGCGATGAAAGGCGCAAGCTCCGCGGTTTGGCTCGCGACATCGAGCCCGCCTTCGGTCGTGATCTCCTGGCGCCTTTCGGGCACGAGACAACAGGCATGCGGGCGCGTCGCCAGCGCGATCGCGAGCATCTCCTGCGTGACAGCCATTTCGAGATTGAGCGGCGCGAACGCCGCGGCGGCGAGCCGCTCGATGTCGTCGTCGCGGATATGACGGCGATCCTCGCGAAGATGCGCCGTGATGTTGTCGGCGCCGGCTTCGACCGCGAGCTTGGCCGCACGCACGGGATCGGGATGCTTCGCGCCCCGGGCATTCCGCAGTGTCGCGACATGGTCGATGTTGATGCCGAGACGGATCGGCGCGAGGCGCGCGCCGTGCGGCGGCTTGGCGATGTTCGCGGTCATCTGGCCTCCAACGCTTCGCGCGCCGCGCGCAGCTCGAGCGCGCGCCGGCGGCGATGCTTGTAGGCCTCGACCATCGGCTTGACGAGAACGTAGCTGAGCGCGGCGAGAAGAAGCCCGACCGGCACGCAGCCGAGCGCCATCGGCTTCAGGATCGGCCAAAGCTGTTCCAGCGAAGATTGGAAGATGCCGCCGGAGAGATCGATCTCTCGCGCCTTCGTGTCGGTACCCAGCATGAAATTGCCGACGCTGTAGGTCACGTACCAGATCAGCGGATAGGTCAGAGGGTTGCCGAGGAAGGTTCCGAGCACCGCCGCGACGATGCTGCCGCCGATGATCCAGGCGAGCAGCATGGCCATGACGAGATGCGTGCCGATGAAGGGCGTGAACGCCGAGAACACGCCGATGGCGAAGCCGAGCGCAACGGCGTGCGAGGTGTCGCTCAAGCGTCTGAGGCGATAGATGACGTAGCGGCTGGAACGGCTCCAGCTCCGCCGCGGCCACACATGCACCCGCATCCGTTCAAGGAAACTCTCCGCCTCGCGGCGCTTGAACAGCATTACAACCTCGCCACGCGCATTTCTAGGACTCCAAGCGCCCGGACGATGCCGACCAACGGGCGGGAGGCCATAGCATATTTAGGTAAAATTCCTTTATGACACCAGGGCGCTAGACGCCCGCGCGGGCGGCGCGGCTCACCACGTCCTTCGCTTTCAGCCCGGCGATGATATCGTTGAGGTGCTTCAAGTCCCACACTTCGAGATCGATCAGCATCTCGGTGTAGTCCGGGACGCTGTTGGTCATTTTGATGTTGTCGATATTGCCGTTGGCCTCGCCGATCACGGTCGCAACCTGGGCGAGGCTGCCCGGCTCGTTCAGCGCGGTCACGGAAATCCGCGCCGGGAAGCGTTGCGGGTTGTCTTCGTCGATGTCCCAGGTGACGTCGATCCAGCGCTCGGGCTCCTCGTCGAACGCCTTCAGCGCCTCGGCATGGATGGGATAGATGGTGATGCCCTGCCCCGGCGTGAGGATGCCGACGATGCGGTCGCCGGGGACGGCGCCGCCGGGAGCGAAGCTCACCGGCAGATCGCCGCGCAGACCCCTGATCGGAATGCCGCTCTGACCTTCGCTGCGCGGCCGTTCGCCCGATCCCGCCGATCCGCTCGACCCGGGCCAGCGGAATTTCAGGCCCATAACCTTGCGCAGGCCGAACCAGCCTTCGTCGTTGCGCTGCACCTTGCGCCGGCGCTTGGGCGGCTCTTGCGGCTTCTCTTCGGGGAACATCGCGCGGATCACGTCGGCGGAGGCGAGCTCGCCGCGGCCGACGGCGGCCATGACGTCCTCGGCGGTCTTCTGCGACAGGCGCGCAAGCGCAGCGGTAAGACCATCCTCGCTGAAAGCCTTGTTGCGGCGCTGGAACGCCCTGACGAGGATTTCGCGCCCCAACTTGCCGTATTGGGCGCGGACGGCGTCGCGGGTGGCGCGGCGGATGGCCGAGCGCGCCTTGCCGGTGACGGCAAGGCTCTGCCACGCCGAAGGCGGAAGCTGGGCCTTCGAGCACACGATCTCGACCTCGTCGCCGTTCCTGAGCTCGGTGCCGAGCGGCATGGCGCGCCCGTTGATCTTGGCGCCGACACAGGTGTTGCCGATATCGGTGTGCACGGCATAGGCAAAGTCGATGGGGTTGGCGCCGCGCGGGAGCGCGATCAAGCGCCCCTTGGGCGTGAAGCAGAACACCTGGTCCTGGAACAGCTCGAGCTTGGTGTGCTCGAGGAACTCTTCCGGGTTGTCGCCCTCGAGCAGCATGCCGACGAGATGCCGGAGCCAGCGATAGGCGTTGGAGTCCTGCGAGGGCACCGCGCCCGACTGGCCTTGCGCGCCGTTCATGTCCTTGTAGAGCGCGTGCGCGGCGACGCCGTATTCGGCGACCGAATGCATGCGCTCGGTACGGATTTGCAGCTCGACGCGTTGATGGCGCGGGCCGACGATGGTGGTGTGGATCGACTGGTAGTCGTTCTGCTTCGGGTTGGAGATGTAGTCCTTGAAGCGGCCGGGCACGGTATGCCAGCTCGTGTGCACAACGGCGAGCGCCCGATAGCAATCCTCGACCGCAGGCACGACGATACGGAAGGCATAGATGTCGGAAAGCTGCTCGAGCGAGATCTGCTTCCGCTCCATCTTGCTCCAGATGGCGTAGGGCTTCTTCTCGCGGCCGGCGACGAAGCCGGCGACCTTGGCCTCTTTCAGCTTGGCGGTGAGCGCGGCGGCGATCTCGTTGATGAGACCCTGATTGCGCTCGCGCAAGGTGGCGAGCCGCTCGACGACCGTGGCGTAGCCTTGCGGATGCAGCGCCTTGAAGGCGTGGTCCTCCAATTCCTCGCGCAACCACTGCATGCCCATGCGCCCGGCCAAGGGCGCATAGATGTCCATGGTCTCTTCGGCGACGAGCTTGCGCTTGTCGGGCTTCATCGCCCAGATCGTCCGCATGTTGTGCAGGCGGTCAGCGAGCTTGACCAGGAGCACGCGGATGTCGCTGGAAATGGCCAGCAGCAGCTTGCGGAAGTTCTCCGCCTGCTCCGCCTTCTTGGTGACGAGGTCGAGCTTTTTGATCTTGGTGAGGCCATCGACCAGCGTGCCGATCTCGCGGCCGAACAGCGCGTCGATCTCGGAGCGCGTGGCGTCGGTATCCTCGATGGTGTCGTGCAGGAGCGCGGTGGCGATGGTGGCGTCGTCGAGCCGCATCTCGGCGAGGATCGCCGCCACCTCAAGCGGATGGGAGAAGTAGGGGGCGCCGGAGGCCCGCTTCTGATTGCCGTGGGCCTTCATGGCATAGACATAGGCGCGGTTGAGCAGCGCCTCGTCGGCGGTCGGCTGGTAGCTCAGGACCCGCTCGACCAATTCGTATTGGCGCGTCATGGCGCGCCCTTTCCGCCAACGGCGGCGCGGCGTCGAAACCGCGCTTCCGTCACCCGCGTGACAATGCGACAGGCGACGCGCCTGGTGGGAAGAACTGGGTCAGCGCGCGCGAGGTCCCGCATTGGAGCCATCCGAAGGCGCCTGACTCGCCATCCGGCGCAGGAGCTCCTCCTCGGTCATCTTGTCGATCGTCGTGTCGGTCGACTGATCGTCCTGACCGAAAACCGGCATGCGCGTATCGGTCGAGAGCATCGGCACGGCCTCGGCCTCGGGCTCGTCCACCTCGACATATTTCTGCATCGAGTGGATGAAATCCTCCCGCAAATCGTCGGGAAGAATCTTCTTCTCGGCAATCTCGCGGAGTGCCACGACAGGGTTCTTGTCGTTGTCGCGCTGCACGGCGATCTGGGCCCCGGCCGAAATGGTGCGGGCGCGGTGGCCGGCCAAGAGCACGAGCTCGAAGCGATTGGGAACCTTGTCGATGCAATCCTCAACGGTGACGCGAGCCATCAGTCCATCCTTGTTCCAATGAAGGCGATTTGACTTCTATTTAGGCGCTTCGCCGGGGCGAGGCAAGCCGAACGGCGCTCACAGAGGCCTCAGCACCGCGCCCTGCCCCTGCCGGGACACCCGCCGCCACAGCTCGCGCGCGCTCGCTTTGAGGACGGGATGGCGCCAATCGGGCGCAATATCGGCCAGCGGCCTCAGCACGAAGGGGCGCCGATGGGCGAGCGGATGCGGCAGGGTGAGAGGCCGCGCTCCCGCCCGCGCATAGGCCGGCCGGCGGAAGCGCCAATGCCGCACCTGGCCGCCGTAATCCACAATATCGATATCGAGGGTGCGCCTGCCCCAGGGCCTGCCGCCGCGGCGCCCCGCGCGGCGCTCGATCGCCTTGAGCGCGCGGAGCAACGCCTCGGGGGACAGCCGCGCATCGAGCAGAGCGGCCGCGTTCACGTAAGGGGGCTGGCTGGCGCCGCCGACCGGGGCCGTGACGTAAAGCGGCGAGACCGCCGCAACGTCGATTCCGGCCCGGCGCATTTCGCCCAAAGCATGGGCAATGGTCTCGGCCGGGTTTCCCCACACGCCGCGCTCATTGGCGCCGAGGCCGATCACGATTTTGCTACGCCGGTTCAATTGCGGACCCACCCCGCCATACCTATGTTTCCAATCGTGGTCCTCTCATCACCCATTGCGAGAGGCCGCTTTGTAGCCATCAAGTCATATTGAAGTGAACGGGAAGCAAATGGACTTCTATCCGAACGAACGGATCGCCCTTTTCATCGACGGCGCCAATCTCTACGCGACGGCCAAGTCGCTCGCTTTCGACATCGACTACAAGCGGCTCTTGGCGCTCTTCCGCTCGAAGGGTCAGCTCGTGCGCGCGCTCTACTATACGGCGCTCATCGAGGACCAGGAGTATTCCTCGATCAGGCCCTTGATCGATTGGCTCGATTACAACGGCTATACCATGGTGACGAAGCCGACCAAGGAATTCGTCGATGCGACCGGGCGCCGCAAGATCAAGGGCAACATGGATATCGAGCTCGCCGTCGATGCCATGGAGCTTGCGGACCATCTCGACCATCTCGTGCTGTTCTCCGGCGACGGCGATTTTCGCTCGCTGGTCGAGGCGCTTCAGCACAAGGGCAAGAGGGTCAGCGTGGTTTCGACGCTGGCCACGAACCCGCCGATGGTCGCCGACGAGCTTCGCCGTCAGGCCGACCAGTTCATCGACCTCGCCAATTTGCAGCACGAGATCGGCCGCGACCCGTCCGAGCGGGGGCAACGGGGCGAGCGCAAGCGCGTCGATGAGCTTGAGTCCGAAGACCTGATCGAGACGTGATCGCGGGGAGTGGCGCGCGGGCTCCAGGGCGGCTAGTCATGGCCCATGCCAACCGCCCAGGCGAACCCAGCGACCGGACCGGAGCCCGCCAAGGACTGCCGGCTCTGCCCGCGCCTCGTTACCTTCCGCAAGGAGAACCGGCACGCGCATCCCGATTGGTTCAATGGGGCGGTGCCGTCGTTCGGGCCGGAAAGCGCGCGGCTCCTCATCGTCGGGCTTGCACCAGGACTTAGGGGCGCCAACCGAACGGGGCGGCCCTTCTTCGGCGATTTCGCCGGGAACCTGCTCTACCCCACTCTCCTCAAGGCAGGCCTGGCGCGCGGACACCACCATCAGGACGCGCCCGAGGCGCTTCAGCTCGTCGATTGCATGATCACCAATGCGGTGCGCTGCGTGCCGCCGCAGAACAAGCCGCTCCCCAAGGAAGTCGCGAGCTGCCGCCCCTTCCTGCAAGCCCGCATCGCCGCCCTGCCCAATCTCAAAGCACTGCTTGCCATCGGCCGGATCGCGCATGACGCAATTCTGGACGCGCTCGAGCTGAAGCGCAGCGCCCATCCTTTCGCGCACGGGGCGCGCTACGCGCTGCGGGACGGGCTTGTCTTGTTCGACAGCTATCATTGCTCCCGGCAGAACACGAATACCGGGCGACTCACTCCGGCCATGTTCGAGAAGGTCGTGACGGAGGCTGCGGCAAGCTTGCGCCGGAGGTGACGGCAAGCATGCTTGCGGTGCTTGAGCAAGTCGTGCAAGGTGTTGGCGCGGGGGCAACGACAATAGCCCAGGGTGGACCCCATGGCGGGGTTGGAAATTTCGCCGGCCAAGGTCGGCTTTGTCATCGTCAAGGCGCGTGAGGTCGCCGCCAAGGTCGCGGCCTGGGACGACAGCGCCACTTCCGATCACGACGCGGAATCGATCCTTGAATCGTTCGCCGACGATGCGACCGAGGACGAGCTGATGAGCTTCATCCGCGATCTCAACGAGGACGAGCAGGCAAGCCTTGTCGCGCTCGCCTGGATCGGTAGGGGCTCGTTCGGCCCGGAAGAGCTCGAAGAGGCGCTGGCGACGGCGCGGGCCGAGCGCACCAATCGTACCGACGAGTACCTCCTCGGCATGCCGCTCCTGCCCGACTATCTCGAAGAGGCGCTCGACCGGCTCGGCTATTCGGTCGAGGATGCCGAGGACGAGTCGCTCTAGCGCGAAGCAGCGGTCTCGATTTCGCGCCAGATCGCCGCGGCGTGACCGGCCGGATCGGCGACCGGGTAGAACACCTTCTCGATGCGCCCGCCGGCGATGAGAAGCGTGAGGCGCTTGAGATAGACCGTCCCTCCCGTCGCGAAGGTTGGCAGCTTGAGCGCGGCGCTGAATGCGCCTCCCGCGTCGCTCAGGATCGGGAACGGCAAGCCAAGCCGCGCGGCGAGCTCGCGCTGATAGGCCGTGTCCTGGCGGCTCAGGCCGAAGAGCCGCACATCCATTCGCGCGAAATCGGCGTGACGGTCGCGAAAGCCCTCGAGCTCCGGCGTCGAGCCATGCGCGCCCGGAATCTCATCCCAATCGGGCGGATTGGCAAGGCCGGGGCGACCGGTCCACGGGTAGACGACAACGATGCTCCGGCCGCGAAGCGCGGCGAGATCGACGGCCGCGCCGTCCGTCGCCGGAAGCGCGACCTGCGGCAGCGTCATGCCCGGCGTCAAATGGCGGGCGCCCTCGTCGTCGATCGCCCGAGGAAAACCGGAAGCGCGCGCCACACCCCCTACCCCTTCTCGCGCATCAGGCGCCCCTTCTGCCGGTCCCAATCGCGCTTCTTCTCCGTCTCGCGCTTGTCGTGCAGCTTCTTGCCCTTGGCGAGGCCGAGCTCGACCTTGGCGATGCCACGCGCGTTGAAATA
>JBFWTF010000014.1:0-21267 GCA_050247995.1 Methyloceanibacter sp. | reverse complement strand
TTTCGTTCAACCCCCCCCTCCCTGGCCCTCCCCCTCAAGGGGGGAGGGAAGCCACCACGAGGGGGAGGCTGGGAAACCCTGGCGTGGGGCCGGAGACGCGGCTAACGCGAGCCGCCGCCGCGGAGCAAAATCCCCGGGTTGATCAAGGGCGCATTGGGATCGGCCGGGACGTTCGGCGAGAAGCTGTCGAAGGCCGCGCCCGCGTTCGGCGAGGGCGAGGTGCCGTCGCCTGCGACCACGCCCGGGCCGCCCGTGGGCGGCGGGGGCGGCGTCTCGGGGGGATCGGTCAGCGCCTTCAGCTCCTCCGGCGAAGTCGGTCCGTCCTCGATCACGACCTCGATCTGCTTGGGAGCGCCCGGCTCGATGCTGAACTTGCGCGTGAAGCTCTCGCCGGCATGGTCGGCGACGACGGCGTAGCTGCCGGGGGCGAGGATATGGGTGGGAAGCGCGCCCGCGTTCTCTTTCACCACGTCGCCGGCCGAGGTGAGGAGCGTCCATTTGGTGTCGGCGAGAGCCTCGCCGCCCAGCGACTGCACGAGCTTGAAGGTGGTCTTGGCTCCGGTCTGATTCAGCGTCGCCTCGGTCACCTTGCCGGGCTCGACGGTGATGTCGGCTTTGGCCACGGCATTGGCGTCGCCGTAAAGACACTCGATCCGATAGGCGCCGGCGTTGAGCCTGATGACGATGCCGGGCTTGGCGTTGCGCAGAACCATCTGGCGGTTGCCGAACTGGTCCTCCTCGTCGGAGAGGATGTCGTAGCGCGCGGCGCTCGCAGGCAACGGCGCGCCGTCGGGCAGGAGCGCCGCGAGCTTGAGGCCGCCCGTGTTAAGCACGAAGGTTTCCTCGATCGAGCGGCCGCTCTCGACCTTGATCTTCTTGGTCAGGTTGGAAAGGCCGTAGGCGGCGTTGACGAGATATTCGCCGGGCAGAAGCGCCGCGGTTGGCGTCGGATCGCGATGGGTGCTGAGGAGCTTGTAATTCGCGCCTCCCGGCAGAGGCGTCGCCTCATAGACGCGCCAGGTGATCCCCGCCTGCAGGCGCGGCCCCGCTTCCGAGACGAGAGCCTTGAAGGTGACCGGAACCGGGAGCTGGACTTGCGCGGTCGTCGATTTGACTTGCGGCTTTGCCGCGGGGGCTGGGGGGAGCGCGGCGGTGGGCGGGGCCGAAGGAAGCGCGGCAATTTGCGGCGGCGAGGCCGATTTGTGCACGGCCGTCTCGCCGGCGCCCGGCGGCGCGGGCTGAGGCGCGGGCGCCTGACCTTGCTGCTGCGGCTGGGGCGCGGGCTGAGGCGCGGGCGCCTGACTTTGCTGCTGCGGCTGGGGCGCGGGCTGAGGCGCGGGCGCCTGACTTTGCTGCTGCGGCTGAGGCTGAGGCGCCGCCTGTTCAGGGGCTTGGGGAGGGCCCAAGCCGAGATCGACCGGCTGCATCGCCACGACGCCCGGCGGCAGCGCCGCGGTCGCTTCGGGCTGAACGGCATCCTGAGCGCTGGTTGCGGGTTGCGGCGGTGGCGCGGGAGCCGGACCGAGGACGGCGTCGAAAGTCTTGGCGAGGGCGCCCTTCAATCCCTCGGCATTGGCCGCGGCCGCGAAGGTTCCGCCGGTCGCGCCGGCGAGGCAGACGAGCGGCTTCAGATCCTCTTCCTTGTCGCCGAAACCGACCACGTGGAGGCGCAAGCCCGGCGACTTCTCCTTCATGGCGAGCGCCGCCGAACAAATATCGGCATCGCAAGTGTCGCCGCCATCGGCGATGAGCACGATATCGAGCTTGTCCTTGGCGGTCGCGCCCTTGGCGGCGTCGCTCAGCGCCGCCGCGATCGGGGCCTGGCCCTTGGACTTGATCTTGTCGAGCAGCGTATCCTGCGTCTCGGCGGTCAGCGCGCCGGGCTTCGCCACGATCTCGCTGTCGGCGCAGTTCGACGCCTTGCGATGGCCGAAGGCCACGAGCCCGAAGGACAGGCGATCGCGGTAGGCTGCCAGGGCCTCGCCGAGCGCGGCGCGAACGGCGGCGGTCTTGGCCGTGCCGCCGAGCTTGTCGTTCATGCTCTTGGAGCCATCGACCACGACGACCGCGGTGGGAAGGCCTGCCGGGGGCGCGCTCTCGGCGCCCGCGGCGCCGGCCCCCAAAAGAGCGGCGAGCAGGAGCAAGAGCCCTCGTCTGCCGCGGTGCTTCCCCCGCATAAATTCGCTCCGATCCCGGCGGCGCTGGCGCAGTTATACCCCGTTTCGGGAGTGCTGAATGTGGCCGAAAATCCTTTGTGAATGAGGCCGATTTGGGGTACCGGGCGCCCTTGTGCCCTTCCGGCCCGGCCTCAAGGGCGCCTTCCATCGGCCCTCCCCGCACAAGACCCATGCCATGACCAGCCCCGCCATCGACCTCCTGCTTACCCGCCGCTCGGTCTCCGCCAACAGCCTGACCGAACCGGGCCCAAGCGCGGAAGAGCTCGATTTGATGCTGAGGGCTGCGGCCCGTGTGCCCGACCACAAGAAGCTCGTGCCGTGGCGCTTTCTCTTGTTTCAGGGCGAGGCGCGGGCGGCCTTCGGCAAGGCTCTCGCCCAAATTTGCCGCGAGGAGCAGAAGGAGGAGGGCGCCTTCCGGCTCGAGAACGAGGAGAAGCGCTTCCTGCGCGCGCCCCTCGTCATCGCCGCGATCTCGCGCGTGGTGAAGAACCCGGCAGCGCCCGATTGGGAACAGATCCTCTCGGTGGGCGCGGCCTGCCAGAATCTCATTCTCGCGGCGACGGCGCTGGGCTACGGCGCGAATTGGATCACCGAGTGGTACGGCTACAGCGAGGGGGTGCGCCGGCTCCTTCGCCTCGCCGAGAACGAGCGCGTCGCGGGTTTCGTGTATGTCGGCACGCCGAAGGAGAAGCCCGCCGAGCGAGAGCGGCCCGAGCTTGGCGACATCGTCGCCGCCTGGACGCCTTAGGGTTCTGCATGGTCTGCGGCCCCTCTCCCCATGGGGAGAGGGCATTCTGCCGCGATCTTGCGCGGCGAGCCTGCGCAAGTCGCATGGCGGAAAGGGGTGAGGGGGATCTTTCAGCGACGCCGTATTTGCGAATCCCCCTCACCGCGCGCCAAACGGCGCGCGTGCTCTCCCCAAGGGAGAGCGGAAAGGAGAGAGAGGCGCTGCCCGGGAACCGGGCAGCGGTGCGGGATCAGTAGCCGAATTGCTCGGAGAGGATGCGCTCCGCCAGCGTGTGGCCGGGATCGAACATCATGAAAATGTCGATGCCGTTTTCCTCGACCACTTGGACCTTGGTGACGTCGCGAAACTCGGTGTGGTCGGCCACCGCGCTCACCGGGCGCTTGTCGGGCTCGAGCACCTCGATCGTGACCCTGGCGTCGTTGGGAAGAAGCGCGCCGCGCCAGCGCCGCGGGCGGAACGGGCTGATCGGCGTCATCGCCAGCAGCGGTGCGTTGATCGGCAGGATCGGGCCGTGCGCGGAGAGATTGTAGGCGGTGCTGCCCGCGGGCGTCGAAACCAGGACGCCGTCGCAGATGAGCTCGGCCATGCGGACCTTGCCGTCCACGGCGATCTTGAGTTTCGCGGCCTGATAGATCTGCCGGAACAGCGACACCTCGTTGATGGCGAGCGCCTCGTGCGTGGCGCCGTTGCGGTCGTAGGCGGTCATGCGCAGAGGGTGGATGACGGTGGTCTCGGCCGCCTCCAGCCGCTCGACGAGATTGTTCTCGTCGTAATCGTTGAGCAGGAAGCCGACGGAGCCCCGGTTCATGCCGTAGATCGGGGTGCGGCTGTTGAGGTGGTGATGCATGGTTTGCAGCATCAGCCCGTCGCCGCCGAGCGCCACGATCACGTCGGCCTTGGCCAGCGGCACGTCGCCATAGCGCTTGGTGAGCGCCTGCAGCGCGTCTTGCGCTTCCTTGGTCTCGCTGGCGACGAAGGCGATTTTCTGGAAGCGAGGCATGACGGTTCGAGGCGCTTGGAGCTTGGCGGCGAAGCGGGCACTATAAACGCGAGCGTGCCCGGCAAAAGCAAGTCTTTAAGATTTGGCGGCGAATGGTGAATTCATGACCAACGAAGACCGGCCTGTGCTGATCTACACGACTTTCCCCGGCCTCGATGCGGCGAAGCGGGTGGGCGAGGCGCTGGTCGCGGCCAAGCTCGCGGCCTGCGTCAATATGTTCCCGGGCATGATCGCGATCTTCGCCTGGAAGGGCGTCCGCGAGGAGGCAAGCGAGGTCGCCATGATCGTCAAGACGCGGAAGGCTCTGGCCGAGGCCGTGCTCGCCGAGATCAAGCGGCTCCACCCTTATGAGCTGCCGGCCCTGCTCGTGCTGCCGACCGAAGGCGGCAGCGCCGAATATTGCGGCTGGATCATGAGCGAAACGGCGGAGGCGGGGCGAAAATGAGCGGGGAGCGTTTCGTCCTCGCCATCGATCAAGGAACCACGAGTACCCGCGCCATCCTGTTCGACGGCAAGGGAACGGCGCGCGCGAGCGCGCAAGCGCCGCTCACGCAAATCTATCCGGCGCCGGGCCAGGTGGAGCACGATCCGGAGGAGATCTGGCGGTCCGTGCTGCATGTGGGCCGCGCCGCGCTCCGCGGCGTCGAGCCCTCGCGCATCGCCGCCATCGGCATCACCAATCAGCGCGAGACGACAATGGTGTGGGAGCGGACGACAGGAAAGCCGCTCGCGAACGCGATCGTCTGGCAGGACCGCCGCACCGCCGGGCTTTGCGGCGAGCTTGCGCGCGAGGGATGGGCCGATCATGTCGCGCGCGTTACGGGTCTTGTGATCGATCCCTATTTCTCGGCGACCAAGCTCGCCTGGCTGTTGCGAAACGTGCCCGGGCTCGAGGCGCGGGCGCGTGCGGGCGAGGTCTCGTTCGGAACGATCGACAGCTTCCTCCTCTACCGCTTGACGGGCGGCAGGCTGCACGCCACCGACGCGACCAACGCCGCCCGCACCATGCTCTACGACATCGGATCGGGCGCGTGGGACGCGAGGCTGCTCGACCGGCTCGGGGTGCCGCGCGCCATTCTGCCGGATGTGCGCAACACGCAAGGCGATTTCGGCGCGACGGCGCCCGAGCATTTCGGCGCGGCGATCCCGATCGCTGGCGTGGCCGGCGACCAGCAGGCGGCCGCCTACGGTCAGGCTTGCTTCACGCCCGGCATGTTCAAGGCGACCTACGGCACCGGCTGCTTCGTGCTCGCCAATACCGGGCGCGAGAAGGCCGTCTCAGCCACGCGCATGCTTTCGACCATCTTCCATCAGATCGAGGGGCGCCGAACCTATGCGCTCGAAGGCGCGATCTTCATGGCCGGCGCCACGGTGCAATGGCTGAGGGATAATCTCGGCCTGATCGCATCCGCGGCGGAAAGCGAAGCCTTGGCGCGCGAGGCGGACCGACAAGCCCGCATCTACCTCGTTCCGGCCTTCCAGGGCCTCGGCGCGCCGTTCTGGGACGCCGACGCGCGGGGCGCCATTCTCGGCCTGAGCCGCGCCGCGTCGAAGGCCGATCTCGTCGCGGCGGGGCTCGAAGCCGTCGCCTTCCAGACCCGCGATCTCCTTGCCGCCATGCGCCGCGACCTGGCGGCGGCAAGCGGCATCGGCGCGCCGTCCGTCCTGCGCGTCGATGGCGGCATGACGGCCAATTCCTGGTTCCTGCAAAGGCTGGCCGACATCCTCGGCGAAAGGGTGGAGCTCGCGGCGAACGCGGAGACGACGGCGCTCGGAGCCGCCTATCACGCGGGGCAAGCGGCCGGCTTCTTCGGCGATGCGGCGACGCTCGCCAAGGGCTGGACGCCGGCGCGCGCGTTCGAGCCGGTCATGGCCGAGGCCGAGCGGGAGGAGCGGTATGGCGGCTGGCTCGAAGCGGTCGCACGTGTGAGGTCGGAGCGCGCCGATCTTGCTTGAGCGCGCCAGACCGCCCAAATCTGGCGTCTCGATGTCGCTTGCGCTAAACCTCATACTCCTGTCATCAAACCATCATATCTTCGCCAGACGCAAAAGGTGGGAGGGCCGGGGGCATGACTCTTGCTGCAATCGATTACCAGCTTCTCGCCAATGCGGGGTCTCCTCCCGTGAGCTTCAAGGCCGGCGACACCATCTTCGCCACCGGCGACAAGGGCGACAAGATGTATGTGGTGCGCTCCGGCGAAGTCGAGATCGAACGCGACGGCAAGGTCGTCGAGACGGTTAAGGCCGGGGGCATTTTCGGCGAGATGGCGCTGATCGACGGCGCGCCGCGCGCCGCCACCGCGCGTGCCAAGACCGAATGCGAGGTCGCTCCCATCGCCGAGAAGAACTTCCTTTATCTCGTGCATGAGACGCCCTTTTTCGCCATCGCCGTCATGCGTACGCTTGCCGAACGGCTGCGGCGTTCGCCGCCGGCATAAGACCCAAGCGTTTCCGGGCGCTCGACCTGTCGCTTGCTATTGGCGCGGCGCCCCGCCATGATCGGCAAAAAGCAACCCCGAGCCCCTCAGCCAGGCCCTTGTCGCTGCTCGCGAATCTCGCGCTCCGGCGCCCGCGCAATGTCGACGCGTCAACGCTCGGGCGTGACGCCATGGCCGGCGTCATTTCGGCCGTGGTGCAGATCGCCTATTGCATCTCGTTCGCGGCGCTCATCTTCACCGGCGACCTCGCCGGCGGCTTCCCGCTCGGCCTCGCCGGGCTGATCATGGGCACCGTGGTCACCTGCGTCGTGATCGCGGTGACCTCGACCTTCTCGCCGGTCATCGGCGGTCCCGACTCGCCGGCCGTGGCGGTGATGAGCGTGCTCGCCGCATCGATCGCGACCGCACTCGCGGCCAAGGGCGCGAGCACCGATCAGATCATCGTCAACGTGCTCGTGTCGCTCTCGGTCAGCACGCTGCTCACCGGGATCTTGCTTTACGGCGTCGGCGCGCTTCGCCTCGGACAGTGGCTCCGCTTCATTCCCTATCCGGTGGTCGGCGGCTTCCTCGCCGCGTCCGGCATCCTGCTCATCACCGGCGGCATGGAGGTGGTGACGCAAACCAATCTCACGCTTCTGCCCTCGAGCTGGGCGCTGCTCTATTCGCAGCACTACGGTCCGCAGATCCTCGTGGCACTCCTGTTCGCCTTCGCCATCCCGATCGCCGCCCGCTTTGTGCCGGCTTACCTCGCGCTCCCGCTTGTCTTCTTCGCCTTCCTCGCCGTTCTCAACGCCGGCCTGTTCGGCGCCGTCAGCGACGCGGGCCTCCGCGGCGCCTGGTTCCTGCCGGAGCTCGGCGAGATCAAACTGTGGTGGCCCCTCAATGCCATGGTCGGCGACCAGGTCGACTGGCATGTGATCGCGCAAAGCTCTGCCGAAATCGGGTCGTTCTGCGGCGTCATGGCGATCGCGCTTCTGCTCGACGTCTCGAGCCTCGAGGTCGCTCGCCAAAAATCCGGCGACCTCGACCAGGAGTTCCGCTCGAACGGTCTCGCCAACTTGCTGGCCTCGGTGCTCGGGGGCTTCGGCGGATCGCTGTCGATGAATGCCTGTTTGTTGCTCGACGAGTCCGGCGCCACCACGCGATGGGCCGGCGCCATCGTCGGATTGGGCTGCGCGCTGATCCTGTTCTCCGGCGTCGATGTCGGCGGCATCGTGCCGAAGGCGATCCTCGCGGGGATGCTCATCTATCTCGGCGCGGTCATCCTCATCGAATTGTGGAACGCCCCGGCCGACAGTTCCTGGATGGAATGGGGCCTCACCGGGATCATGACGCTGGTCATCATCAATCTCGGCTACTTCATGGGCGTCGTGCTCGGCGTGATCGGCGCCTGCCTGATGTTCGCGCTGAGCTATAGCCGCATCGGCGTGATCCGCCGTCACCTCACGCGCCAGGAGTTCTCGAGCAATGTCGAGCGGTCGCCGGAACAGTCGCGCCTGCTGCGGGACGAGGGCAAGCGTGTCCACGTCTTCTGGCTCTCGGGCTTCATCTTCTTCGGCTCCTCGAACGGCCTGTTCGAGCGCATCAAGCGCGTCATCGAAGCGCAGCGCGACAAGCCAGTCGGTTATGTCGTGCTCGATTTCGGCGCGGTTCCCGGCCTCGACACCTCGGCCGTCTTGAGCCTGGTCAAGCTCCGCAACTATTGCGAGGAGCACGGCGTGACGCTCGGTTTCTCCGGCTTGAGCGACAGCATGCGGGCGAGCTTCGGGCGGGCGGGCTTCTTCGGCGGCAGCCGCGCCCATCAAGTCTTCGCCAGCCGCAACGAGGCGGTCGAGTGGTGCGAGGACATGCTGCTCATGTATCACGAGGTGGGCGCCGCCTCGACCCACAGTTTCGAGACGTGGCTGGAATCCGAATTCGGCGGCACGGTCGATTTCGCCCGCATCGCCTCGTTCATGGAACGCGAGGAGCTGAGCCAAGGCGAATTCCTGTTCCGCCAAGGCGAGCCCGCCGACTCGGTCGTGCTGCAAGCTTCGGGCAGCGTCGCCATCACCATCATCGACGAGCATGGGCGCCCGATCAGGCTCCGGCGCATGGTCGGGCATACGGTGGTGGGCGAGATGGGCTTTTATCGCGGCGTGCCGCGCACGGCGAGCGTGATCGCCGAGGAGCCGACCGTGGTCTACCGGCTGACGCGTAACGCCTTCGACCGCATGCAGGAGAAGGACCCCACCGCTGCCGCCGCCTTGCACAAGCTGATCATCAGGCTGCTGTCGGACCGGCTGGAATTCGCCAATCGGGAAATCTCGGCCCTGCTCTAGCGCGTCGCGACCAGCAGCGCGACGATGACGAGATAGGTCAGCCCGTGGACGAGCTGATCGGCGCCAAGCGCGTGCCAGAAGCCGGGACTCTGCATCGTGAGGTCGTTCCTCCGAACGATACGCTCCTTGAGCCAATCGACGTGATAGTGGACGAGGAACTCGCCGACCGCGATGGCGGCGGCCAGCAGCAGCGAACCGGGCACCAGCACGAGGTAGACGAGCGGCGTCAGGGCGACGTGGATGGCCGAATGGAGAAAGCCGCCAGGATGGCCGTAGGTGCCCTTGTGCAGATACTGGTACGGCGTCTGGAGGTAGAAATCGGCGAGCGCGTGCTTGACCAGGAGCACGGCCACGGCGGCGAGGGCGAGAAAAGCGAGAGGCTGCATCGGCGCTACTTCGACGAGGCCTCGGCGGCGCCGTCCCAATCGGACGGAGGCGGGTTCATGCGGAAATAGGCGATGCGCTCGCGGTAGAGGGCGTAGAGCGTATCGAGCCGCGCCGTATTCATCTTCTCGCATTCGCGGCTCAAAGCCTCCGCCGCGTCCCAGTCCTGGGCGCGGTAGCGGGCGAGGAACGCGGTGTGCCGTTCGGACAGAAGGATGAAGTCGGCAGATTGCTTGACCGCGTTGTCGCCAAGAAGCGCGAAGGCCCGCGTCGCCTCGGTCTTGCCTTTCACTTTGAGCAGGTCGAGCTCGAGAAAGGCGAAATCGGGGGCGCGCGCCGTGGTGGATTCGCCGACCACGGTGCCGACGTCGTAGGTCTTGGACTGTCCTTCGAGCCGCGAGGCGACGTTCACGTTGTCGCCGATCACCGAATAGTCGAAACGCGTTTCCGAACCGAGATTACCGACGCAGCAGATGCCGGTGTTGAGCCCGATGCCGATGCGGACCGGCTTGTACTTGCGGCCCTTGGCCTCGGCTTCCTGGCGCCACTGTTCGTTCAGGTGCTCCATTTCGCCCATGATGCGCAGGGCCGCGTTGCAGGCATGGGAGGGATGGGCGCTGTCCTCGAGCGGGGCATTCCAGAAGGCCATGACGGCGTCGCCCATGAACTTGTCGATGGTGCCTTGCTCGTCGAGGATGATGTTGCTCAGGGGCGTGAACAGCGAGTTGAGGAACCGGGTGAGTTCCTCGGCGTCGAGACCTTCGGAGATGGTGGTGAAGCCGCGCACGTCGCTGAAGAGCAGCGTCATGTCGCGCGTCTCGCCGCCGAGCTTGAGCCGCGAGGGGTCGTCGGCAAGCCGCTCGACGAGGGCCGGCGCCATGTAATGGGAGAAGGCGTTGCGTACGCGGTTGCGCTCCCGCTCCGTGCGCAGGAACACGACGAGCGTGCCGGCGAGATAGATCGCGGCGAGCGAAAAGGCGGGATAGATCGGATCGACCAGCCAGCCGAGTTGCTTGAAGGCATACCAAGAGATGCCGATCACGGCGGCGATGGCCGCGCCGCACAGCACCGCGCTCCCGAGCGCGCCGAGGCGATAGATGAGAAAGGCGATGAGCGTGCCGAGCAAGAGGATGTAGAGAAGCTCGGCGGCGGTGGCGAAATCGGGGCGTTGCAGGAAGGCCCCTTGCAGGATTTGCTCGATGGCCTGGGCATGCAGCGAGACGCCGGGAACGGAGGCATCGAGCGGGGTGGCCCTGAGGTCGAGCAGGCCGGCCGCGCTCGTGCCGATAATCAGAATGCGGCCGGCGATGTCATCGACGCCGATCTCGCCGTTCAGCACTTTCCATGCGGGCAGATAGCGCTCCTTGGTCTCGGGCGTGAACCTGACCCACATCTGGCCGTTCGCCTCGGTCGGCACCTCGAACCCGCCGATGCGAATTCTGACAATGCCGGTCTTCTCGCCGAAGGATCTCTCGCCGCTCGCGCCGGACGACTTCACGTTGTAGGTCGAAGCGCCTTGGGCGAGCCGGAGCATGTCGGCGGCGAAGGAGGGGTAAAGCGTGTCGCCGACGCTGACCACCATGGGCATGCGCCGGATGATCTGATCGTGCTCGGGAATCCAGTTGAGCGAGCCGGATCCTTGGGCGTTGTCTTGCAGTTCTTTCAGGCTCGCGGCGGCGCTCGGATAATAGGGCGCGAACAGTTTCGGGTCGTCGCCGCCATAGGCGAAGCCCGCCTTGGTCTCGGGCTGAGAGGTGCCCTGCGGCGCGGCGATGAAACCGAGCACGACCGGGGCCTTGCCGATCGCCTCGGCGAAAATCCGGTCGTTCGACGGCAGCTTGTCGATCTCCTCGCGCAAGGTTTCGACGGCGACCGATTTCGGCCAGAAGCGGAGCGCGTTGGCGGGCGACATGCGGTCGGGCTCGGGAAACACGATGTCGAAACCGACCGCGGCGGCGCCGCCCGCGGCGAGTTTGTCGACGAGATCGGCCAGCACCGTTCGCGGCCAGGGCCATTGGCCGACCGCTTTGAGCGAGGCCTCGTCGATATCGACGACGCGCACCGGCAATGCCGGGTCGAAGCTGCGCGGCTCAAGACGCTGATAGGTGTCGAAGACGAGCGATCGCAGCCTCGCGACCGGGGTTGGGTCCCAGACGCGAAGGGCGAGCGAGGCGGCGATGATCGCCCCGAGAATGAGGGCGTAGAGGAGGCGTGGGCCCAATCCGGTGCTCGACTTTTCCTTTGTGGATGCGCGCCGGGCCGGCGCGGAAACGCCAGAACCTAGCCAATGGCGCTGCCCCGCTCCAGTGCCAAGTTCGGTCCCGGCAAGCCCTTGTGGCGCCTGCTCTTCACATCCATGTGTCCCGCAATATTTGACCGTGACGACCCGGCTGCGGCTCAACTAACGTAACCGCCTGCGGCGGCCGAAAGCGGCGCTTTCGGCCCAGATTCCGCCCCGACGGTCCGAGTGAATTGGCAATGAAAACGAAGCTCCTGGCAACGGCAAGTTACGCGGCGCGGCCGATGCGCGTTCCGCTGGTCCTCGCCGCGGCAATTGCCGGGCTCGGCCTTCTCGGCGCTCCCGGCGAGGCGGCGCGCCTGTGGCTGCCCAAGACCACGAATGCCTATTGCGACGTTCCTACCTACGTGCTGCGGGAGCTGCCCGAGCAGGCGATGTCCTTGCGCGACGCGAGCGGGAAGCCCGCGATCGTCGTGAGCGGGTTCGCGCTCGCGGACAAGCCGGACTACGGCCGGTTTTTGCTGGCGCATGAATGCTGCCATCATTCGCTCGGCCATATGGACCGGTTCAAGGATCAACTCGGCCATGTCGGCCCGCAGCGCTTCTACTTCATCGCGCCCCAGTTGAAGCAAATGGAGCTCGATGCCGATTGCTGCGCCGTCAGGATGCTGCGCTCGAGAAACGACGCCAGCAGCATCGCAGCGGCGGAAGGGGCGATGACGGCTTTCGGCGGTGAGCAGACCGGCGCGCATTACCCGACCGGAAACGAGCGCGCCGGCAACATGGCCAAATGCGCCGCCGAGAATTGATCCGGGCGCGGTGCCTTCGACCTCCGTCAGCGACGTTAATGATATGGCGGACTGGCGGCGGCCGAGCCCGGTTGTCATATTGTGCCCTTCGGCCCGGGCTACGATCACGGTGACGCCGCTCCTCTCGGCGCTTCAAGGTTGCAAGATGACGTCGAACGACATGCTGCCAGGCAGCCCAACATCCGCGCCCCGGCTATGGCGGAATCCGGCCTGGTTCATTGCCGTCGCCTGTGCCGCGCTCATGCTCTTCGCCGGCGCCGCCCGCGACGCGGGCGCCGAGCCCTCCGCGGGCGGAAGCTTGCGGGTCTGCGCCGATCCCGACAACATGCCGTTCTCGAATGCCGAAGGCGAAGGGTTCGAGAACAAGCTCGCCGAGTTGATCGCGCAGAAGCTCGATGCGCGGCTCGAATATTCCTGGTTCGCCGAGGAGAGCGGCTACGTTCCCAACACGATGGGGCGCGAGGCCTGCGATCTCGTCATGGGCTACGCGCAAGGGACAGGTCTGATCGAGGACACCAATCCCTATTACCACACCTCCTATGTGCTGATTTACCGCGAGGACGACGCCGATCTCGGCGGCGTCGAAAGCCTCGCCGACCCGCGTCTCAAGGACAAGAGGATCGGCTTCTTCGCGCGGACCCCGCCATCGAGCGTGCTGGCCATTCATGGGCTCGCCGCGAACGCCAAGCCGTTCGAGGTCCATGCCGGCGAAAGCGCCACCAAGGCCGCCGTGACGATGCTGGAGGAGATCGCGACGGGCGCGCTCGACGCGGGCATTCTGTGGGGGCCGGTCGGGGGCTATTACGCGCAGCGCGCACAGGTGCCGCTCAAGCTCGTGCCGCTGGTGAAGGAGACCGCTGGGCCGCGCACCGTCTACGGCATCACCATGGGCGTCAAGCCCGACGAGCCGCAATGGAAGCACAAGATCAACACGTTCATCGCCGCCAACCAGGGCGGGATCAACGCGATTCTACAGAGCTATAACGTTCCGGTGCTCGACGAAGGGGGCAATGCCGTCGCGGCGGCGCCGGCGGAACGCTGAGGGCGGCGCGCCGCCCCGTCACATCTTGCAGACGCTCTCGGGCTCGTCGATGCCGAGCGTGTCCATCTCGATCTCGGGATGGCTCGCATGCGGGAAGCCGCGCTGCGGCGAGAAGGAGACGGGAACCTTGTCGGTCGCGATGATGAGCGGCTGGCGAAACTGCCCGTCCCACGGGCGGAATTGCTGCTTGAGGCCCTTGAACGGCGCGAGCTGGATCTCGGGGCCGTGGACGAACGCCGCGACCGTGGCGAAATCGGCGTCGGCATTGCGGGTTACGGCCTCGCCGATGGTGCGCGTCGCGACATAGGCCTGGTAGTCGATCGGCAACATCAGACGCTTGAAGTCCTTCTCGAAATTGTTGTTGGCCTGGGTCGCGCCCCATTTTTCGTGGCCGGGGCTCCAGGTCGTGGCGATGAGCCCGGTCGTGCCCGCGACGGTGCGCGGATTGGCGCCGCCGCGAAACGGGATATAGGGCCCGAACACCTGGTCCTCGTCGGCGATGACGATGACCTGATAGTCGGGTTCCGCGGCGAGGGCCGCGCCGGCGTCAGCCTGCCTGCCCGGCGGCACCGCACCGACATCGTCGCGCCTGCCGCCCGAAATGTCCTTGTACTCGCGCGTGTCCACGATGGTCGCGCCGAAGCGGCCGGCCGCGCGCTTCACCGCGTCGGCATAGGCGAGGTCGCCCGGGGTCGAGCCGTGCACCAAGAGCCAATTGGTCCATTTCATGGTGACGAGGTACTGGGCGAGCGCGTCGGCGAGCATGTAACGGTCGGGTACGATATGCATGACGTTGGCGCGGCAATCCTCTTGCCGCAGCGATACGTCGGTGGCGCGAATGTTGAACAGGAGAATATCCTTGCCCTTGGCCCAGTCGGCGAGCTTGAGCAAGGTGTCGGCCGAGGCATCGACGACGATGTAGTTGTGCCCGCTGTCGAGGAATTTCTCGAGCGCCGCGACCGCCTTCTCCGCCGAGGAGACGGTGTTGACATCGAGGCTGTAATCGTGACCGGTGAAGCGGCCGCCGGCATTGTTCTCCTCGATCCCCATCTTGGCGCCGGCGACGCCTGCGTCCTTCGGTTCGACATCGAGACGGGAGGCCGGGCGAGGGTGCTCCAACATCTCGCGCAGGTAGCCGATCTTGAGCGGAGTCAAAGGCGGCGACTGCGGGAGCTGAACCGAAAATCCGCCTTCCTTGCCCTTGGCGGCGTCATCCTTCGCGGCCGGCGCGGGGGACTCCTCGGCCCTGAGCGGCGCGGCGGGGATCGCGGCGCAGGCGACGAACGCGAGCGCGGCGGCAAGGGCGAGCAAGGGGCGGGGCCGGCTCAACGCGCGGCAGGAAAACTTGGACGAAACATGCATGGGTTTGGCGATCGCGTGACGACTGGGACGTTAGCGCCGGTTGTCGGTTTCTGATCTTCGCGCTTTGGCGAGCGGTCTCGGCTTTCCGGGCCCGGGCGCCCTTCTTGAGCATGGTAGCGAGAAGGGAAGCGGCATTGCAAGGTGGAAACCCCCACGGGAGAATTTGGTGCCGGGGGCGCGCGGATCGAGCCTTAACCTTCTTGCGCGAGTCCGGGGCTCGCTGCGGAGCGCCGGCGGGGATTCACCTCCTTGACTCGGTGCGACGCGCTATCTCGCCGCGATGGGATTTTCGGAAACTCAGCTTCGGCTGGCAGAGGTCCAAGATGTGCCCCGCCAGCGCATGGCCCAGGCCCCTTGTTGGTGGTAATAATGTCCGTCTTCTGACCATTGGCTCACCGTTGCGGGAGGACGTTCGATGGGAACACCTGTAGAGGCGCGTTGGAATACGTGGAATCGTTATGCGTTCGATGGAAGTTACACATGGATGTTCACCGTGACGCTTTCACGCGGTTTCTGGGTGGTCCAAACTGCGCTCACACGCGTCAGACCATGGCAGGCAAGCGTGCTTCCCATGGCAACGGTCGGAGTTGTGAGCGCGGTTATGGACAATCCGCCGCTGTTTGAAGTCCACCCCGAACGCTGGCGGGGTATCGTGGGCGGCAACAACATGACCAAGGTGGAAATCGGCCTCTTCGCAAACAATTGCGATGTCACGGCTATGTTTATCGCTCACAAGTGGGGCTAGGAGATCGCCATGGATGCCGCAAACCTCAACCAAGATGTCCGGTCGAGCTTCATCGTCTACGAGAAGCGAAGCGGTAAAATCGTTTTGATCTACAGTCCCGTCGGCGATTATTCATCTGAGGCGGTCGAGTCGGACGCGATTGATCGTGCCGCCTGGCAAGGTCATAATGTCGAACATTTGGCCGTGCTCAAGGTCGAAGGCGCCTTTGAAGGTGGCGAGCCGCAAAGAGTCGACGTCGAAAAAAACATGCTTGTGCCTGACCCGCGGTAGCCAAGGCATTTACGAGCGCAGCAGATACGTGATGGCGATGATACGCTTGCCGACGCGATCGACCCATAGATAGCCGCGCTTGAAGTTGCCGGACGCGATCGGGAACGTGGCGTTGGAGCCGCCGCTCACGTCGATCTCAGGCATCGGTTCGACGATGGCGGGGCGGATCGCGCCTTAACCTTCTTGCCCGAGCGCCCCTGGGGCTGCTGCGGAGCGCCGGCGCCGCTGGGGATAACTGAAGAATTCACCTCCTTAACGCGGCCTTGCCGCGTGCTATCCTCCGGCGATGGGATTTTCGGCCACCTCAGCTGTCCGCTTCGGTTGGGAAACCTTCAAGAAGCGCCCCTGGTTCTTTGTCGGGGCTTTTTTGCTTATTGTGATTGCCCAACTCGTGGTCGAGGGCTTGAGCCGCGCGATCGACGCGCCGTTCGGTGGGCCTGAGAGCGATGGGGCATTTCTCGGGAGTCTGGTCTCTCTCGCGCTCAGCACCCTTATCAGCATGGGCATTACGGCTTTCGGGCTCGCCGCCCACGACCATCCCGAGACCGTGGAGTTTTCCGCGCTGTGGCATCCACGTCCGTTCTGGAAATATCTCGGCCTGACGATTCTCTTTACCCTCATGATTATCGGCGTCGCGCTGCTCGGCATCGCGCTTGTTGCCGCTATCGGCGTCGAGAGCGGTGTCGCGATCGCCGTTCCGATTGCAGTGATTCTCGGCGTGATTCTGTCGCTGATGTTTTTCTTTTCGGGCTTCCTCGTGATCGACCGCGGGCTCGGTCCGATCGAAGCCCTGAAAGAGAGTCATCGCATCACGGACGGATATAAGTGGGACCTTTTCTGGCTGTCCCTGTTGTTGATGCTTATCAATGTGGCCGGACTCGTCGCGCTCGTTGTCGGTCTTTTCGTATCGGCACCGGTCTCGTTGCTGGCCCTGACGCACGCCTATCGCGTGTTGTCCGGCATGGCGGCGGCGCGGCCTGCCGATGCCGCGCTCACGGCCTGACGCAGCACAAGAAAATCGAACTTTGCGAAGAGGCGGCCGCTATTCCGCCGGAACGAGCGGGAGCTCGGCCTTGGCCGCCTCGGCCGCGTTGCGCGGGTTGCGATAGACGAAGGGCGGTGCCGGGCGCGACGCTTCCTCGCGCGCAAGCCGCACCATCTCGCCGTGATAGGGCGAGAGCGCGCAGGCCGGATCGGTGTTGCTGGCGTCGCCGGTGATGGCCATGGCCTGGCAGCGGCAGCCGCCGAAATCGACTTCCCGGAAGGCGCAGGAGCGGCACGGCTCCTTCATCCAATCGGTGCCGCGGAAGGCGTTGAAGGCTTCCGAGTTGAGCCAGATGTCGAGCAGCGGGCGATCCTGCACGTTGTCGAAGGAGAGCGTCTTGATCGACTCGGCGGCATGGCAGGGCAGCACTTTGCCGGCGGGCGTGATGTTGATGAAGCCCTTGCCCCACCCGCCCATGCACGGCTTCGGCCGCTTGGCGTAGTAGTCAGGCACGACCATGTCGATCGTGAGCACGCCTTTCAGGCGCTCGCGCTCGCGCTCGACGAACTCGATCGACTTCACCGTCTCCTCGTAAGTCGGGATGAGCGCGGCGCGATTGAGATAGGCCCAGCCGTAATACTGCACGTGAGCAACTTCGAGCCGCTGGGCGCCGAGCTTGATGGCAAGCTCGATATAGCGGCCGACATTGTGGATGTTCTGGCGGTGGATCGGCGCGTTGACGGTCAGCGGCAGGCCGAGCTCGGTGACCCAGCGGGCGACGTCGAGCTTCTTCTGGGTGGCGCCGGGATAGGCGCCGATGCGCTCGGCATTCTCGGCATCGACGTCCTGGAACGAGATCTGGACGTGATCGAGCCCGCGCTTGACCAGGTCCTCGAGGCGGGAACGATTGAGGGTGACGGCGGCGGTGATGAGATTGCTGTAGAGGCCGGCCGTGGACGCCGCCGAGACGATCTCTTCGAGGTCCTTGCGCGCGGTCGGCTCGCCGCCCGACAGATGCACCTGGAGGACGCCCATTGCGCCCGCTTGCGTCATTACCGAGCACCACGTCTCGGTCGAAAGCTCCTTGTTGACGCGCTCGAGCTCGATCGGGTTCGAGCAATAGGAACATTGCAGCGGGCAGCGATGGGTGAGCTCGGCGAGAAGCCCGACAGGGGCGCGGGCGCACAGCGAAGCGGCGGCGTCTCCGCTCACGCCCTCGGTCGGCTCGTCATCGACGACAAGCGTTTCGCAATGTCCGTTGCCTTTCAGCTCTTCGTTCATCCCTTTACGTATCCCTTGTCAGCCAGGCCTTGGAGCAAATCGAGCACGTCGGCGCGGATCACGTCCGCAGGGGCCGAATACTCCTCGGCGAGGGCCGCCACGATATCGTCGACGGTCCTCTTGCCGTCGCAGAGCTTGAGCACGGCGACGGCGGTTTGGTCGGGCGTCAGCACCCGCTCGGGCGCCAGCAAAATCCATCGGTCGCGCCCGGCGTCGTGACGGAGCTTGAGATAGGCCGGCAGATGCGGCCGCGTCTCCCGTCCGACGATCAGGCGAGCAGGCGACGTTGTTTCGTTCATGCCTTGCCCGGAACGAAGGCGCCAGGCGGGATCAGCCCGGGTTCGGCATAGGCGTAGTGAAGCGCATCGAGCTGCGCCCACAGCACGTTACACTTGAAACGTAGAGCATCGAGCACGCCCGCCTGCGCGTCGGGGGTGCGCGCATGGCGCTTGACGTAATCGAGCGCGAAATCGGCGTCGCGCGGCGCTTGCGTCAGGCGGCGCTTGAAATAGGCCATGACCTCGTCGCTGATAAAATCGTAGTTCTCGAGCATGCCCGCGATGCGCTCCTTGTGAATCTTGGGCGCGAACAGCTCGGTGAGCGAGGAGGCGACCGCCTCGACCAGGGTCTTCTCGCGCACGAAATTGACATATGCCTCGACCGCGAAACGGGTCTCGGGCAGCGCCCCCTTCATGGAGATGACGTAGTCCCGGTCGAGCCCGAGGCCATCGGTGAGGACGAGCCAGCGCTCGATGCCGCCTTCCTCCTCGCCGTAGCCGTCATGATCCATGATGCGGTGGATCCAGTCGCGCCTGAGCTCGCGGTCGTGACACCGGCTCATCAGGGCTGCGTCCTTGCGCGGCACCGCCGCTTGATAGCAATAGCGGTTGAGCGCCCAGGCCTGCACCTGGCCTTTGTTCAGCTTGCCGCCGTGCAGCAGCTTATGAAACGGATGCTTGTCGTGATAGCGCTCGGCCCCGATGGCGCGAAGCTCCTGCTCCAATTCCTCGGGGCTCATGATCTTGGTCATGGCGTTACCTCTTGCCTACCCAGTTTAGACGAAGTTCCCGGGTAGTCCTCCCTGGAATTCGCGCCCTTGATACGCGTCAACCGAAGCGGCACAAAGCGCAGAATTCTACACGCTAGATATAGGAAGCCCGGTAGCACCCCGCATGATCCGCACATGAACGGCATGTGGAAACCACATTAAGAAAATCTGAACGGCGCGCCGCCACCGTGGCCGCGCCGAAAGCGAAACGGCGACCCGGGAGCTCCGGGCCGCCGTTTGCGTCGTTCCGAGATGAGCGAACGGATCTTAAGCGCGATCCAGCTCTGCCGGCAGGTAGCTCGTGACTTCCATTCCGGATTCCGTCTCGTCAATCGTCGGCTTTTGCCACTCACGCATTGTGCGCTCTCCTTTAGCGAATTGGCCTAGCGCCGGCCAAACCGATCAGAGGTTTGCGAACCCGGGCTGAACGGCTTGGTTCGGCAATTTGAGTATCGTTACCCGCCATGATAATTTCCAATCGTATTTATTTATGCAGAAGATAAGGTGAGCTTATCGCGATGGTCTCCCTCCGGCAGCTCCGTTACCTCGAATCCCTGGCCGAAACGCGCCATTTCGGTCACGCCGCCGAGGCTTGCGCCGTCAGCCAGCCGGCCCTCAGCATGCAGATCAAAGAGCTCGAGGACGAACTCAAGGTGAGCCTGGTCGAACGGCGCAAATCGGGCATCGAACTCACCGAGCAGGGCGAGGAGATCGCAAAGCGCGCCCGCGCCATTCTCGCTTCCGTGCGCGACCTCGTGGACTACGCCAAGCATCAGGAAGGGCTGCTCACGGGCGCCTTGAAGCTCGGCGCCATCCCTTCGATCGCGCCCTATCTCTTGCCCGCGGCATTGCCGGAGCTGCAACGGCGGTTCCCGGCGCTCAGCCTCCAACTGCGCGAGACCGTGACCGCCAACCTCGTGCGCGAGCTCGTGGCCGGCGATCTCGATCTCATTATCGTGGCGCTCCCCATCGACGACCCCGACGTCGAGACGTTTCACCTGTTCGACGACCGGTTCGTCCTCGCCATCAAGGCCTCGCAGGCCAATCGGCGGCTGCGCCACGCGAGCACGGACATGCTCGCGGACGACCGTCTCCTCCTGCTCGAGGAGGGGCACTGCTTGCGCGACCAGGCGCTCTCCTATTGCCGCTTGGTCACGACCGAGGCGCGCGAGAGCTTCGGCGCGTCGAGCCTTGCAACCATCGTGCAGATGGTCGCCAACGGGTACGGCATTACGCTCCTGCCGGAGATGGCGATTGCCGCCGAGGTCCATGCCTCGGAGGGCATTCGTCTCCTGCGGTTCCACGCGCCCGAGCCGAAGCGGGCAATCGGGCTCGCCTGGCGCAAGACCTCGCCGCGGAAGCGGGACTTCATCCAATTCGCCGAGCTGCTGCGCGACGCGGCGCCGCGGCCGAAATAGGCGCAATTGCGCGCGATGCGCAGTAGCGCATTCGCGGCCGCGGACATAAGAATAGAGAGTGGAGATCGGAGGGGAGGGGGCCACGCTCACAATCCAACTCGTCGTCCTGATCGCGGCCGCCCTCTACGCGCGCGCGGGCGCCGTGGCGCTGCGGCGTCCGGTCTCCGACTTCTACGTCGCCGGCCGTCTCGTGCCCGCGCCGTTCAACGGCGTCGCGATCGCCGCCGGGCTGTTTCCGGTAATCGCCTTTGCCGGCCTTACGATCACGCTGAGCGGCGGCTGGACCGGCGCATCGCTGATCGCGCTCGGCGTCGGCGGAGGCCTGGTTGCCAGCGCCCTTCTGCTTGCACCCTACTTGCGCAGTTTCGGCGGCTATACGTTGCCGGACTTTCTTGCTGAACGGTTCGACCGGCCCGGGGTCAGGGCGCTCGCGGTACTCGGGGTGATCCTCGCGACCTTCCCGGCGATTGCCCTCACCTTGTTGGGCTTGGGCGTCATCGCCACGCGCATCTTCGCCATCGATCTCGCAACAGGCGTGGCGTTCGGGGCGGTATTGCTGCTTGCGTGCAGCTTCGCCGCCGGCATGCGATCGGCCAGCCTCACCCAGATCGTGCAATACGCGGTGCTGCTTGCCGCCGCCCTGGTGGCGTCGGCGCTCCTGTTGGCGCAGCACGGCACGCTTCTCCCGGCGCGCGAGGGCGCGGGCCTTCAGGCGCTCGCCACCATTGCTTTCGACGCGCTCGCGGTCGAGGACAAGCCCAACCGCGTCGCATTGCTGTTCTGCCTTGCCGCCGGGATCGCCGTGCTCCCCCATCTCCTCCTGCGCAGCATGGTCACGCCCTCGATCGAAGGCGCGCGCGGCTCCTTCCTGTGGGCCATTCCTTTCCCGGCGGCGCTCTGTCTCGTGGGGGTGCCGGCTCTGGCGCTACTCGGCGAGACCCCGGCCGCGACCGGCGCCAACCTGCCGCTGCTTGCCTTCGGATTTGCCGCCCTCGGCGCG
>JBFWTF010000013.1:0-21895 GCA_050247995.1 Methyloceanibacter sp. | reverse complement strand
AATTCCACAAGACATGTTCTACCAGGATGCGGAGACCGATCCGTTTTATCCAGCGGGGGCGGCGATCCTCAAATTGCGGGACCGGCACAGCAATTACCATGAGTGGCAGCAAAACAACGCGTATGCAAAATGGCATAATGGTTTGCAGCTCGATCTCTTTCCCTATCGGTGGGATTCAGAGCGGCAAGCCTATGTCGGACCCGGCGCGTTGCCTGATTTCCGTGAAGACGAAATGTTCCCGCCCATCGACATGGAGTTTGAAGGGCATTGGCTTCGCGCGCCCTGCCGAGCCGTGGAGCTCATGACGCGCGTCTACGGGACGCTGGAGATGCCGGTCGAGTCGCAGCGGACGCCGCACGAGGGCAAAGCCGATCCGTTTAATCCTTGTGAGCATCCCGCCAGCCTCCCGTTCCAGGCGCGCCGCTCAATCCCGGCCTGACGGTATCATCGCAACTCTGCGGGCCGCCGCTTTGGGTGCAAGGGCGCGCCGGCGCGACCGTACTAGGACTCGCGGAAGGCGCGCGCGATCTGATCGCCGAGCGGCTTGACCAGGTAGGACATGACGGTGCGGTCCTCCGTCTTGATGAAGGCCTCGACCGGCATTCCCGGCACGAGCTTCAATTGTCCGAGCCGCGCCACTTCCTCCGGCCGAATGGCGATATCGACCGTGTAGTAACTTTGCCCGGTGCGCTCGTCCTCGCTGACGTCGGCGCCGATGCGGCTTACCGTGCCGTTGATCTCGGGCGTGGTGCGCTGGTTGAAGGCGGAGAAGCGCAAGCCCGCGTCCTGGTCGAACCGCAGTTGATCGATATCGGCGGGCGCGACCTTGACCTCGACGACAAGCTCGCCCGCCGTCGGCACGACGAGCATGACCGCCTTGCCCGGCGCGATCACGCCGCCCACGGTATGGACCGTCGATTCATGGACCACGCCGTCCTGGGGTGCGACGATATCGAGGCGCGTGAGCTGGTCCTCGGCGGCGACCTTCTTCTCGACGAGCTCGCCGAGCTTGGCCTCGACCTCGCGCAATTCGCTGCCGACCTCGCTGCCGAAGCTGAGATCGACCTGAAGGATCTGGAGTTCGGTCTCGGCGATCTTGCCCTTGGCCTGGGCGAGGGCGGCGATGAATTGGCCGCGTTCGCCCTCGATCCGGGTCCGGTTGCGCTCGAGCTCGGTCAGCTTCGAGATCGGCATCAGATTTTTCTGCCACAGTGTGCGCGCGCCTTCGAGTTCGCGGTTGATGAGCGCGATCTCGGCCGACTTGGCCTCGGCCTGCACGGTGTAGCCGTCGCACTCCTTCTTCAACTGGTTGACCCGCTCGGCGAGCTGCTTCTTCTGGCCGAGGCGGGCCGCGCGCCGCACCTCGAAGAGCCGGCGCTCGCCGTCGAGGATCGCGCCGATCTCGGCGTCGTGCTCGCGCTGAAGCAGGTCATCGGCGAAGACGATGGCGTCGCGGTCGGCCTGCTCGGCGACGAGGCGCGCTTTTCGCGCCGAAAGCTCGTCGAGCGATTTGGTGACGATGGCGAGATTGACCCGTGTGATGGTGCCGTCGAGGCGGACCAGCACATCGCCCGCTTTGACGGTGTCGCCGTCGCGGGCGCGGATCTCGGCGACGATGCCGCCGTTCGGGTGCTGCACCTCCTGAACGCGCGAACGGGCGACGAGTGTTCCCGGCGCGATCACCGCGCCCGAAATCTCGGTCAGGACCGCCCAGCTTCCGAGCCCGGCGACGAGGAGAAGCATGATGGCGACGCCGGCGAGGAAGTGCAGCCGCAATGCGCCTTTCGTGGTCATGTGCCGGTCCTCACGGCTTGGTTTGCAGGCAGGGCCTGAGGCGGCGGAGGGATGCGTGCCGGATCGGCCGAGACCGTCTGCAATTTGGGGAAGTTCGCCGCCAGGATCGCGTCCTTCTCGCCGAAAGCCTGGCTTCTTCCCTGATTGAGCACCAGGATCAGGTCGGCGGCGACGAGCGCGTTGGGGCGATGAGCGACGATCACGACGATGCCGCCGCGCTCCCTGACGCCGAGGATGGCGGCGGTGAGGGCGGCTTCGCCTTCGGCGTCCAGGTTCGAGTTCGGCTCGTCGAGGACGACCAGGAAGGGATCGCGGTAGAGCGCGCGCGCAAGCGCGATGCGCTGGCGCTGACCCGCCGACAGCGACTCGCCCTGTTCGCCGATCTCGGTGTTATAGCCCTCGCGGAGGCTGACGATGAAGTCATGCACGCCGGCGGCAGTGGCCGCCGCGACGATGTCCTCGGCCGCGGCATTGCTGTCGAAGCGCGCGATGTTCTCCGCGATCGTTCCGCTGAACAATTCGACGTCCTGGGGCAGGTAGCCGATCAGCCGGCCGAGCTCAGCGTTCGACCATTGGTCGAGATCGGCGCCGTCGAGCGAGATGCGCCCGGCCAGAGGCTGCCACACCCCGACCAGCGCGCGAACGAGCGTCGATTTGCCCGATCCCGTCGGTCCCACCACGGCGAGCGCGCTGCCCGCTTCGGCGCCGAAGCTGACGCCCTGCAAGATCGTCCGCCTGGTGCCCGGCGCCGCCATGCAGAGGTCCCTGACCGTCAGCTTCGCCTTCGGATCGGGCAGGGTGAGCGGCGCGGGCCGCACCGGCAGGCGGGAGAGCAGCGCGTTCAGCCGCTGCCAGCTCTGACGCGCGGCGATGAGGCTCTTCGACTGGGCGATGGCGAGATCGACCGGCGCAAGGGCGCGCCCGGCCAGGATCGAGGCGGCGATGATGATCCCGGCCGTCGCCTCCTGCTCGATGACGAGAAAGGCGCCGACCGCGAGCACAGCCGACTGCAAGGCTAGGCGCAGCACCTTCGACAGCGCGCCGAACCCGCCGGCGACATCGCCGACACGTTTGACGTCGGTCATGTAGCGTCGGCTCAGCTCTTCCCATTTGGCCTCGATGCGGCCCGCCATGCCCATCGCCGTGATCACCTCGGCGTTGCGTCGGCAGGCGTCGGCGAAGTTGGTACGCTCCAGCGCTACCGCGCCCGAGGATTTCATGGGAGCGCGCGACAGGAATGCGGTGAGCAGGGTGAGCCCGACGAGAAGTACGGCGCCCGCGAGCGCGGTCATGCCGAGAGCGACATGGAAGGCGAAGATCACGGCGAGATAGACCGGGATCCACGGCAGGTCGAACAGCGCGACGGGTCCGGCGCCGGCCAGGAACGAGCGCACGCTCTCCAGATCGCGCATGGGCTGAATGCCGTTGCCCTGATTGCCGGCCGCGAGCGGCAGGCGCAGGATGGTGTCGAGCATGCGGCCGCGAAGCTGCTCGTCGATCGAGGTCCCGATCCTGACCAGCATGCGGCTGCGTACGAGGTCCAACAGGCCGTGCAGCGCGAACAGGACGAGGACCAGAATGCCCAAGCCGATCAGGGTCGGAAGGCTGCGGCTCGGCAGGACGCGATCGTAGATCTCGAGCATGAACAGCGCGCCGGTCAGCATCAGAATGTTGACCACGAAGCTGAACAGACCGACGCCGACGAAGGCGGACCGGCACGAGCGCAACGCCGCCGCAAGTTCAGCGCTTGGACTGGGCGGGAGCGAAGGATTGGCTGTGACGCTCATTACGAACCCACGCGAGAGGATCTTGACTGGGGCCGGCCGGGCGAAAGCGGGCGGACGGCCCTGTGAAGGCGGTCTCGGCTATTCCCTTGCCCCCGGAATCGGTTGCGAAAGCTGCGGCGGAAGCTCGACGATCGCCCTGAACTTCACCGGAGCCGACTTCCAGTCGAACGGGGCCGACGGCACCGAGGCGGCGCAGTGCGCGATCATGCTCTGCTCCTCGGCGTTGCGAATCTCGAACACGATCCCGGGCCGCGCCAACTCGTGGCAGTAGTCCCATTGATTGATGTCGATCCAGTCGCTCATGATCCTATGCCGCATCCGGCGGTCACCTCAGGAGAAGATGCAAATCGTGCAGGATGGCGACATCGTGGTGCTCCACCGCCGATGTCACGTCGTCGCGCAAATCGCGCAACGAGGTCCAGTCGCTGAAGGCGCGTTCGCCGGCATCGAAGAACGACTGCAAACTGTGGACGAGCCCGCCGTCCAGCCAAGCCTGCGAAAGGGCGTCGCCCGGGTGGGCAGCCGGTATCTGGTCGTGAGTGATGTCGGATTCGGCCGTGCCTTGGCCGAAGCCAAAGCCAAAGCCCTTGGCCGTGGAGAAGCTCGAGGAGGAGCCGACGGTGACATAGACCTTGGCGGTCGTCGTGTGCTCGCCGTCGCTCACCTTGTAGGTGAAGGAATCGACCCCCTTGAAGGAGCGGTTGGGCGTGTAGACGAAGGAGCCGTCGCTCTTGAACGTGACCTTTCCGCCCTTCGGTTTCGTCACCAGCGATGCCGTCAAGGAATCGCCGTCCGCGTCGGTGTCGTTGCCAAGAACGCCCGGAGCCTTGACGGTCAGCTTCTTGCCCCGTCCGGTCGAGTAATAGTCGTCCAGGGCCACGGGCGCCGCGTTCTCCGGGGACTGCCCCGCGACCACGGTGCCGTCCTGGAACTGGAAGTATTGAATGTTCTTGACGAGATCGGTCCCGTCGGGGGCGCCCGCGCGGAGGTCGGCCACGCTGAATGAGCCGTCGGCGTTCTGGGTTACGGCGTAATCTGTCGCCTTGCCGGAGAAGACGGCGGTGTTGATCCCGCCGAGGCCGTCGAGCGTGTCGTTGCCCGCGCCGCCAGTGAAGAGATTGTTGGCGGCGTTGCCAATGATCGTGTCGTTACCCGATCCGCCGATCGCGTTCTCGATCAGCGATGCGGTGTTGCCCTGATAGAGCAGGGCGTTGGCGATATTGCCAGCGGCGTAGTGACCGCTGCCGAGATTGGCAAGTTGAGCGGAGGACGTCGTCGTCCATTCGCCGGGCGCGAGGCTCACATCGAGATCGGTCGTGTAGTTGGAGAAGTCGTACGTGTCGGTGCCGCCGCCATCCCAGATGGTGAGAAAGATCCGGTTGCCACCGGGAGCGCCCTGGCCCGCCCCGTCGATGAACATCTCGCCGGTTGTCGCGCTCCAGCTATAGGTCGTATTGCCGGCATTGGTGGTGTAGTTGGCGCCATAGGCGGCCTGCAAAGCCGCGATGTCGTACATCATCAAGCTTTGCGGGTAGCCCCATTGCTCGTTGGTGTAGTAGGGGTCCGTCGCTCCGACATAGGAGTGATAGCTCATCACCGAATATTCGAGCGAATCCCGGTCGGCGGGCATCGCACCGAACGAGCCCTTGGTCTCGTGGGGGTGCTTGAGGCCCAACGTATGGCCGAGCTCGTGAGTGAGGGTGAGCCAGGCATAATCCCCCTTCTGGGGATTGTCATAAGTCCCGCCGCTATTGAACCAGGCATCGCCGCCCTCTGGAGCGGTCGACGGATAGTAGGCGTAGGCCGTGCCGACCGCGCCCGTCTCGGCAAGCCTCAAATCGCCATGCTGCGTCGCCGTCTCGGTGACCTCGGTGAAGGTCAGATTTGCGACCGAGGCGTAAGATTGGAGGATGGTGCGCGTGGCGGCCTGCTGTTCGGCGTTGAAGGCCGCGAAATTGTTGGTCGGCTGGCCGATGCCGTAAGATGATCCGTAGTAACTCGCATCGCTCGGAAAGCTGAAGGTGAGGCTTCCGGAAGCCCAGCGGGTGCCATTGAGGACGCCATCGATGTAAAGATTACCGGTTGGGGTTACACTTGATGTCGCCGGCATGAGGGTCTCCTTGCGAGGGAGCCCCTTGTAACCCGCAAAATCTAACGGACCGGTCCATCGTCCCGCCGTGATTTGTCGCAAATTTTAGCGACCTCGGCCCCTCGAGGGCCGGCCGCGCTTGGCGCAGAAATGGGCGGAAAATCAGGCGTTTGCATAAACATTCGGCACGCCTCGGGGCCTGTTCTTGGTTTATGCAAGTAGAGCGGCTCGCGCAAGGAGAGTGTTCCTCGCCCAGCCTGCGGGAAAGCGACGGGAGGGGGGCGTTGAACAAGGTTGAATGCCTGGAACCGCGCGCCAACGCCACGCCAGGGCCGGTCGCGACCTATCTCGAAGAACTCCATGCTCGCCTCGCCGAGCTCAGCGGCGGCCGCCCCGCCGACTACATCCCCGAACTCGGCAAGGCCGATCCGTCCCGCTTCGGCATCGCCCTCGCGACCGTTGACGGCACCATCTATGCGGCCGGCGACGTTGACGATCCCTTCACCATCCAATCGGTGTCGAAGCCCTTCATGTATGGTTACGCGCTTCAGCGCCATGGCCGCGAGCAGGTTCTCAAGAAGGTCGGCGTCGAGCCCACCGGTGAGGCGTTCAATTCCATCGTGCTCGACGAGGCCGCCAACCGTCCGTTCAATCCCATGGTCAATGCCGGCGCCATCGCCGTGGCCGAGTTGATGGACGGGAGCACGGCGGAAGAACGCAACGCCAACATGCTCGCGCTGTTCTCGAGCCTCGCCGGCAGGCGCCTCGATATCGACGAGGCGGTCTACCGGTCGGAGCACGCGACCGGTCATCGCAATCGCGCCATCGCCTATATGATGCTCAACACGGCCATGCTCGAGCGCGATCCGAGCGAGGTCCTCGATCTCTATTTCCGCCAATGCTCGGTCAGGGTCACCGCGCGCGACCTCGCCATCATGGCCGCGACGCTGGCCAATGACGGCCGCAATCCCATCACCGGCGAGACCGTGTACGGCACTCAATCCGTCCGCGACGTGCTCTCGGTGATGAATAGCTGCGGCATGTACAACTATGCCGGACAGTGGTCCTACGAAGTCGGCATGCCGGCCAAGAGCGGCGTGTCGGGCTGCATCCTCGCCGTCATCCCCGGACAAATCGGCATCGGCGTCTATTCGCCGCCGATCGACGCGCTCGGCAACAGCGTGCGCGGCATTCGCGTTTGCGAGGAGATCTCCAAGGAATTCGATCTGCACGCCTTCAACAACCGTACCAATGTCCGCAACGCGATCCGGCGCGAGTATCGCGGCGACGCCGTCAGGTCAAACCGCTTGCGGACACCGGCCGAGCGGCGCGTGTTGGCGGAAGAGGGCCGCAAAGTCGCGGTGCTGGAAATACAAGACGCGTTGTTCTTCGGCTCGACCGAACGCTTCTTGCGCCGTCTTGCCCAGCTCGCCGCCGGCGCCCGTTTCGTGATCGTCGATTTCAAGCGCGTGCATCTCGCCGATCCTGCCGCTGAACGGCTGATCGCCCGCGCGGCGCGCGCCATGCAAGGGGGACCGAGCGAACTTGTGTTCGCCGCGATCGCCGAGGACGGGCCGTTGGCCTCGCTCGCGGTCCAGCTCAACGAGCAGGAGGCGAAGCCCACGGTCCGTTGCTTCAAGGACGCCGATGCTGCGCTCGAATGGTGCGAGGACCAGTTGCTGGCCGCCGAAGGCGAGGCGGGAGCGGGCACCAAGTTCGCGCTGTCCCAACTCGATCTCCTCAAGGGATTGTCGCCGGACGAGTACCGCCTGATCGAGACCATCGTGAAGCCGCTCGTGTTCGAGAAGGGCGAGGTGATCATCCGCGAAGGCTCCGAAGCCAAGCTTTTCTTTGTCGTTGCGCGGGGCACCGTCAGCGTGCAGATCCGGGTCCAGGGCCAGGACCGGCGCAAGCGGCGCGTGGCCTCATTGGGGCCGGGGATGAGTTTCGGCGAGATGGCGCTGCTCGACGGCGGCAAGCGCTCGGCCGACATCGTCGCCGACGAGCGGGTGATCTGCTACGGCCTTGCCGTCCAGCAGCTTCAGGAACTTGCCGCCGGTCACCCCAATATTCTCATCACCATTCTCGGCAATTTGACCCGGGAGTTTTCCGAGCGCCTGCGCCACGCCAACGACGAAATCAGCGCGCTCGAATAGGCGGGATCGCCAATGAGGCGGCCTTAGGCCGCGGCCGCGGCGAGGTTCCCTGACAGCGCCGCCTCGAACAGCTTGCGCGCCCCGTCCTTGGTGAGCGGAACGGGATTGCCGCCCGCGGTCGGATCGACCACCGCCATCTCGACGATCGTGTCGACCTTGCCGCCGTCCACCTTCAGCCCCTTGAGATCGTTGGGGACGCCCGTCGCCTTGCGCAAGGAGAGCACCTCGTCGAGGAAGCCGTCGAATCCGCCCTTGATGCCGAGATAGCCGGCAAGCCGCTCGATCTTCTTCTCGATCGCCGCCCGGTTGAACACGAGCACATACGGCATGAACACGCCGTTCGTCGTGCCGTGATGGGTGTGGTAGAGCGCGCCCACCGGATGCGACAGCGCGTGGATGGCGCCGAGCCCCTTCTGGAAGGCTGCGGCGCCCATGGCGGCCGCGCTCATCATATGGGCGCGCGCCTCCAAGTCCTTGCCGTTGGCGACCGCCTTGGGCAGGTTCTCGAAGATGAGCCGCATGCCCTCGACCGCGATGCCGTCGGCCATCGGGTGATAGCCCGGGGCGCAATAGGCTTCGAGGCAATGCGCGAGTGCGTCCATGCCGGTGCCCGCGGTGATCGCCGGCGGCATGCCGACGGTGAGTTCCGGATCGCAGATGACGACGCGCGGCATCATCTTGGGGTGAAAGATCACCTTCTTGGTCTGGGTCGCTTCTTGCGTGATGACGCCGGCGCGGCCGACTTCGGAGCCGGTCCCGGCCGTCGTCGGCACGGCGACGACCGGAGCGATCTTGTCGGCATCGGCGCGCGTCCACCAATCGCCGATATCCTCGAAATCCCACAAGGGACGGGTCTGGCCCGCCGCGAACGCGATGACCTTGCCCGTATCGAGGCCCGATCCGCCGCCGAAGGCTATGACGCCGTCATGCTTTCCGGCGCGGAAAGCGGCGATGCCGGCTTCGACATTGCTCTCGACCGGATTCGATTGAACGTCGGCGAACAGGGCGACGGGAAGTCCCGCGTCCTTCAGGAGAGAAAGCGCCTGTTGCGTGATCGGAAGGGGCGCGAGGCCGGCATCGGTCACGAGCAGGGGCCGGGATATGCCGGCGGCCCGGCAGGCGTCGGCGAGTTCCTTGATGCGGCCTGGGCCGAAGCGAACGGCGGTCGGGTAGCTCCAATTGGCGGTCGGTGCGGTCATGGTGGGGTTCCGTGCGAGGAGAAATCAGATTTCGCGGAGGTGGTAGCTCTTCGGCTGGGTCAGCGTCTCGAAGCCGAGCTTCGACAGCGTCGTGCCGCGGCCGGTGTCCTTGACGCCGGTCCAGGTGAGATACGGGTCGAGATAGTCGCAGCGGTTCATGAATACCGTGCCGGTCTCGATCCGGCTGCCGATCTCAGCCGCGCGATCCATGTCGCGCGTCCAGATCGACGCGGTCAGTCCATACGGGCTGTCGTTCATCAGCATGACCGCCTCGTCGTCGTCGTGCACCTTCATGATGCCGACCACGGGGCCGAAGCTCTCCTCGCGCATCACCTCCATCTGGTGATTGACGCCGACCAGAACCTCCGGCGCGAGATAGGGCGAGCCGGCCGCATCGCCCGCGACTTTCATGTTGATGAGCGGCGTCGCGCCCTTGCGCCTGGCCTCGGCGATCTGGGCGCGCACGGTATCGGCGAAAGAGGCGCGCGCCATCGGGCCCATCGTCGTCGCCTGTTCGAGCGGATTGCCCACCACGTATTTCCGGGTGAGGTCGGCGAAGCCCCCGACGAAATCGTCGTAGACCGACGCATCGACATAGATGCGCTCGACGCCGCAGCAGCACTGGCCCGAATTGTAGAACGTGCCGTCGACCAAGTTCTCGATGGCGTGATCGAGCTTGGCGTCGGCGCGCACGTAAGCGGGATCCTTGCCGCCGAGCTCGAGGCCGATCGAGGCGAAGGTGCCCGCCACGGCCCGCTCGATGGCGCGCCCGCCGCCGACGGAGCCGGTGAAATTGATGTGGTCGATCCGGCCCGAGGCAATCAGCTTCTCGGTCTGCTCATGCGACAGCACGAGATTGTGGAACAGGCCTTTGGGCAGGCCCGCGCGCTGGAACGCCTCGGCGATGCGCTCGCCGACGAGAAGCGTCTGCGCCGCATGCTTGAGGATGATGGCGTTTCCGGCCAAGAGCGCCGGCACGATCGTGTTGACCGCGGTGAGGTAGGGGTAGTTCCACGGCGCGATGACCATGATGATGCCGAGCGGCTCGCGCGCGATATAGCGTCTGAAGCCCGGCTTCTCCGGCGGGTAGTAGGGCTGGAGCGCCTCCTCGGCGAGCGCCACCATGGCGCGAATCCGCTCTTCCACGCCGCCCTTTTCCCCGCCATAGCGCACCGGCCGGCCCATCTGCCAGGCAAGCTCGGTGGTGATGTCGTCGTTCATGGCCACGAGCGCATCGAGAAAGGCGAGCATGTAGCGGCCGCGCTCGGCGATCGGCGTCGCCCGCCATTTCGGCAGGGCCGCGCGCGCGGCGGTAAGCGCCGCCTCGACGGCGGCATCTTTGGCAATCGGGCGCTCGGCGTAGACCGAGCCGTCAACGGGGGAGATGATCTTCACGCTGTCTGACATTTCTTTCCTCTGAACTCACGAGCGCTCGAAGCCGCGCTTCAATTCCCAGTCGGTGATGCGGCGGTCATACTCGAATTGCTCCCACTCCGCATTATGAACATAGTGATCGATGACATCGTCGCCAAAGGCGGCCCGCAGCATTTTCGAGTTCCGCATCAGATCGGTGGCCTCGCGGAGCGTCTTCGGCACCTCGGTCAGCGCCTTGCCGACATAAGCGTCGCCGACGAAAGGCGGCTCGAGCTCCATTTTCTGCTCGACCCCGGCCAGGCCCGCGGCGATCAGCGCGGCGAAGGCAAGATAGGGATTGAGGTCGGCCCCGCCAATACGGCACTCGATGCGAATGCCTTTGGTGCCGGCGCCGCACAGACGGAAACCGGCGGTGCGGTTGTCCATCGACCAGATGGCCTTGGTCGGCGCGAAGGTTCCGGCCTGGAAGCGCTTGTATGAGTTGATGTAGGGCGCGAGGAACCAGGTGATCTCGCGCGCATAAGCGAGTTGCCCGGCAACGAACTGGCGCATCAACTCCGACATGCCGTGCTCGGCCTTGGCGTCGAGGAAGAGCGGCGTCTTGCCATCGGCGTCCCACAGCGAGACGTGGATATGGCTCGACGACCCGGCGAGGTCGTAGCGCCATTTCGACATGAAGGTGACGGCCTTGCCGAGACCGTAGGCGATCTCCTTGCAGCCGTTCTTCAAAATGACGTGCCAATCCGCCATCGTCAGCGGGTCGGCGTAGCGGACATTGACCTCCTCCTGGCCCGGTCCCCATTCGCCCTTGGAGTTCTCGACCGGGATGCCGGCGCCTTGCAGACCGTTGCGGATGGCGCGCATCACGCCTTCTTCCTTGGTGGTCTGGAGGATGTGGTAGTCCTGGATATAGGTGCCGGCGGTCTTGAGGTTGTTCCACAACTTGTCCTGCGCCGACTCATAGGTCTCGTCGAACAGGTAGAACTCGAGCTCGGAGGCCAGACGCGACGACATCTTCCTGTCGGCCAAGCGCGCGATCTGCTTCTTGAGGATCGCGCGCGGGCTATGCGCGAGCGGCTCGTGATGGTGATGGTCGAGCAGGTCGCACAGGACGAGCGCCGTGGCCGGGAGCCAGGGGATGCGCCGCAGCGTCGCGAGGTCCGGCTTCAGAATGAAATCGCCGTAGCCCTTTTCCCAGCTCGCGACCGCGTAGCCCGGCACCGGCTCCATGTCGATGTCGTCGGCGAGCAGGTAGTCGCAGCCGTGGGTTTCTTCGTAAGCGCCGTCAACGAAGAAAGCGGCCTGGAAGCGCTTGCCGATGAGCCGGCCCTGCATGTCGGGGAAGCAGGCGACCACCGTGTCGATCTCACCGGCGTCGGATGCCGCCTTCAACTCTTTCAAACTCAACAAACCGCTCATGGACTGTTACTCCCGCTCACGGATAGTGAGGCCCGCGCGAACCGCGCGGGCCTCCCTCTCACTCCTGGGCTGACGGTTCGCGCGTCAGCTCTTGTTACGATGCTCCATCGCGAACTCCTCTTCCGGCGAGAGAATCATGCGATGCCGGGCAAAGAGCGCGAAGTAGAGGATGCCGATCACGAACCAGCAAGCGACCGCGATCACGCCGTTCCGATAGACCGGATCGGAGAGCTGGTAATAGATCGTCACCAAGCCGATGATGATCGTTATCATGGCGCCGGGAATGCCGAGCGGGCTGCGATAGGGCCGTTCGATATTCGGCAGGTTGCGGCGAAGCATGATGAACGATATCGCCTGTAGGATGTAGGAGAACATGGCGCCGAAAACCGCCATGTTCAGCAAGGTGCCGCCGATGATGGCGGAGCCGCGGTCCGAACCGACGCCGAACCAGACCACGAGCATCACCGCCAGCGCCACCAGCGCGCCGACGATCATGGCGACATGCGGCGTCTTGTAGCCGCCATGCGTCACCGACAAGGCGGTCGGGAAATATCCCGCCCGCGACAACGAGTAGATCTGCCGTCCCTTGGCGTAGATGATCGTATGGAAGCTCGCGATCAGGCCGACCACGGCGATAAAGGCGAGGACCTTCGCCGCCTCGGCGCCGTAGATGGCGCGGAAGCCGTCGAGCAACGGCTCGCCGGACTTGCCGAGCGCGAAGGAGCCGACACCGATGACCGAGGGGTTGAGCCACACGATCATTCCGGCCGAGATGATCAGCGTGAGCATGCCGAGCAGAATGCCGGGCGGCATGTCGCGCTTCGGATCGATGGATTCTTCCGCCGCGAGCGGCAATTGCTCGATCGCCAGGAACAGCCACACGGCGAACGGCAGCGTGGCGAGAACGCCATGGATGCCGAACGGGAAGTACGGGCCGTTGCCTTCCGGCAGTTCCGTGCCATCCGGTGCGATGTTCAGGGCCCAGCGGCCGAAATCCAAATGGGGAAAGGCGCTGAACCAGAAGATGACCAGAACCGCCAACGCCGCCAGCGTGACCGCCAAGGTCACGCGGAACGACAGCTCCACGCCGACGATATTGAGGGAGAGGAACGCGGCATACATCAACACCCACCATACGGGCTGGAAGTTGGCCGGGGTGTCGAAAATGGCTCCCATGTAAGAGCCGATGAAGAAGACGATCACGGCCGGCGTGAGGACGTATTCGACGTTCTCGCACAGTCCGGTGATGAAGCCGCCCCACGGCCCCATGGCTGAACGCGCGAAGGAATAGGCCGCGCCGGTATGTGGGAGCGCCGGCGCCATCTCCGCGATGCAGAAGACGAGGCCGATATACATGAGCATGATGAGGAGTCCGGCCACCAGCATGCCGCCCCAGCCGCCCGTGGCCAGTCCGAGGTTCCAGCCTGAATAGTGACCCGATATGACCGCGCCGACGCCGAGCGCCCACAGCGACCAAACACCGGCATAGCGCCGGAACCCCCGCTTTTCGAAATAGCCGGCCTCCGCCTTGCGATAGACGACGCCAGCCGCGCCTTTCTTGTCTGCCATTGTGTTCCCTCCCTTTCCCCCCTTGGTTGCTCTGAATGAATGCGATACTTCGCAAGAATTCTAAACCGCGGCGCGGTTGTCTCCAACTAGACTTCGCTGTGCGAGGGTAAGAATCGCGGCTAGGCGATCCGCCCAGCGCCTCTCGCCGGCGTCGTCGCCGATCTCATCGTTGCGGATTTCGATCATGACGGCGGGCAGCGCGCCCGGACCGGCGTGGCGCTCGACCGTGTAATAGACTTGGTCTTCCGGCGAATAGGGCTCGTTGATCCCGACGGAGAGGGTCGGGTCCGCCTCGAGCTCGCGGATGAAAAGGTCGGCCAGGCGGCGATCGGCGCCGAACACGATCCCCACCTGCCAGGGGCGGGGCTTGCCGAGATAGACCGGCGTATAGGAATGCAACGCGATCAGCGCCGTCGGTTGGCGCCGGGCGCGGCGGCGCTCGAGACAGGCATCGATCGCGGCGTGATAGGGGGCGTGGATCTGGCCGAGCCGCCGCGAGCGCTCGGCCTCGGTAAGCGCAAAATTCGCCGCGACCTTCCGCCCTTCGCTCTCGCTGACGATCAGGCTTTTTGCCTCGGGGGAGCGATTGCAGTCGATGATGAGACGGGAGGCGGCGGGCCAGAACAGCGGTCCGTCAAAACGCACCGACAGGCGCCGGGCGACGCCGAGCGCACCGGGATCCCAGGCGATATGCGTCTGGAGCGCGTCTTCGTCGAACCCGAAAGACTTGTACGGGTCGGGAATGCGGTTCGAGGCATGGTCGCAGACGAAAACGAAAGGCCCTGAGCCTTCCGGATTTTCCGCGACGATCATCTCGCCGAGCCCGGTCTCGATTCGGCCTTCGCCCAATAGTCCGGCCGTCCCGCTCAGCGACGTTTGGGCGAATTGGCTCGGATTCGGCATGTCGTGCTCTATGGCGGCTACAGGCGCCCCTGTTTGCAGGCGGTGTAGCTGGCGCCCAGATCATAGTCTTCGATATTGAACTCCCGCAAATACCTATTTGCCCGTTTTTCATGCGGCTTGAGCCCAAAGCGGCGTCAAATCTGGCCTTTGACTATGGCAATTCGGCCACAGGCTGGAGGTCTTTTTATAAACAGCCCGGTTTTTCAATTGCGCTGGGGTCGGGCCGGCATATTCTCATCGGCAACAGGGACTCTCGCAAGCGCCACAATAAAAACCGCGTGCCGGCGAATGTCTCAACGGGACAAAAAACGGGGGACAGAAAAAATGACTCGGCGCAACAGGGAAGTGGGGTTCGTCAAGTCGTGCGTTTTGGCTGCGGCGCTCGTCGCCGGGTTGGCCTTCACGGCGCAAGCCGAAGACAAGAAGCTGACGATGTCGGCGACGACCTACGTCGCCACGGACTATATGTTCCGCAGCATCTCCAACACCAATCAGCGTCCCGAGGCGGCCGCTGAGTTCGACCTCCTTTACGGCATATTCTACGCCGGTCTCTGGGGATCCAACACCGCCTTCGGTGACGGCATCGAGATCGACTACTATGCCGGCCTCACGCCGACGTTCTGGGGATTCAACTGGAACTTCGCCGCCCTGTGGTACACCTATCCGGGTGCGACCGGTGGCAGCCAGGGCATCGACTATGTCGAATTCCTCGCCGGTGTGTCCAAGACCTCGGGCAACTGGACCTATGGCCTGAAAAACTACTGGTCGCCGGACAACTTCCAGTTCTTCGGCACCTCCAACGCGATCGAAGGATCGCTGGCCTACGCCTTCTCGGGCAAGCTGTTCAACTTCTTCTCGCCCACGCTGAGCGGCGGCCTCGGTTTCCAGAGCTATGAGAAGAACGCCAACGACTACGTCTATTGGAACGCTGGTCTGACGCTCGGCTTCTGGGAGCATTATTCCTTCGACGTCCGCTACTACGACACGGACTACAACAAGACGGAATGCTTGGCGCAGAGCGGCGGCCGCAACAACTGCGACGCCCGCGCCGTGGGGACACTCAAGGCCGTCTTCTAGGAGATTCAGAACTTCCCCAAAAAAACACTTCCCACCTCGGGGGCGCCCAAGCGGCGCCCCCTTTTGCTTGGGGCGCTTGAGAGACCCGAGCGGTGCGCGGCATTGGGAAAACTTGCTGGCGGCAAACCCAGGTCTAGGGAAGCTCCGCAACCTGATTTGCCGTTCGCGCCTGCCGGCCTCGCGGTGAGGCCTTGGAGCGCGACGATACCCCGTCGATGAAGGCATCGACCGAGGCGCGGAAAGCGGCATCGCAATCGAGGCGCTTGAAAGCGGGTATCAGGGCGCGCGTCGCGGGGTAGGCAAGCGGGTCGAGCGCGCCGAGCTCGGCCTCGTCCTCCTCGTCGATCCGCCGCAGCAGCCCTTCGCCCTCGGCCAGGGCATAGCCGAGCAGAAAAGCGTAGAACGCAAGCCCGAGGCCCGCCGCGTCGGCATCGGGAAGCCCCGCCCGGCGGAGCGCCCGGTAGACCACCTCGCTCGAGGCGTGGTCGGCCGGTCCCGTCGCATGGAAGCGGAAATGCAAATGGAACAGGCGCGGATGGCGCTGGGCGAGGTCGCGGTAGGCCGCGGCGACACGGCGAAGATCGGCGCGCCAGTCGTTGCTCGGCTGGGGCAAGGCGACGCTCGCCAGCGCCCGGTCGGCGATCGCCCGCAAAAGCTCGTCCTTGGACCCGAAATGATGCAGCACCGTCATCGGATCGACGCCGATCCGGAGCCCGAGCTTTCGCACGGAAAAGCCCGATTCGCCTTCCTCCGACAGCAGGGTGAAGGCCGCATCGAGAATGGCGTTGCGGTTGAGCCCCCGCCGCCCGCGCGGCCGGGGCTTGGGATGGCCTGTTTCCCTTGACAATTCTACACCGTAGCCAATAAATTCTCCACTGTAGACATACGCGCTCACGGGCCCCTGTCAAGGTTGAGGCGGGGCCGCGATGCCCCGGGATGTTGGAGGTTCCACGTGTCCAGTTCGCGACCGATCTTGGCGATCGTCCGGTGGCGCGAGGCTCGGCCCGCGCTCCCGGGAACGACGATCTCAAGCGGCATGACTCCGAAGGCGCGCCTGCTCCTGCTCTGCGCCCGGATCGGCTATACGCCTCACGCCTGCTTCTAGCGCTTGTCGGCGCCCGTTTTGGGCTTCGTTTCTGCTGGAGGCTTGTTCCGTGACCAACACATATCAAACCGCACAATTGAGAGAGCTCGACGCTCTTCACCATCTTCATCCCTTCACCCATCACAAATCGCTCCGCGCCGGCGGCGCGCGCGTCATCGTGCGTGGCGACGGGCCCTATATCTGGGACAGCGAAGGCAACCGCATCCTCGACGGCATGTCGGGCCTGTGGACGGCGAATATCGGGCACAGCAGCAAGGAATTGGCCGAGGCCGCCTATCGGCAGATGCTCGAGCTGCCCTACTACAACACCTTCTTCCGCACCACCCATCCGCCGGTGGTTCAGCTCGCGCGCAAGCTCGCCGAGATCGCGCCCGAGAATCTCAATCAGGTATTCTTCGGGTCGTCGGGCTCGGAGTCGAACGACACCGCGATTCGCCTCATCCGCCACTATTGGGCGCTGAAGGGCGAGCCCAAGCGGCGAATCATCATTTCGCGCAAGAACGCCTATCACGGCTCGACCATCGCCGCGGGCTCGATGGGCGGGATGAGCCATGTGCACGCGCACTCCTACCCGCGCTACGAGGGCTTTCGCCACATCATGGATCCCTATTGGTACGGCGAGGCGGCGGAGGGCGAGACGAAGGAGGCCTTCGGCCTTCGCGCCGCGCGCGCGCTCGAGGAGGAAATCCTCAGCGTGGGACCGGAGAACGTCGCCGCCTTCGCCGCCGAGCCGGTGCAGGGCGCGGGCGGCGTCAAGATCGCGCCTTCGACCTATTGGCCCGAGGTGCAGAAGATCGTCGACAAATACGGCATCCTGCTTTTGGCCGACGAGGTCATCACCGGCTTCGGCCGTCTCGGCACCTGGTTCGCGTCGCAATATTACGGCATCAGGCCGAACCTCATCACTTTCGCCAAGGCCGCGACCTCCGGCTATCTCCCGCTCTCCGGCGTCATGGTCGATGACATGATCGCCGATGCGCTCGTGGCCCACGACGACGATTTCCACCATGGCTACACTTTTTCGGGCCACCCCGTGTGCTGTGCCGTTGCGCTGAAGAACCTGGAGATCATGGAGCGCGACAAGCTCGTGCCGCGCGTCAGGGACTACGCCGGACCCACCTTCGCGAAGATGCTGGGGAAATTCGCCGATCATCCGCTCGTCGGCGAGGTGCGCTCCGTCGGCCTTCTCGGCGCCATCGAGCTTGTCGCCGACAAGCGCACGCGCCGCCGCTTCGCCGATCCCGGCCGGGTCGGAATGATCTGCCGTGATCACTTCTTCCGCGAAGGTTTCATCATGCGCGCGGTCTTCGACACGATGGTCGCCGCGCCGCCCTTGATTTGGACCGACGCGCAGTTCGACGAAGCTGAGGGCGCTATCCGCCGCGCGCTCGATCTCACGCTGAAGGACGTCGCCGGAGAGATCGCCGCATGAGCCGTCCGATCGTCGTCATTCCGTCCTGCACCAAGCTGATCGATGGTGACGTCTTCGACGCCGTTGGCCGCAAATACGCGACCGCCATCGCCGAGGTCGCCGAGTGTCAGCCTCTGCTCGTGCCGGCCGGCATGGCCGATATCCCGACCCTGCTGGAGGTGGCCGACGCCATCCTCTTGTCCGGGAGCCCGTCGAACGTGGCGCCAGGCCATTATGGCGGCGAAGCGCCTCTGATGGAGGACCGGCTCGACCCGGTCCGCGATGCGCTAACCCTTCCGCTGATCAGGGCGGCGGTCGAACGCAAGAAGCCGCTTTTCGCCATTTGCCGCGGCTTTCAGGAGCTGAACGTGGCGCTCGGCGGCAGCTTGCATCAGGCCGTTCACGTCGTTGACGGGCACAAGGATCACCGCCCGCGCACCGAGCTTCCTTTCGACGAGCGGTACGGACCCATTCACCCCGTCACGCTGCGCGGCGCCTTGCGCGACTGGATCGGCAGCGACGAGATCATGGTGAACTCGCTGCATTGGCAGGGCATCGCCCGGCTTGCCGACGGGTTGAAGCCCGAGGCCTTCGCCGAGGACGGGTTGATCGAGGCCGTGCGCGGGCCCGACGAAGCGGGGTTCTGTCTCGGCGTGCAGTGGCATCCCGAATGGGCGGCGAAGTTCAATCCGGTCTCGACCGTTCTGTTCCGCCGCTTCGGCGCGGCGGCGCGAGGCGTAACGTCATGATCGGCGCCCGGCTGACCATCGACGAGGCCAAAGCGTTTCTCGACGCCAATCCGGGCGTGCAGTGGATCGACGTTTTCCTCTTCGACATCAACGGCATTCCCCGCGGCAAGCGCATGCGCAGGGCCGACCTGCCGGGCGCGGTCGCGGGCGGCGTCATGATCCCGACCTCGGTCTTCGTCATGGATCCGCTCGGCAATTGCGTGGAGGAGACCGGCCGGCTGTGGGAGACCGGCGATTTGGACCACGAGTGCCATTTGCTCGCGGGCACGCTCCGCCCCATTCCCGTCGGCGACGGCAAGCACGCGCAGGCCGTCATGACGGTCGTGGACCGGGACGAAATCGATCCCCGCACGGTGCTCGCCGATCAAGTCGAGCGGTTCACGCGGGCCGGACAGATCCCGGTCGCAGCCGTCGAGCTCGAGTTCTACGTCACGCGCAAGCGCACCAATGGCAGCTTCGCGCTTCAGTCCCCGGAAGGGGTCTCCGGCGATCCCGACCAGCCGCACACTTTCGGCTTCGAGGAAATGGACGCGCTGTCGCCCTTCATCGACGACATCTACCGCGTCTGCGCCGCCCAGGGTCTCCCGGTTGACGCCGTCATGAAGGAGTCGGGCCCGGGACAGTTCGAAATCAATCTCAAGCACCGCGCCGACGCCGTCGCGGCAGCTCTCGACGGGCTCCTGTTGAAGCGCGCGGTCAAGGCCGCGGCGCGGGCGCATCAGCTCGAGGCCACCTTCATGCCGAAGCCCCATCACGATTGGGCCGGCTCCGGCATGCACGTCCATTTGAGCCTGCTCGACCGGTCGGGTGCGAATCTCCTCGCCGGCGATCCCATCTCGCCGCTCTTCCGCCACGCGCTCGGCGGCCTGCGCGAGACCATGCCCGACTTCATGGCGATCTGGGCCCAGTCCGCCAACGCCTATCGCCGCTACGTGCCCAAGGCTTATGTGTCCATTGCGGCGCATTGGGGCTTCAACAACCGCACCGTGGCCCTGCGGATTCCCCGCGGCAACGGCAATTCGACCCGCATCGAGCATCGCGTGGCCGGGGCCGACGCCAATCCCTATCTCGTGATCGCCGCGATGCTGGCCGGCATGAGCCACGGCATTGCCGGCGGCATCGACCCGGGGCCGGCGGTGGAAGGCAACGCCGAGACCGTCGAGGCGCCGCTCCTGCCCACGGCCTGGGTCAATGCGCTCGACCGGTTTCAACGTTCGAGCGTCGTTCGCAGCGCCTTCGGCGCGTCTTTTCAGGACGTTTTCTCCCGCCTGAAGGGCGTCGAGCGCTGCAATTTCGAGCGCGTCGTCACGCCCCTCGATCACCTCTGGTATTCGCGTGTCGCTTGAGGCCACCGATGACGATAGTGGCAAGGTCGAGGAAAGTCGTAAGATCGGTCGCGAACGTGCCCGGCGGGAGGAGAGTGCCGTGAACCTGATCGCCAAGAAATTCCCCAACGCCGCCCTGATCGACGGCAAGTGGGTCACTTCGAACCGGACCTTCCCCGTGCTCGATCCGGCCACAGGCGCCGAGATCGCCACCGTTCCCGACCTTGGCGCCGACGACGCGACCCGCGCCATCGATGCGGCCGCCAGCGCCTTCCCCGCCTGGTCGGCCAAGACGGCGAAGGAGCGGGCGATCATTTTGAAGCGCTGGTTCGATCTCGTCACCGCCGAGACCGAGAATCTCGCCCAGTTGATGACAACCGAGCAGGGCAAGCCTCTGGCCGAGTCGCGCGGCGAAGTCGCCTATGGCGCTTCCTTCATCGAATGGTTCGCCGAGGAGGGGAAGCGCGCCTACGGCAAGACGATCCCGACCACCTTCGCCTCGAAGCGCTACATCACCATCAAGCAGCCGATCGGCGTCGTTGCCGCGATCGCGCCGTGGAATTTTCCCATCGCCATGATCACGCGGAAAGTGGCCCCCGCGCTCGCCGCCGGCTGCACCATCGTGGTCAAGCCCGCGGCCGAGACGCCGCTTTGCGCCCTTGCGCTCGCCAAGCTCGCGCTCGATGCCGGCGTGCCTCCCGGCGTGTTCAATGTCGTGACGACCACGCATGCGGCGGAGGTGGGTCGCGTCTTTTGCGCCGACAGCCGCGTGCGCAAGCTCTCCTTCACCGGCTCGACCGGGGTCGGCAAACTGCTCTACCGTCAATGCGCCGACACGGTGAAGAAGCTCACGCTCGAGCTCGGCGGCAACGCGCCTCTGATCGTGTTCGACGACGCCAAGCTCGACCAGGCCGTCGCCGGCGCCATGGCCTCGAAATATCGCAACGCCGGCCAGACTTGCGTCTGCGCCAACCGCATCCTGGTGCAGTCGGGCATTTACGACCGCTTCGCCGCCGCCCTGGTCGAGGCGGTCAAGAAGCTCGCCGTGGGACCCGGGCTGGAGTCCGGCACCAATATCGGTCCATTGATCAACGACGAGGCGATCAAGAAGGTCGAGGGCCTCGTCGGCGATGCGGTCAAGAAAGGCGCCAAAGTCCTCTACGGCGGCGCGCCCGACAAGGCCGGCCCGCTGTTCTACCGGCCCTCGGTCGTGGGCGACGTGAGCGCCGATATGAGCATCGTCCGCGAGGAGATTTTCGGCCCTGTCGCCGCTCTCGTACGCTTCGAGACCGAGGACGAAGCGATCGCGCTTGCCAACGACACACCCTTCGGGCTCGCCGCCTATCTCTTCAGCCAGAACTTGAGCCGCGCCTGGCGTGTCGCCGAGAAGCTCGACGCCGGCATGGTCGGCGTCAACGAAGGCATCTTCTCCAACGAAGTCGTGCCGTTCGGCGGCGTCAAGGAATCCGGCCTTGGCCGCGAGGGCGCCGCCGAAGGCTTGGAGGAGTATCTGGAGATCAAATACATTTGCCTGGGGGCCATCGATGCCTGATCGGCCCGCATTGGGCGCAAAAGCCCACCGAAAGCTGCTTTGCGGGTATAGCGCAACCGGCCATACTCGCCGGGGAGAAAACGTAACCAGAGGCTAAGAGGTCGAGCCCGCAACACATCCAAAGGCCGTGCAAAAGGAGAGCAAGTATGACCGACCAACGCATCAAACCGTTCACTTCACGACGCTCCATTCTCAAAGGATTGGGAGCCGCCGCTGTCGGCATAACGCTCTCCGGAGGCAGGAAATTCTCCGCCTTCGCCGAGGAAGAGAAGAAGCTCAATTTCTATAACTGGGACACTTATATCGGCGAGACCACGCTCGACGACTTTGCCGAGGCGAGCGGTATCAACGTCAATATGAGTCTGTTCGCGACCAATGACGAATTG
>JBFWTF010000012.1:0-22407 GCA_050247995.1 Methyloceanibacter sp. | reverse complement strand
CAGATCGTCTTCTTGCACGCCTTCCGCGCCTCCTTCTCGGCCTTCTCCTCCGGCGTCAGCTGACGCCCGGCCTCGGCGGGGCTTGCCGGCGACGCCGAAGGTGGCGCGGCCGGTTCGGTCGCGCTCTGCGCCGGTTCATCCTCGGCCGCGAGCGAGAGCGAGCCCGAGGCGAGGAGGGCGGCGGCGGCAAGCAGGCTGAGAGCAAGCCTCATCGTTCCCTCCGGCTAAGGTCGAGGCGCGAAACGCGGGGGCGAGTATGGTCGCGGGCGGAAGCCGCTGTCCAGACGGCACGCGCCGGCCGCGTTCCTCACGTCACGCCGCGCGGGCGGCCGGGAGGGCCGGCCGTAGTGATGAATGTCGTGCATGAAATATGTTGTGGGTTTTTCATTTTGCTCATGCGGCCGGACCCACTTAGACTCGGGCCATTGTCGGGGGTCGCGGGGGGAATTGCCGTGGTTGCGCGGAGCCGTCTTGCGCTCAGGCGGTCGATCGTCTGTCTGGGCGCCGCCTCAGGCCTGCTCGCGCTCTCGGCCCATTCCGCCAGCGCACAGTTCTACGTTCGCTCGCCCGACGTCGAGAAGGGCGAGACCGCCATCGAGGAGCACGGCGCCCTCTATTCCGGGCCCGGAGAGGAGGAGCGGCGCCGGCAGTCGCACGAGGTCGAGCTCAAGCACGGGCTCACCGACCGGTGGGAACTGATCGTCGAGGGAACGTTCCGGCAGGATATCGGCGAAAGCTTCGAGGCGCGGCAGGTCGAGCTCGGGGCACAGTATGAGATCGTCGAGCGCCACGGCGACGGCCTCGGCGTCGCCTTCCGCACCATCTACGAGTTCGCGCTTCAGGACCATTCGCCCGACGAGATCCTGTTCGGCCCGCTCGCCAAATATGTCTGGGGCAGGGACTCGTTCACGTTCAACACGTTCTTCGTCGGTCAGGTCGGCAACGATGTCGAGATCGACAGTCTCGAACTCAAGGTCAATTGGCGGCTGAAGCGCGAGCTCGGCGAGAAATTCGCGCTCGGGGTCGAGGGCTATAGCGAGATCGAGGATCTCGCCCATGCCGGTTCCTTCAACGACCAGGAGCATCGCCTCGGCCCTGTCGCCTATCTGGAGCTCGAAGGGCGCGGAGGCACCGAATGGGAGTTCGCCGCCGGCACCCTGTTCGGGCTTTCGGACGCGGTCTCCGATGTCACCTATAAGTTCGACGCCGAGTTCAAATTCTAGCGGCGTTGGCTAACTTGCGGCCTCGAGCGACTTGACGATCGCCTCGCCCATCTCGCGCGTGCCGACGGTGCGGCAACCCTCCTGCTTGATGTCGGCGGTGCGCAAGCCCTGAGCGAGCACGCTGGCGATGGCTTGGTCGATCCTGTCGGCCGCGTCGCCGAGGAAGAAGGAATAGCGCAGGCACATACCGAGGCTGGCGATGGTGGCGATCGGGTTGGCGACGCCTCGTCCGGCGATATCGGGCGCGGAGCCATGCACCGGCTCGTAGAGCGCGCGGCGATGACCGCGCGCATCGGCGGCGCCGAGCGAAGCGGAAGGGAGCATCCCGAGCGAGCCGGTCAGCATCGCCGCCTCGTCGGAGAGCATGTCGCCGAACAGATTGTCGGTGACGATCACGTCGAACTGCTTCGGCGCGCGCACGAGCTGCATGGCGCAGTTGTCGGCAAGGATATGGTGGAGCGTCACGTCGCCGTAACGCTCGTTGTGGACTTGGGTCACGACCTCATTCCACAACACGCCCGTCTTCATCACATTGCGCTTCTCGGCCGAATGCACCAGGCGCTTGCGCTCGCGGGCGAGGTCGAAGGCGACGGCGGCGATGCGCTCGATCTCGTAGGTGTCATAGACTTGCGTATCGATGGCGCGCTTCTGTCCGTTGCCGAGATCGGTGATGGTCTTGGGCTCGCCGAAATAGACGCCGCCGGTCAGCTCGCGCACGATCATGATGTCGAGCCCGTCGACGCGGTCGCGCTTGAGCGAAGAGGCGTCGGCGAGCGCGGGATAGCAGATGGCGGGGCGGAGATTGGCGAACAGCTCGAGGTCCTTGCGGAGCCTGAGGAGGCCCGCCTCGGGGCGCTGGTCGTAAGGTACGCCATCCCATTTCGGGCCGCCCACGGCGGCGAGCATGACGGCGTCGGCGGCAAGCGCGCGCTCCATGGTGGCGTTGGAAATGGCCTGGCCGTGGGCGTCGTAGGCCGATCCCCCGACGAGATCGGTCTCGGTCTCGATCGCGGCCGCGCCGGTCCGGTTGACCCAGGCGATGACGCGCTCGGCCTCGGCCATGACTTCGGGGCCGATACCGTCGCCGGGAAGCAGCAAAAGCTTGTAGGTTGCCATGCCCCGTTCCATACGTCAGAGACAGAGGATATTCGCGGACTTGCCTAAAGGGAGTGCGAAATGCTGACAAGAGCGCTGTTTGCCCTGGCCCTCATTCTCGGAGGCATGGCGGCGACCGCCGCCGAGGCTGGCGAGCCTAAGGTCCTGGCGCTGGGCTTGTCCGACCATGAGCTGACCCAGGAGGAGCTTGCGACGGCGGAGACCCCGTCCGTGCCGCGCTTCAACTCGGCCGGCATCGCCTATGGCTGGGTGCAAGGCCTGAAAAAGGGCGACGCCGTCGAGATCGCCCTCGTCAAGGACGGCAAGCCCCTGATGGGCAACAGCGAGACGATCGATTATGACGCGGAGCGCTACCTGTTCCAGGCCGGAAAGCTCGGGGTGCCCGCCGGCGGCTGGCCGGACGGCAAGTACCAGGCCGTGCTCAAGGTCGCGCGCGACGGCAAGACGCTGATCGACCAGAGCTCGGCGCCGACGCCGTTCGAGTAGCTAAACGCTGCTCACGCTTCCTTCGTGCTCTCCCCTTGGGGGAGAGCACGCGCGCGCGTTTTCGACGCGCTAACCGCTTTGCTGCCCTCTCCCTCAAGGGAAGAGGGGAAATTACTGCGAAAAGAGTAAGGGGAAACTCTAGGCCCAGGGACGCTCGAGGCGGGATCTTTGCTCGAAGGATTCGATCGCGTCAGCCTTTTCCAAGGTCAGGCCGATATCGTCGAGACCTTCGATCAGGCAGCGCTTGCGGAACGGATCGATGTCGAAGCGGATGACTCCGCCGTCAGGCCCTCTGATCTCCTGGGCGGGAAGGTCGATGGTCAGCGTGGCGTTGTGGCCGCGCCCGGCATCGTCGATCAGCTTGTCGATCTCCGTCTGCGGCAGCGCGATGGGCAGAATGCCGTTCTTGAAGCAGTTGTTGTAGAAGATGTCGGCGAAGGACGGGGCGATCAGGCAACGAATGCCGAAATCGAGCAGCGCCCAGGGGGCGTGCTCGCGCGAAGAGCCGCAGCCGAAATTGTCGCCGGTGATGAGGATCGTCGCGCCCGTGTAAGGCGGCTTGTTGAGGATGAATTCGGGCAGGGGCGCGCCGACCTCGTCATAGCGCAGCTCGGCGAACAAGCCTTTGCCCAGCCCGGTGCGCTTGATGGTCTTGAGATATTGCTTGGGGATGATCATGTCAGTGTCGACATTGATCATGGGCAGATCGGCGGCAATCCCGGTCAGGGTGGTGAATTTCTGCATGGGTTCCTCGTGCGATGGCAGGTTATGTAGCGGCAAGCGGGCGCGCTTTCCAGCTTTTCAGGCCGGGGCGCTCAGACTAAGTTTCGCCGGGCCAATCCCGGGGTGAGGAGCGAAGATGACCGATAAAGTGATCTACGAGGCGCATCCGGCCATGTTCCGGGCCCATCCCTTCTGGTTCATCCTCGCGGTCCTGCTGATCGCGGCTTTCGGCGCCGGCATCCTCATCCTTCTCTACTGGTACATCAAGACGCGCGCGACCACGCTCACCGTGACCGACAGCGATCTCCTCTACGAGAAGGGAATCCTGAGCAAGGACCGCACCTCGGTGTCGCTGCGGCACATCCGCTCGGTGAACGTCATGCAGAGTTTCGTCAACCGCATCCTTGGGGTCGGAACCATCCAAATCTCCACCGCCGGCGACATGCCCGAGTTCACCATCGCCGACATGCCCGATCCGCAGTTGATCAGCGAGGCGATCTCGAACGCGCAAGAAGCGCGCGGCGACCGCGACTAAAGGCGGAGGAAGCGATGGTGCGGCCGAGCGACAGGGGCGAACGCAACGAGGCGCTGAGGCTGCTCGTCGCCGCCATCAGCGGCATCCTGCTTCTCGTCATCATCGGCGGCGCGGGGCTCTACTACCTCTCCGGAATCGACGCGGGCGATCCCTTCGCGGAAGGGCTCGGCCTCAAGAACGCGGCGCTGATCGCCTTCGGCGTCTCCTTCGCCGTCATTCTGGTGATGGCGATCGTGTCGGGCGGCGACGCCATTTTCGGCGAGCTGCCGTTCACGATTCTCGGCTTCTTGATTTTCTTCGTGGTCTTTTGGCTGATGATCGCCTGGATCTTCTAGGCGTCGCGCCGCGCGCGCTATTGAGCGGGCCCGAGCGTCTGCGGCTTCGGAATCGAAGCCGGCGCTTCGGCCTTCTGGCTCGAGCCCCCGAGCAACTCGCGGTAATATTTGCGCATGGTCTCGCAGCGTTGCGGTCCGGGCGGATGAACCGCGTCGCCTTTCAACTGCGAGATGAAGGCGCAGATGTCTTCCATGCCCTGAGCATCGAGCCAACCCCATTTGACGCCGCGGCGGATGGCGAAGAGGTCCGCCGTGGTCTCGTCGGCGCCTTCGAACTGGTGCCCGCATTCATGGGCGTAGATGTAGAGCTTGGTCTGGGTCGAAAGCCCGAGGATCTTCTTGTTGTTGAGGATCATGAAGCCGGGGAAGGCGCCGCCCCAACTGTCAAAATTGGGGTTCAGAACCGTCGGGCGCTTGCCGCAATTCACGGCCTTGCCGTCGATCTTGAGCTGGCCGTGGGGGACGACCTGGGCGTCGGGACCGACTTCCTTGACATATTCCTCGAGGCTCGGGCCGGAAACCGTGGAGCCCTCTTTGCCGGCCCATTGCTGGGCGGCGGCTGCGGCCGGATAGGCGGCGCAAAGCGCGATCGCCACGGCGCCGGAAAGCGCTACCCCCCAATTCACCCGTCCGTCCCTCATGCCGGCAGTCTAAGGCCCAAGGTGAGTCGGCGCAATCGCGGCAAGATGCGTCATCTCGGCTCTTCCTTGGCGGTAATGCTGCCCTTTTTGGCGAAACATTGCCGGAGCTGCTCGCAGCGCTGCTCGGGATCGGGGTGGAGGGGGCCGTGGCCGGCGACGTTGAACACGGCGCAAACCTCTTCTAGCGCCGTGCTGCTGAGCCAGCCGTCGCGTCGCGCCCGCCGCACCGCATAGCAGTCGGCCGCGGTCTCGCTCGGCCCGTAAAGAATATGTCCGCACTCATGATAGTAGATCAGCCACTGCACCTGCCGCGGCAGGTCCTTGAGCGCCTCCATGTTCAGCATGATGACGGTGGAGGACACGGCGAAGCCCTCGAAGTCGCGGAGCAGCGTCGCCGTCTTGCCGCAAGAGAGCTTTCTGCCGGCGACGACGAGGCGCCCCGGCGCCACGAACTTGCCCTGTTCGAGCGCGACGGCGCCGCGCTCGATCGGGCTCGTCGCGGCAAGCAGGGGAAGGAGCGCAAGCCCCATCAAGAGCCGGGCAGCCGATCTCATTCTTGTTCCCTCTGCTGCCACGTCCCTTTTCCGCTGTAGTCTGCGGGGGGCAAGCGCAAGCGTCAACGCCAAAACGCCGAGGCCCGCCCTCTATCCGGCGCTCGCCGCCTCGATCCGCTCCATGTCGGCGTCCGACAGGCCGAAATGGTGGCCGATTTCATGCACCAGGACGTGGGTGATGATGGCGCCGAGCGTCTCCTCGTGCTCGGCCCAATAATCGAGAATCGGCCGGCGGTAGAGGAACACCATGTCGGGCGCGGTGGCGACGTCGGACACGCTCTTCTGCGCCAGGTCGATCCCGGCATAGAGCCCGAGCAGGTCGAACGGCGATTCGATGCCGAGCTGCTCGAGCACATCGTCGGTGGCGAATTCCTCGATGCGGATGAGGAGTTCGCTGGTCAGGGCGCGGAAGCGCGACGGGAGCCGGGCATAGGCCCTGCCGGCAATGACCTCGAGCTCGGCGAGGCTCGGCGCTTCAAGTTTGTTCCAATCGGTCATGCGCGCAAACCTCGCTCCGCCGCGCCCGCAAGCTGAACCTTGCATGAATGTAGCGATCAGACCCGGTTCAGGCCACTCGCCTCAGTATCGGCCCCAACACTCGAGCCCGCACTCACGCGAGGCCGGGTCGGAAAAGGGGTATCACAATGGTCAAGAAGAGCTTGTTTGCCGGACTCGGTTTCCTCGGTGTGCTTCTGGCCGGTACGGCCGGCGGTGCGGCCCCGGCCGCGGCGGGCTACGCGTGCGGGTCTTGGAACGGCTGGTGCGCGCCGCGCTGCGGGGCGTGGAACAATTGGTGCCGCCCGGTGTGCGGACCGTGGAACGGCTGGTGCGCGCGCTACTGGCGCTATCCGGGTTTCAGCTTCGGCTACGGCCCGCGCCACGGCCATGGCGGCGGCCACTATGCCGGCGGCGATTGGAACGGCAACCACAACAACGGCGGCAACTGGAATGGCAACCACAACAACGGCGGCGGCAATTGGGGCGGCAACCAGAACGGCGGCGGCCATCGTGAGCGCGGCGACTACGACCGCAATCGCTGACGCCTCGTCAAGTCGCGCGGGCTGAGTAGCCCCTCCCGCTCACCCGCGTACCCGGCACGTCATTCCCGGCAAGCGCGCGTCTCCCCCGCGCCGCCCGCTCCCGGGGATGGCGTGTCCGGCGTTTAGCGGAAGTCGCGGATATCGACGAAGCGGCCGGCGATGGCCGCGGCCGCGGCCATTTGCGGCGAGACGAGATGGGTGCGTCCGAGCCTGCCCTGGCGCCCCTCGAAATTTCGGTTGGAGGTCGAGGCGCAGCGCTCGCGCGGGCTCAATTGATCCGGGTTCATGCCGAGGCACATCGAGCAGCCGGGCTCGCGCCACTCGAAGCCCGCGTCCTTGAAGATCTTGTCGAGGCCCTCGGCCTCGGCTTGCGCTTTCACCAGCCCTGAGCCCGGCACGATCATGGCGCGGACGTTCTCGTTGACCTTGCGGCCGGCGACGACTTGGGCGACGGCGCGCAAATCCTCGATGCGGCCGTTGGTGCAGGAGCCGATGAAGACGCGGTCGAGCGTAATGTCGGTGATCTTCTCGCCGCCGGTGAAACCCATATAGTCGAGCGAACGCTCGGCGGCGCGGCGCTTGGTGTCGTCGAGGATCTTTTCAGGAACCGGAACGTGCCCGGTGACCGAGACGACTTGCTCGGGGCTCGTGCCCCAGGTGACGAGCGGCGGCAGGCGCTCGGCATGAAGCACGATCTCGCGGTCGAATTCCGCGCCCTCGTCGGAATAGAGCCGTTCCCAATCGGCGCGGGCGAGCTCGAAGGCGCCGGCCTTCGGCGCGCGCGGGCGCCCCTTGATGTAGTCGAAGGTCTTGGCGTCGGGCGCGATCAGGCCGGCGCGCGCGCCGCCCTCGATCGACATGTTGCAGATGGTCATGCGCCCTTCCATCGAGAGCGCGCGCAGCGCTTCGCCCGCATATTCGATCACATGGCCGGTGCCGCCGGCCGTGCCGATCTCGCCGATGATGGCGAGGATGATGTCCTTGGCGGTGACGCCGTCGGGAAGCGCGCCGTCGACGCGGACGCGCATGTTCTTCGCTTTCTGCTGGATCAGCGTCTGGGTGGCGAGCACATGCTCGACCTCGCTCGTGCCGATGCCGTGGGCGAGCGCGCCGAAGGCGCCGTGGGTCGAGGTGTGGCTGTCGCCGCAGACGATGGTGGTGCCGGGCAGGGTGAAGCCCTGCTCGGGCCCGACCACGTGCACGATGCCCTGGCGGCGGTCGCGCTCGTTGTAATACTCGATGCCGAATTCGCGCGCGTTGTCGGCGAGGGTGGCGATCTGAAGTGCCGATTCCGGATCGTCGATGCCGCGTGAGCGGTCGGTGGTCGGCACGTTGTGATCGACCACGGCAAGCGTCTTCTCCGGCGCGCGGACTTTGCGCCCGGCCATGCGCAGGCCCTCGAAGGCTTGCGGGCTCGTCACCTCATGCACGAGATGGCGGTCGATATAGAGGAGGCAGGTGCCGTCCTCCGCCTCATGCACGAGATGGGCGTCCCAGATCTTGTCGTAGAGGGTGCGTGGCTTCGACATGGCAAAGGTCTAGGGTTCGTCGAGGCAGAGATAGCCTCTCGGCGGCCGGTTTACAAATCCCCGAGTTTCGCTGCGGACCCCCACCCCGACCCTCCCCCTTCCGGGGGAGGGAGATCAAGACGCCGCCTCGAATTTTCTCCCTCCCGAAAGGGGGGAGTAAGAGGGGGGTCATGACCCCTTTCGATTGTGGGTTGCGGCCCTAGCCCTTCTTGGGCTTCTTGGCGGGCTTGGCCTCTTTCTTCTTGTCTTTGGCCTTCGGCGCCTTCTCGGCCTTGGCCTCGCCTTCGGCCTCGTCTTCCTCCTCGGCGGGGACTTCGCCCGCCGTGGTCTCGGCCATCAGGGCGACGGATTTGGCCACCCAATCGTCATGCTCGATGGCGCCCTTGAGCGAGAGTTTTTCGTCGAGCCAGCCGATCTCGTCGTCGGAGAGATTGGCGATCTGGTCGAACTTGATCAGGCCGGCCTCGTTCAGCTTCTTCTCCAGATCGGCGGAAATGCCGGGGATCAGCTTGAGATCGTCAGGCTCGCCCTTGGGCCGCTTGAAGCCCTTGAAGGCCTCTTCCTTCTTGCCCCTGACCTCCTGCCGCTCGGTGATGCGGGCCGCCTTGCCGCGCCTTCCGCGCAAGTAATAGAGCTTGGCCCGGCGCACCCGGCCCCGCCGCACCACCTCGATCGAATCGATCAGCGGCGAATGGACCGGGAAGACGCGCTCGACGCCTTCGCCGTAGGAAATCTTGCGGACGGTGAAGTTCTCGTTCACCCCGCCGCCGGAGCGGCCGATGCAGACGCCCTCATAGGCCTGCACGCGGGTGCGTTCGCCCTCGACCACCTTGACGTTGACGCGCAAGGTGTCGCCGGGACCGAATTCGGGGACTTTGCGCTTCTCGGCGAGCGCGGCCGCCTGCTCTTTGTCGAGCTGCTCGATGATATTCATGGTCAATACCTTTCGGTGGGCGCCTGCCTTGGCCGCAAAGCCTTCGGGCGAACGCCATTCTTTTTGATTGATCCTTCGATTTAGCGCGCGAGGGCAGGGAACGCGCTCGCGCGGGGCTTTCCTAGCCCAGCTTGCCGCCCTTGTCGATGGATTTGGGGGGGTTATTGCTTGTTCATTTGGGCTGATCCGACCGAAGAATGCGGTGCTCCGTCAATATTCCCTTTGCAAAAGCGTCGGCTGCAAGTTGAAGCGTCCGCAGGAGTGGCAAGTTTGATGGAACGGCCTGACTCTGGGGCGACGTCTCTTTCAGCCCGTAAAAAACTTCGTGAACAAATTCACGCACGGTAACGACCCGCACTCCGCCGATCTCTCTGACCTTCCCACTTGTGAATTGAAGGACCAAAATTTGCTCTGGTTCGGGAAGGTCAAGGACTTTGAATGCACTTACAGTCTTGATGAATTTGCGTCCACGTTCGAACTTCGATTTGAACTTGGCTTGTCGCTTTGGCCCTGAGTCGGCGTCCAACGAACACTCAATGTGGACGAGATGGTTGCGAGCCAAATGAAGGCCTATAACGTCGAGTTCGCCTTCGTAGCCGCCGTGATCACGAGGTCCGACTTGAACCGATGTTCGGACAAAGTATTCGTTATACTGAAGCCATTCCGCGACGAGCTGCTCAAGGTGATTCATCAAGCGTTTCCGCTGCTCAATGGCAAACGTAGAGCGTGGTCCAGTCCTTGGCCTCGGGGGGCATGATCCTGATGTGCTCAGGCTTGCCCGAAAGGTCGAAGATAAGCGTGCCGAGCTGTGTCTTTCCGCCCGTCTTGCACCTCGCCTCGTAGGCCTCGGTGCCCTTGTCGGCGGGCACAACGGCGCCGAGGATGCAGAAGAGGTCGGGCCCCTCGACGATGCCCCGCCTGATCTCGAAATCTTGCGTGGCCGCATCCTTGCAACCGTCGTCGGTCGTGGAAAATTTGCCGAGAAGATGGTCGGTCTTGACCTGCGCCGCGGCCGGAACGGCGAGAAAGAGCGACGCGAGAAGCGCCCAACGCATACCCCAAATCATCGCTTGCTCCCTATTCGCGTTCGAGGCTGCGAATATAGGCGACAACGTTGCGCAAGTCGTTGGGCTCAAGCACGATATTGGGCATGGTGGGATGGGAGCTTTGCAGCCAGACGGTGAGCGCCATCTCGGTCATCCCCGGCGTGTCGGCGACCGACTGGAAGGTCGGCGCCTGCGGCAAGGGCGAGATCTGCTCGTTGGCGAGCACGGCATGGCAGGCGGCGCAAACCTGTCTCGCATAAGCGGCGCCAGCTGCGACATCGGCGTCCTGCGCCAAGGCTTGGCTGCCGAAGGCGAGCGCGAGGACCGCGGCGAGAGAAAATCCGTTCTTCATGCCAGGCACCTCCTTGAGGCTGTTGATAGCAGTTGGGGCGGGGCGCGCATCTGACTTCGATCAAGGTTTGCGCTTGAAGCGGCGCTCCCACAAATCGGGGCGGCGCGTCTTGGTGATCTTCTCGGCCTCGCCGCGGCGCCATTCGGCGATCTTCTTGTGATCGCCCGAGAGCAGAATGTCGGGGATTTCACGACCCTCCCATTCGCGCGGCCGGGTGTAATGCGGATATTCGAGGAGACCGTGCGCGAAGCTCTCCTCGGCGAGCGAGCTTTCGTTGCCGGCGACCCCGGGCAGAAGCCGCACGCAAGCGTCGATCAGCACCTGCGCGGCAAGCTCGCCGCCCGAGAGCACGTAATCGCCGATCGAGATTTCCTCGATCTGGCGCGCCTCGAGCACGCGTTCGTCGATCCCCTCGAAACGCCCGCAGAGCAGGATCGCACCGGGACCTTCGGCGAGCGCACGCACCCGCGGCTGGGTGAGAGGGGTTCCGCGCGGCGAGAGATAGAAGGTCGGGGTGCCGGGCTCGGCGCGCGCGCGGGCGGCATCGATGGCGGAAGCGGCAATATCGGCGCGCATGACCATGCCGGCGCCGCCGCCTGCCGGCGTGTCATCGACCGAGCGATGCTTGTCCAGGGCGAAGTCGCGAATGTCGATGAGATCGAGCGCCCATTTCCCTTCGGCGAGCGCCTTACCGGCGAGGCTCAAGCCGAGCGCTCCGGGGAACATCTCGGGAAAGATCGTGAGCACGGTCGCGCGCCAGGTCATTCGAGCAAGCCTTCGGGCGGGGCGAGAACCAGACGGCCGCCTTCGACATCGACCTCGGGCACCGTCTCGCGGGTGAAGGGGACGAGCACGGTGGCGCCGCCAGCTTCCGGTTTCACTTCGATGAGGTCGCCGGCGCCGAAATTGTGCACGGCGATCACCTCGCCGATCTTCGCCCCGTCCGCGCCGATGGCGGCAAGGCCGATCAGGTCGGCGTGGTACCACTCCTCCTCTTCGCGCTCGGGCAGCCGGTCACGCTCGACATAGAGCTTGGTGTGGACGAGCGCTTCGGCGGCCTCGCGCGTGCTCACGCCCTTGAAGCGGGCGATGAGCGCCTTGGGGGTGGCGCGCACGCGCTCGATCTCGAAGGCGCGGCCCGTCTCGTCCACGAGCGGGCCGTAGCGGGCGATCGCCGCGGGCTCCGCGGTATAGGAGCGAAGCCGGACTTCGCCCTTGAGCCCTTGCGGCGCGCCGATCTCGCCGAGAAGCACAAGCCCTCGCGACAACGAGGCTACTCGGCGGGCTGCTCGGCAGCGGGCGGCTCGGCCGGGGCCTCGGGCTCGGGCGGGGGCGCGGCAGCGGCCTCGGCTGCCGCCTTGGCCTTCTCCTCGGCCGCGGCGCGCTTGGCCTCCTCGCGCTCGATGCGCTTCTTGCCGGGCTTGCCCTTCTCCGGGTTGGAGCGGGCCGCGCGCGTCCGCAAGCCGGCGGCGTCGAGGAAGCGGAGCACGCGGTCGGTCGGCTGGGCGCCGACGCCGAGCCAATGCTTGAGCCGGTCGTCGACGAATTTCACCCGCTCGGCCGAGCCCTTGGGCTGAAGCGGATCGTAGGTGCCGATCTTCTCGATATAGCGGCCGTCGCGCGGGCTGTGCGAATCGGCGACGACGATGCGGTAGTAAGGCCGCTTCTTCGCGCCGGCCCGCGCCAGTCTGATCTTCAGGGACATTGCTTCGTTTCTCCTGCGTTTTGAGTCGAACTCATCGTTTCTTCGAGCCGGGAAGGCCGGGAAGGCCCTTCATGCCGCCGGGAAGTCCGGGAAAGCCGCCCGGAAGTCCGGGGAGCCCGCCAGGGGGGAAGGGCGGAAGCTTTCCCGGCGGGAGACCGCCTTGCGGCAACTCCGCCGGCATCTCGGGCGGCGGTCCGCCGCCGAAGAGCGAGCCGAGCAGCCCGCGCTTCTTGCCCATCGATTTCATCATGTCGGCCATCTGCCGGTGCATCTTCACCAACCGGTTGATCTCCTGCACGCTCGTGCCCGAGCCCGCGGCGACGCGCTTCTTGCGCGAGGCGTTGAGCAGTTTCGGATTCTTGCGCTCGGCGCGTGTCATCGAGCCGATCATCGCCTGCTGGCGCTTGAGGATCTTGTCGTCGAGATTGGCGGCATCGATCTGCTTCTTGACCTTGCCGATGCCGGGCAGCATGGCGAGCACGCCGCCCATGCCGCCGAGTTTCTGCATCTGCCGCAATTGCTCGGCGAGGTCGTCGAGATCGAAGGCGCCCTTCTTGACCTTCCGCGCGATCGCTTCGGCCTTGTCGACCTCGACCGTCTGAATGGCCTTCTCGACCAGGCCGACCACGTCGCCCATGCCGAGGATGCGCCCGGCGATGCGCTCGGGATGGAAATCCTCGATCGCGTCGAGCTTCTCGCCGACGCCGATCAGCTTGATCGGCTTGCCGGTGACGGCGCGCATCGACAGCGCGGCGCCGCCCCGTCCGTCGCCGTCGACGCGGGTGAGCACGATGCCGGTGAGCTTGACGCGCGCGCCGAAGCTCTTGGCGAGATTGACCGCGTCCTGACCGGTGAGCGCGTCGGCGACGAGCAGCGTCTCGTGCGGGTGCGCGATCTTCTCGATGGCGGCGGTCTCGGCCATCAGCTCTTCGTCGATATGGGTGCGGCCGGCGGTGTCGAGCAGGAGCACGTCGAAGCCGCCGCGCTTGGCGGTCTCGACCGCGCGCTTGGCGATTTCCGCCGGACCTTCTCCCGCGACGATCGGGAGCGTGGCGACACCGGTCTGCTCGCCGAGCACGCGGAGCTGCTCTTGCGCAGCCGGACGCCTGGTGTCGAGCGAGGCCATCAGCGCCTTCTGCTTGTCGCGGGTCTGAAGCCGCTTGGCGAGCTTCGCCGTCGTGGTGGTCTTGCCCGAGCCTTGCAGGCCGACCAGCATCATCACCACGGGCGGGGTGGCCGCGAGGTCGATCGCTTGCGCGTCCGAGCCGAGCACGCGGACGAGCTCGTCATGGACGATCTTGACGACCATCTGGCCGGGGGTGACCGAACGCACCACCTCCTGGCCGACGGCCTGTTCCTTCACCGCCTCGGTGAAGTCGCGGACCACGTCGAGCGCGACATCGGCCTCGAGCAGCGCGCGGCGCACCTCCCGCATGGCCTCGGCGACGTCGGCCTCGGTCAGCGCACCTTTGCGGGTGAGCTTGTCGAGGATCGCGCCAAGGCGTTCCGATAGGCTTTCGAACATCGTCTCTCCTTCATCCTCATGCTGAGGAGCGGGCGAAGCCCGCGTCTCGAAGCATGAGCCCCACCCTTCGAGACGGGCCTTCGGCCCTCCTCAGGGTGAGGATCACCCAAACAGCAAACGCACCCGAGGGCGCATCGCGCTGTCGGGTGTTGACCCCCCTGCCTCCCGATTTAGTTTGCGCTACCGGCCTCTGGCCTGCTTGAGCGCAGATTTGCGCTACCGGCCCGGAATTTTATCGCGCTCAAGTAGCGCGAAGCGCGGTAGCGCCCAAATCATGTGCAGGGCGGCGGCTCGTGTTACGGAGCGGCCTTGAATTCGTGGGGGAATGTCGGGCAGGAGAGGCCCCAAGTCAAGCCGTGGCTGGCGCTAATGCGGGATCGACTGCGAGAAGGTGTTGGCGACGACGATCCCGGCGATAATGAGCCCAAGCCCGAGGAGCGCCGGTCCGTCGAGGGCCTGCTTGAACCAGACCCATCCGATCAGGGCGATCAGCACGATGCCGATGCCCGACCACACGGCGTAGGCGATGCCGACCGGAATGATTCTCAGGCTGAGCGCGAGGAAGAAGAAGCAGGCCGGATAGGCGACCAAGGTCACGATGCTCGGAACGAGCCGGGTGAAGGTGTCGGACGCTTTCAGGGCCACGGTTCCGATCACCTCGAAGACGATCGCGGCGGTGAGGTAGGCATAGGCGACGACGAGAGTCACGGGAGCTCACTCCTCAAGTTGGGGGGCTTATTTCGGCAGCAACGGCGCGAGCTTCACGGCGAGGTCGAGCAGCGCCTCGTCGCCGCCTTTCCAGCCGATGAAGGAGAGGCCGATGGGACAGCCCGCGGCCTCGGTAGCGGGGATGGAAATCTGCGGCAGGCCGGCATGCCCGGCAATGCAGGTATAGCCGAGCGTCTGGCTGCGGAACTCGGCGAAGGAGGCGCCGTCGGGAATGTCGCGCTCGGGCGGGAGCGTCGGCGCGGTCGGCAGCACGACCAGCGTTCCCGGCGTCATATGCGCTTGCGACTGCTCGGCGATCTCGGCGCGCAGCGCGCGCGCGGCCTCGGCCTCGGCCGCGGTGATCGCGGCCGCGGCGGCGAAGCGTTCCTTGATGCCGGGCCCGAGCTTGACGTCATGCGATTGAATGAAGGGGAGCAGCGTCGATTGCATCTCGAAGCCCTGGATGACGCGGTAGGCATTGCGCCAGTCGTCGAGCGCCTCGCCGACGATGTCGCCGTGCTCGGGGGTTGGCAGCGTGGGGCCGAGACGCGCGAGAAGATCCCACAGGGCCTGATCGGCGCTCGCCTCGGCATGGCCGAACAGGTCCTCGGCAAGGAGCAAGCGCTCGACCTTGGCCTCGACGCGCGGACCTTCGAGCAGCGCATGTCCGATCTTGCGGAACAGCTCGGTATCGCGGGCGAGGAAGCCGATGGTGTCGTAGCTCGGCGCCATCGGGGTCGCCCCTTCGGTGGCGATGCGGCCGAAGCTCGGCCGGAGGCCGTAGAGCCCGGTGAAGGACGCGGGCACCCTGATCGAGCCGCCGGTGTCGCTGCCGAGCGCGAAGTCGCACATTTCGCCCGCGACGGCGGCGGCGGCCCCGCAGGACGAGCCGCCGGTCACATGCTTCGGCGCGCGGGGATTGACCGGCTGGCCGTAATGCACGTTGGAGCCGAGCACGCTGTAGAAGAACTCGTCGCAGATGGTGATGCCGGTCAGGGTCGCGCCGGCGTCGAGAAGGCGCACGATCGCGCGCGCCGTCGTCGAAGCGGGCTTGGCGTGCGCGTAATAGGTCGGGTTGCCGTTGCCGACCTTGCGGCCGGCGATGGCGAACAGGTCCTTGACCATGAAGCTGAGCCCGGCAAGCGGGCCGCCCGCGCTTCCGCGAATCGGCTCGGTCAGCGTATGAGGGACGAGGGCGTGAACGGGGTCCTGGGCTGGAACGGAGATCATGCTCACCTGGCGCTGCCTTGTTCGGTCGAGAGAGATTACCCTCTATATCACAGGCCCGATTGCGCGGTCCTTTAGCGGAAGGGGCGAAAGGTGATGGGGACTGATCCTGCGGGCTCCCGCCTGCCGCGCGCGGTCTGGGCGCTCGGCCTCACCTCGCTCCTCATGGACACGTCCTCGGAGCTGATCCACGGGCTGCTCCCGGTTTTTCTCGTGGTCACGCTCGGCGCGAGCGCGACCGCGCTCGGCGTGATCGAAGGCATCGCCGAAGCCACGGCGCAAATCGCCCGCGTCTTCTCGGGTTGGCTGTCGGATACGCTCGGACAGCGCAAGGGGCTTGCCGTGTTCGGTTACGGTCTCGCCGCCGCGACCAAGCCGCTGTTCCCGCTCGCCAACTCGATCGGGCTCGTGCTCGCGGCAAGGTTCCTCGATCGCATCGGCAAGGGAATCCGCGGCGCGCCGCGCGATGCGCTGGTCGCCGATCTCACGCCCCCTGCCATGAGGGGCGCCGCTTTCGGCTTGCGCCAGTCGCTCGACACGGTCGGGGCCACGCTCGGCCCCGCTCTGGCGATCGGGCTCATGTACCTCTTCAACGACGACATCCGCGCCGTGCTCTGGTTCGCGGCGATCCCCGCTTTCCTTGCCGTCGCCGTCCTCGTCCTTGGCGTCAAGGAACCTCGCCACACGGAGGCGAGAGCGCGGGCGCCGCTCAAGCTCAAGGAGATCGGCGCGCTCGGCTCGGACTATTGGCTCGTCACTGCGGCGGGCGCCGTCTTCACCTTGGCGCGCTTCAGCGAAGCCTTCCTCGTCATCCGCGCGCGGGATGCCGGGCTCGCGCTCGCCCTAGCGCCCGCGGTGATCGCGGCGATGAGCCTCGTCTTCGCGGCGAGCGCCTATCCCGCGGGCCGGCTCCAGGACCGGATCGGCGGGCGGCCGCTCCTCATCGCCGGCCTTGCGGCGCTCATCGCCGCGGACCTCGTCCTCGCCTACGCCCCCTCGCTTCTCGCCGTCTTCATCGGCATCGCGCTTTGGGGCCTGCATATGGGGCTCACCCAAGGGGTGCTCGCGGCGCTGATCGCGGCGACCGCGCCCGAGCGGCTGCGCGGCACGGCCTTCGGCCTGTTCGGGCTGATCGCAGGCCTCGCCACGCTCGTCGCGAGCGTGCTCGCCGGTCTTTTATGGGACAGGATCGGCGCGGGAGCGACCTTCCTGGCGGGCGCCGCCTTCGCCGCCATCGCGCTCTTGGCCTTCCTTTTGCTCGCGCCAAGGTCCGGCGGCGCTGGAAAGAGCGGGGCCGCGTCCCCTATATAGCGGCAAAGCGAGGCGCGCATGCAGGCTGAGGCGATCAAGTTCCGCAAGATGAACGGACTCGGCAACGACTTCGTCGTGCTCGACGCGCGGAAGCGCGCGCTGCCGCTTGCGCCCGATGCCGTCCGCGCCATCGCCGACCGCAAGGACGGCATCGGCTGCGACCAGATCGTGGCGCTCGAAGCCTCGGCCGAGGCCGACGTGTTCATGCGCATCTGGAACGCCGATGGCGGAGAGGTCGGCGCCTGCGGCAATGCCGCGCGCTGCGTCGCGGCGCTCATCGCCGCTGAGAGCGGCGCGCCACGCGTCAGCATCGAGACCGGAAGCGGAGTGATCGGCGCCACCGTCAACGAAGACGGCAGCGTCACCATCGACATGGGCGCGCCGCGCTTCGCCTGGAACGAGATTCCGCTGGCCAAGGCTTGCGACGACACGCGCGAAATCGCGCTCGATGGAATCGAGGACGCCGCGCTCGGCAAAGCGTCAGTGGCCAATGTCGGCAATCCGCATTGCCTCTTCTTCGTCGCCGACGCCGAGGCGCACGACCTCGCCCGGCTCGGGCCTCAACTCGAGCATCATCCGCTCTTTCCCGAGCGCGCCAATGTCTCGCTCGTTGAGGTGCTCGGCCCGGACCATCTCAAGCTCCGCACCTGGGAGCGGGGCGCAGGCCTCACGCGGGCCTGCGGCACGGCCGCTTGCGCGGCTTGCGTCGCCGCTTCACGGCGCGGCTTGGCGGGGCGCAAGGTGACGGTGAGCCTGCCCGGCGGCGATCTTCTGATTGAATGGCGGGCAAGCGACGGCCATATCCTCATGACCGGGCCTTACGCGCTCGAATACGAGGGCACGCTCCCGGCCGCGCTCACTCAGCCTGGGCGGGTTTGAATTTCGTCATTCCGGCGCAAGCCGGAATCCAGGCTGTGGCACGGTGCATTTGGCGCTGGATACCGGCTTTCGCCGGGATGACGGAGAACTAGGCCAGAGGTCTGACTCGCCCGCCATTTCATGTTAGAAGCCGACCCATGCCGGACCTCGACATCATCACCTTCGGTTGCAGGCTCAACGCCTATGAGTCCGAAGTCATGCGCGCGCAGGCGAACGGGCTGAAGGACGCCGTGATCGTCAATACCTGCGCGGTGACGGCCGAAGCCGTGCGCCAGGCGCGCCAGGCGATCCGCAAAGCCCGCCGCGAGCGCCCCCATGCCAAGATCATCGTCACCGGCTGCGCCGCGCAGATCGATCCCGCCCGCTTCGCCGCCATGGAAGAAGTCGATCATGTGATCGGCAACCAGGACAAGCTCGAAGCTGCGACCTTCGCCAATTTCGGCGCAGGCGCGAGCGAGCGCGTCGTCGTCAACGACATCATGTCGGTGCGCGAGACGGCATCGCATCTGATCGATGGCTTCGGCGCCCGCGCCCGCGCCTATGTGCAGATCCAGAACGGCTGCGACCATCGCTGCACCTTCTGCATCATCCCGTTCGGGCGCGGACCGTCGCGTTCGGTGCCTGCGGGCGAGGTCGTGGCGCAAGTGCGCCGCCTCGCCGAGAACGGCTATGCCGAGATCGTGCTGACCGGCGTCGAGATCACCGCCTACGGCAAGGACCTCCCCGGCGAGATGACGCTCGGCAAGCTGGTGCGCTCGGTGCTCAAGCTCGTGCCCGAGCTGCCGCGGCTCAGGCTCTCCTCGATCGACTCGGTCGAGGCCGATGCGGCGCTCATCGCCGCGATCGCCGAAGAGGAGCGGCTGATGCCGCATCTGCATCTGTCGCTGCAAGCGGGCGACGATCTCACTCTGAAGCGAATGAAGCGCCGGCACGCCCGCGCCGATTCGGTGCGCTTCTGCGAGGAGGTGCGCCGCGTCCGTCCCGACATGGTGTTCGGCGCCGATCTCATCGCGGGATTTCCCACCGAGACCGACGCCATGTTCGCGGGCTCGCTCAATCTGATCGACGATTGCGGGCTCACCTTCCTCCACGTCTTCCCCTTCTCGGCGCGCGAGGGGACGCCCGCCGCGCGCATGAAGCAGCTTCATGGCGCGGTGATCGCTTCCCGCGCGAGCGCGTTGCGCGAGAAGGGCGTCGCCGCGCTCGAACGCCATCTTGAAGCCGCCAAGGGACGCCGCATCGCGGTGCTGATGGAGGACGAGTCAAACGGCCGCGCGGCCGATTTCACCCCGGTGCGCCTCGAGGCCGGAGCGGGCGCGGGGTCGCTGGTCGAGGCCGTGGTTACGGGCGATGACGGCCAGGCGCTGATCGCGGTGCCGGCATGAGCGGAGGCGAAACGACGGAGCCCAAGCGGGGCTGGTTCGATCAGCTTCGCCGCGGGCTCGCCCGCTCGACCAATGCGCTGTCCGACAGTCTCGCCGGCGCGCTCACCAAGCGGAAGCTCGACGAGGAGACGCTCGACCGGATCGAGGAGGCCCTCATCAAGGCCGATCTCGGCGTCGGCATGGCTTCGCGCATCCGCGAGCGGCTGGCCAAGGGCCGCCACGAGCGAGGGCTCAGCCCCGAGGCCGTGCGCGAGGTCGTTGCCGCCGAGATCGCGAGCGTGCTCGCGCCGTTGGCGCAGCCGCTCGAACTTTCGGCGCGCCCCCATGTCCTACTCGTCGTCGGCGTCAACGGCACCGGCAAGACCACGACCGCTGCCAAGCTCGCGCATCGCTTCAAGCGGGAGGGACTGAAGATCATGCTCGCGGCCGCCGACACGTTCCGCGCCGCCGCCATAGACCAGCTCAAGATCTGGGGCGAGCGGGTCGGCGCCGAGGTCGTGGCCAAGGCGGTGGGCGCCGATCCCGCCGGCGTCGCCTTCGAGGCGCTCGAGCGCGCGCGCGCCGAAGGCGTCGACGTGCTCCTGATCGACACGGCGGGACGCTTGCAGAACAAGGCCGACCTCATGGCCGAGCTCGCCAAGATCGTGCGCGTCTTGAAGAAGATCGACGAGACCGCGCCGCACGGCGTCCTCCTCGTGCTCGACGCCACCACGGGGCAGAATGCGCTCGCGCAAGTGGAGATCTTCAAGGAGATCGCCGGCGTCACCGGGCTCGCCGTCACCAAGCTCGACGGCACGGCGCGGGGCGGCATCCTCGTCGCCATCGCCGAGCGCTTCGGGATCCCCATCAATTTCATTGGCATCGGCGAGGGCATCGACGATCTCAAGCCGTTCGGCGCGCAAGACTTCGCCCGCGCGATCGCGGGAGCGAATAGCGAAAATGAAGCCGCAGCCTGAGGACGACAGCGCGCGCGAGAGCGAGGCGGAGGCTCCGGAGCAGGGGGTGTGGTCCAAGCTCATCATCGAGCTTGGCCCGCTCCTGGTGTTCTTCGCCGGCAACGCCATCGGCGGCATCTATGCCGGCACGGCGGCGTTCATGGTGGCGACGCTCATTTCGCTCGCCGCGGCCCGCATCCGCCACCAGAAGGTCCCGGTCATGCTGCTCGTGACCGGCGTGATCGTGATGGTGTTCGGGGGGCTGACGCTCTTCCTGCACGACGAGACCTTCATCAAACTGAAGCCGACGATCGTCTATGCGATGTTCGCGGCCCTGCTCACCGCCGGGCTCATCTTGAGAAAGCCGCTGCTCGAACTGCTGTTCGGCTCGGCCTTCACCCTGACCGAGGAGGGGTGGCGCAAGCTGACCGTGCGCTGGATCGGCTTCTTCGCCGCCATGGCCGTCGTCAACGAGCTGGTGTGGCGAAATGTCTCGACCGATACCTGGGTCAGCTTCAAGGTGTTCGGCTTCCTGCCGCTCACCTTCCTGTTCGCGCTGGCCCAGGTGCCGCTGCTCCAGCGCCACGGCCTGCCCAAGCAAAATTCGCAGGAATAATTGGCAACGGGCGAAGACGGAGCGCGGTGTCGCGCGTTCTGCCTAGAAAATAGCCTTAACGGCCGTGGGGGCTACCACGATTGCGCCGCGAGTCATCCGCAGACTGACATTTACGGTCCGGATTTTTCGGTGTAAAATTTAATTAAAGTTATAAGTATGCAACGCAGGGTTTTACGCGTATTACGCGAGGGAAGAAAAAGGACATTAGGGTGACATGGCTAAAGTCGGAAAAGACATCGATCGTTCGCCAACGCATCTGCTCCACCGCGCCGGCCAGTGCGCCGCCGAGATGTTTGCCTCAGACGCGCGCACCGGGGGACTGACGCCGCGTCAGCTCGCGGTCATGACGGTGATCGGCGACAAGGAAGGGCTGAACCAGACCGAGCTCGTGGAGCGCACCGGGATCGACCGGTCCACGATGGCGGACCTTGTGGCGCGGCTGACGCGCAGAGGCCTCGTCCAGCGCCGCCGCACCAAGGAGGATGCCAGGGCCTACGCCATCAAGCTCAGCCAGCATGGCGCGAGGCTGCTGCGCGAGGCGAAGCCGGGCGCGGCGGCCGCCGACCAGCGGCTTATCGCCTGCCTGCCCGCCAGCAAGCGGCAGGACTTTCTCGACGCGCTCGACACGATCGTGAACACGGCCAACAAGGCCCGCCGCTAGCCTTCGGGCTTGCCGTCCCTCGGCGTCAGAAGGGGCAGGATCTTGTTCTTGACGGTCTCCTCCGTGAGGGGGCCGACATGGCGATAGGCGATGGTGCCGTCGCCCGTGACCACGTAGGTCTCGGGCACGCCGTAAACCCCGAAGTCGATGGCGACGCGGCCCGAGCGGTCGGCGCCGACGCGCGCATAAGGGTTGCCGTAGCGGCCGAGGAAGCGCCGCGCCGCCTCGGGGTCGTCCTTGTAGTCGATGCCGTAGAGCCTCAACCCCGGAGTTTGGCCGAGAGCGAGCAGGAGCGGATGCTCGTGCTGGCATTCGAGGCACCATGAGGCGAAGACATTGATGAGCGTGGGTTCGCCTTGCGCCAGGTCCGAGGCGGCGAAGCCGGGCACTTGATCGTTCCCGGCGAGAAGGCCCTCGAGCGGCGGAAGGGTGAATTCGGGCACCTTCTTGCCGATCAAGGGCGAGGGCAGAAGCGAAGGATCGCCGGTCCTAAGCGCAATCCAGAAGAGGCCGGCGAGGACGGCGAAGAGCGCAAGCGGCAGAAGGGGGAAGAAGCGCCGGAACGTCGTGGCGCGGTTTTCCTCGCTCATGATTTGCGGCCTCGCGCGGGCTTGGCGGCGCGGGCGCTCCCCGCCGAGCGCCGGCGGATTCCCTTGGCCTCGAGAGCGGCCAGCAGACGGCGCTGCTTGCGATCATCGGCGACGATGAAGAAAGCGAGCGCGGCCACGGCGGCGAAGGTGAAGCCGTAAGCGGCGATGATGAAGGACGCGTGCGGACCGAGATCGGGCATGACGTCTCAGGTCCCGGCCAGAGCCGCTTGCTCGACATGCATCTGCTGCATGGCGCGCACGCGCCGGCGCAAGATCTCCGCGCGCATTGCCATCAGATGCAAGACCACGAACAGGAGCGTGAAGGCCACCGCCATGACGGCGAGCGCGCCG
>JBFWTF010000011.1:0-23558 GCA_050247995.1 Methyloceanibacter sp. | reverse complement strand
CACGGGCGCGGAAAGCTGCAGCCGGGTGCGGGGCTCCGGTCACGGATCAATATTGACACTTGCCGCCGGCGCCCCAAACTCTGATATCTGACGCCAGAAAACCCAATCCCTGAAGGGGCCATAGCTCAGTTGGGAGAGCGCGTGAATGGCATTCACGAGGTCGGCGGTTCGATCCCGCCTGGCTCCACCATTACCGGTCGAAGTTGTTGGGCCGCTGCGGGCTGACAGATGACAGCCACGGCTCGGCGGCCGTTGCATGTTTCGGAAAAAATGCGCAGCCTCTAGCGAGCTGAGCGGCGACATGCGCTGTGCGGATGCGTCTGATCTTGAGGTTGTTCGGACGATCACTGCTGACGCCTATGCGACTTTCCAGGCCGACATTGGCATGGTGCCGCTGCCCGTCGCCGAGGACTATGCGCCGCGCATTGCTCGCGGCGAGGTTTGGCTGAAGGATGAGGCCGGCCTCCCAGTCGCGCTGGTCGTACTCGAATCCTACCCCGATCATCTTGTCATCTTCAGCGTCGCGGTTCGCGCTGAATGGCAGGGGCGGGGCCTCGGTGGGGATTTGCTTCGCTTCGCTGACAGCAAGGCACGCGAAGCGAAGGTTCCGGAAATCCGTCTCTACACGAACGGGCGCATGGTTCGGCAAATGGCGCTATACCGCCGCCACGGATTTGCTCGAATAGGCCAACGCCCCCATCCAACTCTGCCCGGCCACACACTTGTCGACATGACGAAGCCGACGCCGATCGACGACTAAGGCCAATTCAAACCGAGACACAATCAATCGCAACGCCTCTTGAAACGCACCCCTCGGCGCGGCGGTTCGATCCCGCCTGGCTCCACCAAATTCCCATCGGTAACTGCGGATGTCTCGACGGCCTTATAGCCGGCGGTCTCGCCCGGCCCGCTCCGAGCTTCAGCCTTTGCGCGGCACGCCAAGCGAAACCGTCAGCAGCGCGCAAGCCTCGCCGCCGGGATTGCTCCAGGCGTGGCGCGCGCCGTTCTGGACGAGGGTATCGCCGGCCCTGAGCGTGACGGTCTCGCCGCCATCGAGCTTGAGCACGCATTGGCCCTTGGCAACATAGATGAGGTCGATCGTGTCGGTTGCGTGCCAGCCGGGGTGCGCCGGATCCATCGCGGCCATCAGACCCGGCAGCAGCGCCTCGGTCTCCGCGAGCGCTTGACTGCGGTCGATCCCGGCACTTGGCGGCGTTCCGTCCGGCGGCAGCAAGACCAGCTCGAACCGGTAGCCGCCGTCGGGCGGGAACCAGGTGCGGTAGCTCGGCTCGGCGCCCGAGTCGGGCAAGGCGGGCATGGCGTCGGCGCCCCACAGGCCGAAGAAGGCGGCGCCGGGCATGAGCGGCACGACAATCGGCGCGACCAGGTTGTCGCTCGCGACGACGGATTTGCCGTCCTTCGCCTGGCCGGTGACGACCCGGCGGATCGGCTGGGCTGCGGGTTTCGCGCCGGTCTTTTCGGTCATGAGCGGGCGCCTTCAAAGAACTGTTAGGATTCTTCGCTATGCTTGGGTCATGGTCAATCGCGCGGCAAAGAACCTCTTTCTCGCCACCCTGGCGATGGCGTTGGGGCTCGCGCTCGGCGCGGTGACGAAATTCGGCTTCGGCTACGATCTCGCCGCCGACGCCGCATCGGCGAAAACCGTCGCGACCAAATAGACGCTGGCGCCGCATGCGGCAGCGCCGGCGCGAGGCCGCACCGGCGCGTCGATCGTCAATCAGCAATGATCGTGCTGGAGCGTGCGGGATCAGTATCCCGGGCAGATCATCTTCCAGCGGCCGAACACGCCCCGCTTCCAGTAGCAGCTCGGATAGATCGGCGCTCCCCAGGAGAGCGCGTAAGCGGGCTCGTCGACGTCGTAGGTGACCCAGACGCAGCGATCGACACCGCACAGCCACTCGGCCTTGGCCGGCTGATTGGCAATGACGAGAGCGAACGCGAGAAGCAGACTGGCGAAAATGACTCTGATCACGTGAACCCCCTACCGATGATAAGTAAGCCGCCCAACCGCTCTAACCCGGGCGGGGGCGCAAGTCCATCCCGGGAAGGCCGGTTGCCGGCGCCGATGCGAAAACGAGGTAAACGAGGAGGCTTTGATCGGCCCCGCACTCCGGCTACGATGGCCCCCGATCGGGGGGCCGGAGGGGGGGTTCCATGCAGCAGAATGAACTGCCGGCCGGGACCGCGCCAGGCGCGCCGTCCTGGTATCTGTCACGCGGCGACAAGCGCTACGGCCCGCTCGGCAATCGCGAATTGCTGCTGCTCGCCGAGCGGGGCGAGCTGAAGCAGGACGACCTGTTGTGGCGCCCGGGCTTTTCATCGTGGAAGCAAGCGCGCGAAATCGGCGATCTCTTAGGCGCGTCCCCAAGCGCGACGGCGGCGCAGCTTGGCGCCACTGCCGATGAAGCGGCGGCAAGCGCGGAACCGGCGCAGCCGAAGCGGAGCCTGAAACTCCGGCTGCTCGAGGAACTGCGCAAGTTCCTCGTCATCGTCGCTTATCTCTGGGTCGTGTTCCTCGTGTTCTTCGTCCACGAGTGGCTCGTGCTCGCCGGCAACAATATCGGCTTCCGCTTCTACGGTCTTGCCACGCTCAACGCGCTCGTGCTCGGCAAGATCATGCTCATCGCCGAGAACCTGCGCTTCACCAAGAGATTCGACGACCGGCCGCTGATCGTTCCCATCGCCTTCAAGTCGGGCGTGTTCGCCGTACTCTTGCTGGCCGCCTATATCGTCGAGGAGATCGTGGTGGGTCTGTTTCACGGCAAGACCGTCGCGGAGAGCTTTCCCGTGATCGGTGGCGGAGGACCCGTCGCCTTGCTTTCGGTCGCCGCGATCATGGCGGTCGCGCTCGCGCCGTTCTTCGCCTTCCGGGAAATCGCGCGGGTGGTGGGCGAGGCCGAGTTCCGCATGCTCATGCTGGGCGCGCCGAAGCAAGCGCCGGAGGCGGCGCCACTGGCCGCGGCAGCCGGGGCGGCCTAATGGCCGCCGAGCACCGAGACGGTGATCTTGGCTGAGCGCGCCGCGCTCACTTGCGCGGGCAGATCCTGATCGTAGGCCCCGGGCACGAGCAAGATGGTGTCGCCGGAACGGGCGGCCTCGACGGCGTGGCCGAGCGTCCTGAACGCCGTGCCGGGGCTGCGGCCATCCCCGGTATCGCTGCCTTGCGAACTGACGTACCAGATCATCGTCTCGCCCATGTCTCATGGTCAGGCCCGGCGAGTTTAGGTCAAGCCGCGCGCCAACGATAGGCGGCGAGACACGAAGGGGTGACCGGGCGCCGCTTTGCGCTTGAATTGGCCTTGCCGGTCCCCATATGCGAAGGCGGAAAACCAAAGGCTCGGCGCCCGCGGCGGGGCCGGGCCTTATCCGACAGAGGCGCCTTCGGGGCCTCGGCAAAGCCCCGGCACGGCGCCGCGTTCTTGGAAAGGGCTTTGGCTCGCATGCAGCGCATGACGCTCCTCGACGGCAGTTTCTGGCTCAGCCTTGGCGCACCCCGTGGACCGGGCGGCGCGGCAAAGGCGGAGTCCGGCTACCCGCCCTACAATATCGAGCTTCTGACAGGCGAGCCGGAAACGTTGCGCATCACGCTCGCGGTCGCGGGCTTCGCTCCCGATGAGCTCGAGGTGAGCACCGAGAACGGCGAGCTTTGCATCCGCGGCAAGCAGGGCGAAGAGGGCGCGCGCGCGTATCTGCATCGCGGCATCGCCGCGCGGCAGTTCAAGCGAAGCTTTGCCCTTGCAAGCGGCGTCGAGGTTTGCAAGGCAGAGCTCCAAAACGGCCTTCTCGTGATCGAACTGACGCGACCGCGCGAGGCGAAGCGCGTCATGAAAATCGGCGTTGCCGCAGCCGATTGAAACCCTCGCCGCATTTGTTTCGTAGCTTCACCATCCTCTCGTTACGAGGAGCAGACGTAAAGATGAACAAGTTCGAAAAAGAAGAAGAAGATCTCCAGACGGACTCGCCCATCAGCCGGCGCGAGCTCGCCGAGCTCGGCGACGGGGAAGTGGCCTATATCAAGCAGATCGCCCCCGACGCGGCGGAGCGTCTGTTCCCTTCGCTCTCCGACGCGCCCAAGGGCATCGACCTGTTCGCCGTGCTTGGCGCCGACGGCACGCCGCTCGCGCTAACCGACAGCCGCAGCGCCGCCATCGCCAACGCCCTCGAGAACGATCTCGTGCCGGTGAGCGTGCACTAAAGAACGCGCTTCTAGCGCCACCAGAGCGCAGCCTCCGAATTCGCCCACGACCCCCCTCTTACTCCCCCTTTCAGGGGGGAGAAAAATTGACGATCGGCGGATCGCTCTCCCTCCCCCTGCAAGGGGGAGGGCCGGGGTGGGGCTAATGCCTGACGCAGTCCGGAGAATTGATGCGCTAGGCCGCGTGCGAGGAGGTCTCGCCTTCGGTCAGGACGGCATAGAGCGCCGCGGCGTCCTTGGCGGTGCGGAGCTTCTCCACCACGGCGCCATCGCGCAGGAGGCGCGAGATGCGCGCGAGCGCCTTGAGATGATCGGCGCCGGCGCCCTCGGGCGCGAGCAGGAGAACGACGATATCGACCTTCTGGCCGTCGATCGCCTCGAAGTCGATCGGCTCGGCGAGACGGGCGAAAACGCCGACGATGCGCTTCAGGCCCGGCAGCTTGGCGTGGGGAATGGCGACGCCGTGGCCGAGCCCGGTCGAGCCGAGCCGCTCGCGCTGCAACAGCACGTCGAAGATGTCGCGCTCGCGCAAGCCGGTGATCTTTGCCGCGCGCGCCGAAAGATCCTGAAGGAGCTGCTTCTTGGTCTTGGCCCTGAGCAGCGGCACCACGGAATTGGGCGCGATAAAATTCGTCAGCAGCATCTTAAATATCCCTCCGATGGGCGGTCGCGGGACTTGGCGGATGGTTCCGCTCAAGACCGCTTGCGCGCCTTCTTGGTTCGTTGCTGCGCGACCGCCGCGCTCGTCGCGCGGAGCGGTCCGGCCGGGTCGATCCAGCCGATATTGCCATCGCCGCGGCGGTAGACCACGTTGATTTCCCCGTGACTTGCATTGCGAAACACGACAACGGGCCGGTCCGACAAATCCATCTGCATCACCGCGTCGCTCACCGCCATCTCGTGCACGGGCATCTCCGCCTCGGCGACAATAACGGGATAGTCCTCATCGTGTTCCTCGTGACCTTCGGGCGCCGCCTGAATGACGTAGCCGGCCGCCGGGGTCTCCTTGCGCGACGTCTCGCCGCCGTGCCGCTTGAGCCGCCGCTTGTAGCGGCGGATCCGCTTTTCGAGCCGCTCGCACGCACGATCGGCGCTCTGATAGGCATCGGGCGCAGCGCCGTGCGCCTCCAAACTCATGCCCTGCCAAAGATGGATCGTGCAGTCGGTCCGAAACTCGTTGCGCTCCTTTTCGATACGCACATGCCCCGTCGTTTCACGCCCGGTGAACTTCTCGACGGCATGGGCGATACGCTCCAGGACGTAACTGCGTAACGCCTCACCGACGTCGAGATTCTTTCCGGTTACTTGTATCGTCATTGCCGGCGGAAGACTTCAGTTGTCGACTTTTCCGCGCCTTGACCCGGCGCTTGCCGCGACTTTCGCGAACTGAACTGCAACAGCGAAACCGGCGCGCTTCGGAACTCCACCGAGGGGCGCGAAGCTAGAACGCACGCTCCAGGGTGTCAAACCAACTAATTTGCGCCGTCCCTCTTTACAGGTTTTTCCTTGTTCCCCATTGATTTAGGCGCGACTAGAGGCGCGCGCAAGGGGCGAGGCGCTTCTGCCTTCGGCGTTGCACCGAAGAGGGTATCCTGAGCGCCTCGCGGTATTTCGCCACTGTGCGCCGCGCAATGTCGATGCCGTCCTCCCGCAGTCGTTCCACGATCTTGTCGTCGGACAGGACCGAACTCGCCGCTTCCGCCTCGATCATGGCGCGGATGCGGTCGCGCACCGATTCGGAGGAGTGGGCGTCGCCGTCGCTGGTCGCGGCGATCGCCGAGGTGAAGAAATATTTGAGTTCGAACAATCCGCGGTTGGTCGCCATGTATTTGTTGGCGGTGACGCGGCTGACGGTCGATTCGTGCATGGCGATCGCATCGGCGATCGTCTTCAGGTTCAACGGCTTGAGATGGCGGACGCCGTGGGTGAAGAAGGCGTCCTGCTGGCGCACGATCTCGCGCGCCACTTTCAGAATGGTGCGGGCGCGCTGGTCGAGGCTCTTCACGAGCCAATTCGCCGTCTGGAAGCAATCGGCGAGATAGGTGCGATCTTCCTTGCGCGCCGCCGATTTGCACACGGTCGAATAATAGGTGCGGTTGACGAGAACGCGCGGCAGCGTCTCGCTGTTCAGCTCGACATGAAAGCTGCCGTCGGGGAGCGAGCGCACGAACACGTCGGGGACGACGACTTGCGCCGGGGCGGAGCCGTAGCGCAGCCCGGGCTTGGGATTGAGCCGCTTCACTTCCGCGATCATGTCGAGCAGATCCTCGTCAGAGACTTTGGCGGCGCGCTTCAACGCGGAGAGATCGTGGACGGCGAGAAGCTCGATGTTCTCGATCAAGGCGGCCATCGCCGGATCGCAGCGGTCCTGCTCCTTGAGCTGAAGCATGAGGCACTCGCGCAAATCGCGGGCGAACACCCCGCTCGGGTCGAAGCCCTGCATCACGGAAAGCGTCTCCTCGACAAGTTCGGGCGGCGCGCCGAGCAACTCGGCAAGGCCGGCGAGATCGCCGGTGAGATAACCCGCCTCGTCGGTCATATCGATGAGGTGGTGGCCGATGAGGCGGCTGGCGGGATCGGCGAAGGCGAGGATCAGTTGTTCGGTGAGGTGGTCCTTCAGCGTCCTCTCCCCGGCCACGTAGGCCTCGAGATTCGGGGCCTCGCCGCTCGCCATGCCGGCGCCTTGGCCGAACGGGGCCGGGTCCCCGGCGGCGAAGCCGGCGAGCATCGCGCCATCGGCGTCGGGATAAGCGTCCTGCGGCTCGATATCGAGGTCCTCGCTCCGGCTCGAATCGGACTCAAGATCGATCCATTCGCCCTCCTCGCCCTCGCCCGCCTCGCTCTCCTGCCCCGGGCTCCGGGAGTCAGGCTCGTCCTTCATGCCGGGCGCCGCGCCAAGGCCGGGATCGGCGCCCGCGCCGGGCTCCTCGGCGTCGGCGCGCTCGAGCAGCGGATTGCGCTCGAGCTCGGCCTCGATGAAGCTTTGCAGCTCGACATGGGAGAGCTGGAGCAGCTTGATCGCCTGCTGCAAAAGCGGCGTCATGACCAGGCCTTGGGCCTGACGCAGTTCGAGCTTCGCTGTGATCGCCATTGCCGAAACGCAAAAAACGCGCCTTTTCGCGCCGCTCAGATCTTGAACTGATCGCCGAGATAGACGCGCCGCACGTCCTCGTTGGCGATGACCTCCTGCGCGGTGCCGTGGGTCAGCACCATGCCGTCGTGAATAATATAGGCACGGCCGACAAGATCGAGTGTTTCGCGCACATTGTGATCGGTAATCAAGACGCCGATGCCGCGCTGGGTCAGGTGGCGCACGAGGGCGCGAATGTCGTTAACGGCGATGGGATCGATGCCGGCAAACGGCTCGTCGAGCAGCATGAAGGACGGGCGCGAGGCGAGCGCGCGGGCGATCTCGACCCGGCGCCGCTCGCCGCCCGAAAGCCGCATGGCGGGCGAAGCCCTGAGGCGGGTGATGCGGAACTCGTCGAGCAGCGCGTCGAGCTGGCGCTGGCGCTCGCGCTTGTCGGGCTCGACGGTCTCGAGCACGGCGAGAATGTTCTGCTCGACGGTGAGGCCCCTGAAGATCGACGCCTCTTGCGGCAGATAACCGATGCCGAGCCGCGCCCGCCGGTACATCGGCAGTTGCGTCACGTCGATGCCGTCGATGCGGATCGAGCCTTCGTCGGCGGGAATGAGACCCGTGATCATGTAGAACACGGTGGTCTTGCCGGCGCCATTCGGCCCCAACAATCCGACGGCCTCGCCGCGCAAGACCTCGAGACTGACGCCGCGGACGACGGTGCGCTTCTTGAAGCTCTTGACCACCGAGCGCACGGTGAGCCGGCCGTATTCCGGATTGGCCTCGGGCCGCGGCGCGTGAGTTACGGTCTTTGTCGTGCCCGCTTGCGGCGCGGCTGCCTGACGGCCAGGAAACGAAAGCAATTTGCCCACGACCCCTTTCGCTCCTTAAGTGAAGCGCCGGCTGGTTAAACTCTCGACAACGGAAACCTTCAAGGCCGCGCATCCGGGGTGAGCGGCCAGGGCGCGTCGTCGGACGGTTCGTCCGGTTCGGCCGCCGCGCCCTTGCCGGGCTTGTCAGGAGCGGCAGCGGCGTTGTCGCCCGGCTTGGCGTCTTTCTGCGCGCCGCCCTTGGCAGCATCCTTCGGCATGAACAGCGCTCGGATACGGCCACCGGTGGCCTGGCTTCCCGAATTCTCGAACCGGCTTTCACCCGTCTTCAAATCGATGATGAGCCGGTCTCCCTTTAGCACATTCTGGCCTTGCGTTAACACCACATTGCCGCCGACGGTGACAAGCTGCGCCGGCACATCGTAAATGGCCCAATCGCTGCTCGTGGTCTGGTCCTTGTCGCTGACGATGACGACCTCGCCCTTCGCCTCGATCTTGCTGATCTGCGCCTGGTCACCCTTGGCGGTCTTGCCGTCCTTGGCATCGGCAGCCTTCTCGCCGCCGTCCTTGTTGCCGGGGGCGAGGCTGCCGCCGCCCACGTAATGCACATTGAGTTCCTTGGCGCGCAGCGTGGTGGTGCCTTGCACCGCTTTCACGTTGCCCCTGAAGGTCGCGTATTTCTCCTTGTCATGCACGACGAGCGCGTCCGATTCGATATCGATCGGATCGCCGGAGCTCTCCGAGAGACCGCCGAAGGCATTGGTGAGCGTCTGCGCCGTCGCGGGCGGCAGGGAAAGGAGCGCGCCTGCGAACGCCGTCGCCGCGGCCATGAGGCCGACCATTGCCATCCGCAAGACGTGCGTGGTGCCGGTCATGGGACGCTCGGGCTTGCGCCGCCCTCGCCCGGCAGCGGCGGGAGCGGCGGCATCTCCATCTCGCCCGGCGCTTCCGCTTGCGGCGGCGGGGCCACGCTCTCGGCCGGCGCGGCTTGCGGCGGCGGAGCGGCGGTCTCGGGCGCGACATCGGGCGCGACATCGGGCGCGGCAGGCACGGCCTTGGGTGCGGGAGCCGCGGCCTTGGGCGCGGGAGCCGCGGCCTTGGCGTTTTGCCCGTCTTTGGCGGGACGCACGATATGGACAGCGACCTTGCCGCGGAACGTCAGCGTGTGCTTGGCCGAGTAGAGGGTGAGGGCGTTCGCCCTGACCGTGCCGTTCGGCAGCACGAACGAGACCGGACGATGCGACCGGATGATCTGGTTCTTGGTGTCGAGAGTGGCGTGCGTCAGCGCGCCGGAAACGCCGGTGCTCGTGGCGATGTCGATCTTGTCCTGCATGACGAGGCGCCCGGTCTTGTTGTCGAACCGCCCCCGCGTCGCCGTCATGCGCGACCAGCCGCCATCGGCAGAGGCAAGATCGGCCTTGATGGCGTGGAGCTTGATCAAGTTCGGGTTCTTGATGTCCTGGTCGGCATAGTCGGCGCCGATGACATACTTCCCGTTCTTCTTGTCGGCGCCTTCGAGCTTCGGGTTGACCATGCGCAGGTTGCCGTCCTTCACCTCGATGCCTTCGATGCTGGCGCTCATGTCGCCAATGCTGACGCTCGTGGCGAGGCGCGTCGAGATGAAATAGGTCGCGAGCACGAGGACGGCGAAGGTCGGGAGCGCCTTGCGAAGAAAGGTGACGAGCTTGGTGTGGCGCGAAGCGCCCACGAAGGCGCGCCGGCGCTCCTCGGCTGTGCGGATCCGGTATTGCCGACCGCCGGCAATGACATTGGCATCAGCCGCCATCTTTTCCCGCCCAATCTCGAGGCACCGGCATGGTCGGTCCCGCACCACCTAGCCGCAGGACTTTGATCACATTGCGACCGCGCCCCGCTCCGCCCGAGGCGCCGTTTTCCCGGCTCAGTGGGCGAAGGGATCGATCTCGGACCAGCCGCGCAAATCGAGCTCGGCCCGGACCGGCAAGAACTCAAAACAGGCCTGCGCCAGGCCTTCACGGCCCTCGCGCCGGAGCATGGCGTCGAGTTTCTCCCGGAGCGCGTGTAGATGCAATACGTCGCTCGCGGCATAGTTGAGCTGCTCCTGGCTGAGCTCCGGCGCCCCCCAATCCGAGGATTGCTGCTGTTTGGACAGCTCGATGCCGAGCAATTCCTTGCACAAATCCTTGAGCCCGTGCCGGTCGGTAAAGGTGCGGGCAAGCTTCGAGGCGACCTTGGTGCAATAGGCCGGCTTCGGCATCACGCCGAGATTGTGCTTGAGCACGGCCATGTCGAAACGGCCGAAATGGAAGATTTTGAGCACGCTTTCGTCGGCGAGCAGGCGCTTCAGCTCCGGCGCGTCGGGCGTCCCGGCAAATTGCACCAGGGCCGCGCGGCCGTCGCCCTCCGACAGCTGCACCAGGCAAAGCCGGTCGCGATAGGGGTTGAGCCCCAGCGTCTCGGTGTCGATGGCGACGCTCCGGCCCTGAAAACGGCCGGGCGGCAAATCGCCTCTGTGGAGTTCGACGGTCTTTTGCGTGCTCAAAGCCGAAAGGCGCTCCTTGGCGGCACAACCCATACCGCGCGGCGCTTAACAAAGCGGGAATGGTGCCCAGGAGAAGACTCGAACTTCCACGCCCTTTCGGGCACTAGAACCTGAATCTAGCGCGTCTACCAGTTCCGCCACCTGGGCTTGGGGGTGAGGTACGATCCAGGCTTGCGAAAGTCAATCAGCGCGCGCCCAAGGGTGACGAGCGACAGCCGGGGCGGCGCGTGGCGCTTCACAGGGTTCGGCCCCCTCGTGTAATGAGGCGACAGAGAACGGGCATAGGGACGGAATTGGCCATCACTCTCGACAACAGGACGCTCGTGACCGTCTATGGCGGCTCGGGCTTCATCGGCCGGCATCTCGTCGGCGCCATCGCCAAGACCGGCGCGCGCATGCGCGTGGCGGTGCGGCGCCCCGAACTCGCGGGCCATCTCCAGCCGCTCGGCAGCGTCGGCCAGATCAACGCCGTGCAGGCGAATGTGCGCTACCCGGACTCGCTGATCGCCGCGGCGCGCGGCGCCGACGCGGTCGTCAATCTCGTCGGCATCCTCTTTCCCTCCGGCAAGCAAACCTTCGAGGCGGTGCAGGACGAAGGCGCGGCCCACGTGGCGGAAGCCGCGAGAGCGGCCGGCGCCGGCACCCTGGTCCATGTCTCGGCGATCGGCGCGAGCGAGCGCTCGCGCTCGGCCTACGCGCGGAGCAAGGCCGCAGGCGAGACCGACGTGCGCGAGGCGTTTCCCGGCGCCGTCATCCTCAGGCCCTCGGTCGTGTTCGGGCCGGAGGACGATTTCTTCAATCGCTTCGCCGCCCTGGCGCGGCTCCTCCCCGCGCTCCCTCTCATCGGCGGCGGCAAGACCAAATTTCAGCCGGTCTTCGTCGGCGATGTGGTCAAGGCCATTCTCGCCGGCCTGACCGGCAAGGCCGGGGCGGGCGCCCCTTACGAGCTCGGCGGGCCGGAGGTGCTCACCCTCAAGCAGGTGATGGAGCGCGTGCTCGCCTATTCGATGCGCGAGCGCTTCCTCGTGCCGGTCCCGTTCTGGCTCGCCAAGCTTAAAGCGGCCTTCCTTCAGCTCCTGCCTAATCCGCCGCTCACCATCGATCAGGTGCGTCTGCTCCAGACCGACAATGTCGTGAGCGAGGCAGCGAAGCGCAGCGGCCGCGATCTCGAAGCGCTCGGCATCGAGCCGGTGGCAATTGCCGCCATCGTGCCCGACTATCTCGAGCAATTCCGCCCGCGCGGGCAATTCTCGGAATACAGGCCCTGAACCCGGCGCGCGCTCAGGTGTAGAGAAGCACCAGGAGAAAGCCGCCGAGCACCATGCGGTAGAGGACGAAGGGCAGGAGGCTCACGCGCTTCACCAGCGCCATGAGGAAGGCGATCGCGGCAAGGCCGGCGAAGAAGGTGAGGATCGCGCAATAGACCGCGTCCATGGTGACGGGCTCGCCGCTCGAGAGCGCATCGCCGACGGTAAAGATGCCGGCGCCGGCAATCGCCGGAATGCCGAGAAGGAAGGAGAAGCGCGCGCAATCCGGACGGGTAAAGCCGAGGAAGCGCCCGGCGGTGATGGTGACGCCGGAGCGGCTCGTGCCGGGAATGAGCGCGAGCGCCTGCGCCACGCCGATGAGTAGCGCGGCTCCGAGCGTCATGTTCGAGAGCGTGCGTTCCTGCGGACCGACCAGGTCGGCGACCATCATCAAGAGGCCGTAGAGGATGGTGTTCCAGGCCACGACCGCGACATTGCGCTCGAGATCGGTATAGCCGAGCTTCTTGAGGAAAATGCCGAACGCGACCGCGGGGATGGTGGCGAGCACGATGTAGATGGCAAGCCGCCCCTCCTCGGTCACCTTGCCCTTGAGCAGCTCGAACGCGCCGCGGACGAGGCGGACCACGTCGCGCCAGAAATAGATCAGAATGGCGAGCAGGGTGCCGAGATGGGTCATGACATCGACCACGAGCCCCTGGTCGCGCCAATGCATGAGCTGAGGGACCAGGATGAGGTGCCCGGAGGACGAAATGGGCAGAAACTCGGTAACGCCCTGCACGATGGCAAGGACGATAATCTGCTCGATCGTCATGGGTTTCCCCCGCTCCCCCGCTTGTTCGGTGCGCGCCCAGGTTCTATACGAGGCTTAGGGCTGGCGCGACCCATTTTGCAACGCGATGGCGACTCTACTGCATTATCCGCTCTGCCCGTTCTCGCGGTCGATCCGGCTTGCGCTCGGCGAATGCGGGGTCGAGGCCGAACTGGTTGAGGAACGGCCCTGGGAGTGGCGCCCGGAGTTCGTGGCCCTGAACCCGGCCGGAACCCTGCCGGTCCTCGTCACCGGCGAGCGCGGGCCGATCGTCGGCGCCTACGCCATCTCGGAGTATCTCGGCGATACCGCGGGCGGGCGCGACGCGCGCCTGTTCCAGCCCTTCCCCGGCGACGAGGCGGCAAGGGCCGAGGTGCGGCGTCTCGTCGATTGGTTCCATCGCAAGTTCCACGACGAGGTGACCGCCTACCTGGTCGAGGAAAAGGTTTATCGGCGGTTCGGCCCCGGGAGCGCGCCGCCCGACATGGACGCCATGCGGGCCGGCCACGAGAATCTGCGCTATCATCTTTCCTATATCGGCCATCTCGCCGAGACGCGGAGCTGGCTCGCGGGCGACGCGATGAGCTTCGCCGATCTCGCCGCCGCGGCCCATCTCTCGGCGCTCGACTATCTCGGCGAGGTGGCGTGGGAGGAGCACGAGGCGGCCAAGAATTGGTATGCGTTGCTGAAGTCGAGACCGTCGTTCCGGCCGTTGCTCCAGGACCGCGTTGCGGGCTTCACCCCGTCCGGGACTTATGCCGATCTCGACTTCTGAGACGTGGCGCCCGGCATGGTTGGTCATGGCAGAGACGCTGAAAGGACGGATCGCGGCTGAGGCGAAAGCGCTCGGCTTCGACGCCTTGCGTTTCACCTCGGCCGATGACGTGGCGGGCGCCGGCGAAGCGCTCGACGCCTTCCTCGCCGAGGGGCGGCAGGGCGACATGACCTGGCTCGGCACGACGGCAGATCGCCGAAGAGCGCCGCGCGCGCTGTGGCCGGAAGCCCGCAGCGTCATCGTGCTCGGATTGAACTACGGGCGCGCCGGCGATCCGCTGGCAATCCTTGCGGAGAGGTCGCGCGGCGCGATCTCGATCTATGCCCAAGGCGACGATTATCACGACGTCCTCAAAGAGAAGCTCAAGCCGCTCGCTTCGCGCGTACAGGCGCTCACGGAAAGCAAGGTCAAGATCTTCGTCGATACCGCGCCGGTAATGGAGAAACCGCTCGCGGCGCGCGCCGGACTCGGCTGGCAAGGCAAGCACACCAATCTCGTGTCGCGCGAATTCGGATCGTGGCTCTTCATCGGCGCGATCTTCACCACGGCGGAGATCGCTCCAGACGCGCCGGAAGAGGACCATTGCGGGGCCTGCCGGCGCTGCCTCGATATTTGTCCGACGCACGCTTTCACCGCGCCCTATCGGATCGACGCGCGCGCCTGCATCTCCTATCTCACCATCGAACATAAGGGACACATCGCACCGCGCTTTCGCGAAGCGATGGGGAACCGCATCTTCGGTTGCGACGATTGTCTGGCAATCTGCCCGTGGAACAAGTTCGCGCGAGACGCGCGCGAGGCGAAGCTCGCGGCGCGCGCCGCGAGCGGAAGCCCGCCGCTCGCCGAGCTGCTCCTCCTCGACGATGCCGCCTTCCGCGCGCGTTACCGCGGCACGCCGATCAAGCGCACCGGGCGCGACCGCTTCATGCGCAACGTTCTGATCGCCGCCGGCAATTCCGGCGACACCACGCTCGCCCCCCTGGTCGAGGCGCGGCTCGCCGACGCCTCGCCCCTGGTGCGGGCGATGGCGGTTTGGGCGCTTTCGCGGCTTGCGCCGCGGCGCTTCGACGCCTTGCGCGGCACCCATTGCGCCGGCGAGAGCGATCCCGCCGTGCGGAGCGAATGGCTGGAGGAAGCGGCATGAAGAAGCTGTTCGCCTTCGGCCTCGGCTTCTCGGCGGAGGCTCTGGCCAAGCGCCTTGCCGCCAAGGGCTGGCGGGTCGCGGGCACCGCGCGCGACGACGGCAAGGTCGAGCGGCTCAAGCGCGAGGGCTACGACGCCGTTCGCTTCTCCGCCCATGCGGGGAACGCGACGATCGCGGAACACCTCGCCGGCACGACCCATCTCCTCCACTCGATTCCCCCTGGCTCCGAGGGCGATCCGGTGCTCGCGCATTTTCGCGAGACGATCGCGGCGCTCCCGTCGCTCGAATGGGTCGGCTATCTCTCCACGGTCGGGGTCTATGGCGACCAGGGCGGCGCCTGGGTCGATGAGGGCACCCTGCCCAAGCCCAACAGCGCGCGCACCTTTGCCCGCGTCGCGGCCGAGAAGGCCTGGCTCGATTTCGGGCGCGAGAGCGGCGTTCCCGTGCACGTGTTCCGCTTGGCGGGGATCTACGGGCCCGGCCGCAGCGTGTTCGACAAGCTCAAGGCCGGCACGGCGCGCCGGATCAACAAGGACGGTCAGGTCTTCAGCCGCATCCATGTCGCCGACATCGCGGGGGCGCTCGAAGCCTCGATGGCGAAGCCCCGCGGCGGCGCGATCTACAATGTCGCCGACGACGAGCCGGCCGCGCCGGGCGACGTGGTGGCCCATGCGGCCAAGCTCATGGGCGTGCCACCGCCGCCGGAAGTCGCCTTCGCCGATGCCGATCTCTCGCCCATGGCGCGAAGCTTCTACGAGGGCAGCCGGCGCATCCGGAACGCGCGCATCAAGTCCGAGCTCGGCGTCACGCTGCGCTATCCCACCTACCGCGAAGGGCTTGCCGCCCTGCTGGCCGATGACGCGACGGCGGCGCAAGATTGAGGCGTTGGCGTTCGCGATCGTGGCCGTCGTCGCGGCAACGATCCCTGCCCTTGGCATCGGCGTTGCCCACGGCGCCGGGGAGCCCGCACCCTGCACCGAGGACGCGATGATCGTGTTCGACGCCTCGGGCTCGATGGCGGGCAATGGCTGGGGCTATGGCAGCGAAACCGCAGGGCAAGTGAGCCGCATCGACAAGGTGCGCGCCACGCTCGCCAAGATCTTGCCAAGCGTTACCAAGCATCGCCGCGTCGGGCTCATCACCTATGGGCCGGGCGTGTGGGACCAGTGCAACGTGCGTCTCGACCTCAAGCCGGAAGCGAATTCGGCGGCGCGCATCATGGCGGCGATCAAGGCGCTCACCCCTGCCGGCAAGACCCCGCTGACGGAAGCCGTCGAGCAAGCGGCCGAGGTGCTCGACTTCCGTGCCAAGCCCGCCTTGATCGTGCTCCTGACCGACGGCGAGGAGACTTGCGGCGGCTCGCCATGCGCGCTCGGCAACAGGCTCTCCCGCGACGCGGCGTCGCTCACCGTCCATGTCATCGGGCTTCGCGTGAAGGGCTATACCTGGATGGGCGAGCAGAGCCTCATCGAGACGAAATGCCTCGCCGAGCGGAACGGCGGGCTCTACCTCACGGTCGAAACCGAGGACGAGCTGCGCGAGGCGTTCGAGAAGACGCTCGGCTGCCCGATGGTGACCGAGCTTCGCGCGCCGTGAGTGGACCCTCCCCCCCTCGTCATTGCCGGGCTTGACCCGGCAATCCATTCCATTGGCGCTTCATCTTGCCGAGAGGTAACGGCATGGATGCCCGGATCAAGTCCGGGCATGACGCAGGGTACTCGGTGGCAACACTTGCGTAACGAGAGCGGCGACGATCGCTTCGAGGCGGCGCAAATCTTGCTCGCGCGACAGGCGGTGATCGCCGTCCTTGACGAGGGTGAGCTCGACGTCGTCCGCGCCGATCCGCTCGACGAGCTCGAGCGCGTGGCGCCAGGGCACATCCGGATCGCGCATGCCTTGCAGGATGCGGACGGGAAGATCGAGAGCGAGAGGGCCCGCGCCCATCAGGTGCTTGCGCCCTTCCTCGATCAGGCGCTTGGTGATGGGATAGGGGTCGCCATAGAGCGAAGGCTGATAGAAAACGCCGTCGCATGCGAGTATCGTTTTCTCATCATCGCTCATCCGGTTCCACATCAACCGCCTCGTCATGTCCCAGGCGGGCGCGATCAGAACGAGGCCTGCGAGCTTGCGCAAGCCGCCCTCGGCCGCGAGCTTGCGGGCGAGAAGCAGCGCGATCCATCCGCCCATCGACGAGCCGACCACGATGGCGCGCGGCGTCTTTTCTAAGAGAAGCCCGAGCATGGCGGATGCCTCCTCGAGCCAGTCGCCGATCGTGGCGTCAAGGAAATCGCCTTGCGAGAGGCCATGGCCCGAATAGTCGAAGCGGAGCATGGCGACGCCCCGCGCTTCCGCCCAATCCGCGAGCGCGAGCGCCTTGGTGCTCGCCATGTCCGACAGGAAGCCGGAAAGCCACAAGAGTCCGGGCTTATCGCCGCCTGAAGCGCCGGTCAGGCGATAGGCCAGGCGGCGCGGATTTGCGCCCTGGCCTAAGTCGAGGAATTGCGGTTCCGATGCGCTCACCGTAAGACCTTCTGCCATGCCGGAGGTGACCATCCTGCAGGTCGTGCCGCGCCTCGATGCCGGGGGCAGCGAACAGGCGGCCGTCGAGATCACGCAAGCGCTCACCCGCGCCGGCGCCGCCTCCCTCGTTGCCACCGAAGGCGGCCGCTTGGCAACCGCCATCGCCGATGCCGGCGGCGAGATCGTTACCCTTCCCGTCGCGAGCAAGAACCCTCTCACCATCCTCGCCAATGCGCGGCGGCTCGCGACGCTGATCGAGGAGCGCGGCGTCGATCTCGTCCACGCCCGCAGCCGGGCGCCGGCCTGGAGCGCCTTCCTCGCCGCGCGCCGGACCGGGCGTCCCTTCGTCACCACCTATCACGGCGCCTATGGCAACCCGGGCCCGCTAAAGCGCCTCTATAACGGCGTGATGGGGCGCGGCGACCGCGTGATCGCCAATTCGCGCTACACCGCCGCGCTTGTCGCTTCGCGCCATCCTTCCGCGCGCGAGCGCATCCGCGTCATCCATCGCGGCGTCGATGCCGACGCCTTCGACGCGCGCGCGATCCCGCCGGGGTCCGTCGCCGAACTCAGGGAGCGCTGGGGTGTCGCGCCCGGAACCAAGATCGTGCTCCAGGCGGCGCGGCTCACCGGGCTGAAGGGGCATCGCGACACGATCGAGGCCGCATTCCTTCTTGCCGCCGAGAGCGCGCTCGACGGCGCCGCGATCATTTTCGCGGGCGATGCCGGCAGCGGATCGAATTATCGCGAGGAGCTCGCCGCGCTGATCGCGCGTCACCGGCTTCACGACAAGGTTCGCCTCGTCGGCCATTGCCAGGAGATGCCGGCGGCCTTTCTCGCCGCCGAGGTCGCGCTGGTGCCCTCGCTCGTGCCGGAGACGTTCGGGCGGACCAGCGTCGAGGCGCAAGCCATGGGATGCCCGGTCATCGTCTCGGCCATCGGCGCGCTCCCCGAAACCATTATCGCCCCCGAGGAGGACAGACCGGGCTTCACGGGCTGGCTCGTCCCGCCCGGCGATGCATCGGCGCTCGCCGCCGCGATCAAACGCGCGCTCAACCTTACGCCGGAAGCGCGCGCCGCGCTCGGCGGCCGCGCGCGGGCGCATGCCGCGGCGCAATACACTTTGCGCGCGATGCAGAGGGCGACGCTGGAAGTCTATGACGAGCTGCTCGGCACCGCGCTTGCCGCCGGCTTCGACCGGGGTGCGAAGGCAAGGTCCCGTTAAGGCAGGGGTACAATCCTTGTTCCACCCCGGCTTGACTTGTCAGGCGCAATTCCCTTGCTATAGAAGGGTTCAAGCAATCGAGCCGCGGCGCGAACAACCGCCCTTCACAGAGCGATCGCCGGCCGCCGTTCGCTAAGAGGAGACAGAACATCGTAAGGCGACCGACGAAGCTTGCGCCCGATCGGGGGGGCCCCCGCATCAACGAGGCCATCGACACTCCAAAAATCCAGCTTATCGACGCGACCGGCACCAATGTCGGGGTCGTCGCCACGACCGAGGGTCTCGCCCGGGCCGCGGAAGCGGGCCTCGACCTGGTCGAGATCGCGCCCAACTCCGCGCCGCCGGTCTGCAAGATCCTCGATTACGGCAAGTACAAGTACCAGGCGCAGAAAAAGGCCGCCGAGGCGCGCAAGAAGCAGCGCACCGTCGAGATCAAGGAGATCAAGATGCGGCCGAATATCGACACGCACGACTACGACGTGAAGATGCGCTCGATCCACCGCTTCCTGGAGGAGGGCGACAAGGTCAAGGTCACCTTGCGTTTCAGGGGCCGCGAAATGGCCCACCAGGAGCTCGGTGCGAAGCTGCTCGACCAGGTCAAGCAGGACACGACCACGACCGCCAAGGTCGAGTCGGAGCCGAGGCTCGAAGGCCGGCAGATGGTGATGGTGCTCGCGCCGCGCTAGGCTTTCCGCGCTGGAATCCCTTGCATTAGCCCCAAAACCGACCCTATAAGATCGCGCGTAGGAGCCGCCCGGCGGGGCATGCCGTGGCGGCTCGCATGCTTTCCAATCGTCGAAACTCGCCCTCCTCCGCTGTCCGGTCGAGGGGCCAAATCAAGGAAGCCAAATGCCCAAGATGAAGACCAAGAGCGGTGCCAAGAAGCGCTTCAAAGTCACGGCGACCGGCAAGGTCAAATGCCAGGCCTCGCGCAAGCGTCACGGCATGATCCAGCGTCCCAACAAATTCATCCGCAACGCACGCGGGACGATGGTTCTGTCGGACGAGGACGCCAAGATCGTGAAGAAGAATTTCCTGCCCTATAGCCGCTAGCGCCTAGGGCCAGCTTCGAAGGAGCACCGTCATGTCCCGTGTGAAACGCGGCGTTACCTCCCATGCCCGCCACCGCAAGGTGATCAAGCAGGCCAAGGGCTATTACGGCCGCCGCAAGAATACCATCCGCACCGCCAAGCAGGCCGTCGAGAAGGCCGGACAATACGCCTATCGCGACCGCAAGGTGAAGAAGCGCACGTTCCGCGCGCTGTGGATCCAACGCATCAATGCCGCGGCCAGAGCCAACGGCCTGACCTATGGGCACCTGATCGACGGCCTCAAGAAGGCCGGCATCGAGCTCGACCGCAAAGTGCTTGCCGACATCGCCGTACGCGAGCCGGCGACCTTCAAGAGCCTGGTCGAGGCCGCGTCTGCCGCTGCTCCGCGAGGTTGATCGCCTCGCGGCGCGGGCTGGCCTCGCGCTTTAGGAGTCTCGCGCCATGAGCGCGCTCGAGCTCTACAGTCTCAAGACCGAGCTGCTTCACGCCATCGCCGAAGCCTCGGACCTCGACACGCTCGAACAGGTGCGTGTCGCCGCGCTCGGCAAGAAGGGCCGCATCTCCGAGCTGATGGGAGCGCTGGGCTCGCTGCCCCCCGACGAGCGCAAGGCCTACGGCCAAGTCGTCAACAGCCTGAAGACGGCTGTCGGCGAGGCGCTCGAAGCCAAGCGGCAGGAGCTTTCACGCGAAGCGACCGCGGCGAAGCTCGCCCATGAGCGCGCCGACGTGAGCTTGCCCGTGCGCGAAGGCCCGCTTAGCGAGGGCCGCATCCATCCCGTGAGCCAGGTCACCGACGAAATCACGGAAATCTTCGCCGATATGGGCTTCTCGATCGCCGAAGGCCCCGACATCGAGACCGACTTCAACAATTTCACCGCGCTCAACATCCCGCCCGAGCATCCGGCGCGCCAGGATCACGACACGTTCTATCTGCCGCCCGGCCCCGACGGCGCGCGCCCGCTGCTCCGCACCCATACCAGCCCGGTGCAGATCAGGGCCATGCTCAAGACCAAGCCCCCCTTGCGCATCATCGCGCCGGGCCGCGTCTATCGCTGCGATTCCGACCAGACCCATACGCCGATGTTCCATCAGGTCGAGGGGCTGGTGATCGACGAGGAGACCCATCTCGGCCATCTGAAATGGACGCTCGAGGAATTCTGCAAGGCCTTCTTCGAGATCCCCGAGGTGAAGATGCGCTTCCGCGCCAGCCACTTCCCCTTCACCGAGCCGTCGATGGAAGTCGATATCGGCTACGCGCGGCAGGGCGACGCGATCAGAATAGGCGAAGGCGACGCGTGGCTGGAGATTCTCGGCTGCGGCATGGTGCATCCCAACGTGCTGAAGAATATCGGCCTCGATCCCGCGCGCCATCAGGGCTTCGCCTTCGGGCTCGGCATCGACCGCATCGCCATGCTGAAATACGGCATGCCGGACTTGCGCGCCTTCTTCGCCGGCGATCTGCGCTGGCTCAAGCATTACGGCTTTCCGCCGCTCGCCATCCCCACTATCGCCGCAGGCCTGAGCTAGAGCCATGAAATTCACGGCAAGCTGGCTCAAGGAGCATCTCGACACCAAGGCGCGCGTCGATCAGATCGCCGACACGCTCACCCGCATCGGGCTCGAAGTCGAGGATGTGTTCGATCCGGCCAAGACGCTCGCGCCCTTCCGCGTCGCCGAGATCCTCGCCTGCGCCAAGCATCCGAACGCCGACAAGCTCAGCGTCTGCGAGGTCGATACCGGCGACGGCAAGCTTCAGGTCGTGTGCGGCGCGCCCAATGCGCGGGCCGGATTGAAGGGCGTGTTCGCGCCGGTCGGCGCCTACGTGCCCGGCATCGACCTGACGCTGACCAAGGCCAAGATCAGGGGCGTCGAGTCGAACGGCATGCTGCTGTCGGAGCGCGAGCTCGAATTGTCGGACGAGCATACCGGCATCATCGAGCTTCCGCGCGAGGCCAAGGTCGGAAGTCCGGCGGCGAAGGCGCTCGGTCTCGACGACGCGGTGTTTCATATCGCCATCACGCCGAACCGCCCCGACTGTCTCGGCGTGCGCGGCGTCGCCCGCGATCTTGCCGCCGCCGGCCTCGGCAAGCTGAAGAAGGACGCGATCAAGACGGTCAAGGGCGGCTTCGCCAATCCGATTCCGATTGCGCTCGAATTCGACAAGGCGCATGCGGATGCCTGCCCGGTCTTCGCCGGGCGGCTCGTGCGCGGCGTCAGGAACGGCCCCTCGCCCGAATGGCTGCAACGGCGGCTGAAGGCGATCGGGCTCCGCCCCATCAACGCTCTGGTCGATATCACCAATTACATCGCTTACGACCGCGCCCGCCCGCTCCATGTCTACGACGCCGACAAGCTCAAGGGCACGATCCGGGCGCGGCTCGGGAAGAGAGGCGAGAAGTTCCTCGCGCTCGACGGCAAGACCTACGAGGCCGATGACGATATGTGCGTCATCGCCGACGATCGCGCCGTGCTCGGACTCGGCGGGGTGATCGGCGGCGAGGAGACCGGCGTCACCGAAAGCACCACCAACGTCTTCATCGAGTCCGCCTATTTCGATCCCAAGCGCACGGCGCGCACGGGGCGCAAGCTCGGCATCCAGTCCGACGCGCGCTTCCGCTTCGAGCGCGGCGTCGATCCCGAATTCGTGGTGCCGGGGCTCGAGCTTGCGACCGGCCTCGTGCTCGATCTCTGCGGCGGGGAGGCGAGCAAGGTCACGATCGCGGGGAAAACGCCGAAGGGGAACAAGCCCTTCAAGTTCGATCCCGGCCTCGTCAGGAGGCTCTCAGGGCTCGATCTCGGCACGGGCGAAATCAAGCGGCGGCTCGGCGCGCTCGGCATTGCGCTCAAGGGCAACGGCAAGCAGCTCAGCGCCGCGCCTCCCTCTTGGCGCCCCGACATCACCGCGCCGGTCGATCTCGTCGAGGAAGTGGTGCGGCTCACCGGCGTCGATAAGGTTCCCGCCACGCCGATGCGGCGGGAAGCCGGCGTGGCGCGCCCGGTGCTCACCGAGGCGCAGAAGCGGCAGCGGCTGACACGGCGCGTGCTCGCCTCGCGCGGCCTCGTCGAAGCCGTGACCTGGTCTTTCATCCCGCCCGAGCATGCTGGCCTGTTCGGCGGCGGCTCCCCTTCGCTCACCTTGAGCAATCCGATCTCGACCGAGCTTGCGGCGATGCGGCCTTCGCTTCTCCCCGGGCTAGTGGTGGCGGCGCAGAGGAATCGCGACCGCGGCTTCGCCGACGGCGCGCTGTTCGAGCTCGGCAACGCCTATCGCGGCATCGGGCCCGAGGATCAGTTCGTGGCGGCCGCGGGCGTCCGCTTCGGGCGCTCGGCGCTCTCGGGCGCGGGGCGCCATTGGTCGGGCGAGGCGTCAGCGGCCGACGTGTTCGCGGCCAAGGCCGACGCGATCGCCGTGCTCGCCGCGCTCGGGCTCGACCAGGCGAACATCACGGTGAGCCGCGAGGCGCCCGTCTGGTTCCATCCCGGCCGCGCGGGCACGCTCATGCTCGGACCCAAGACCGTGCTCGGCACCTTCGGCGAGTTCCATCCCGACCTTCTCGCCCGTCTCGGCATCGATCCGCCGCTCGCGGGCTTTGAGCTTTACCTCGACGCCGTTCCGCCGAGCCGCCGCAAAGGCGCTCCCCGCGCGCTCGAGGCCTCTGACCTCCAGCCGGTCAGGCGCGACTTCGCCTTCCTCATCGACCGCGACACCGAAGCGGGCGAGGTTCTGCGCGCCGCGCTCTCGGCCGATCGCGCCCTCATCAGCGCTGCCGGCGTGTTCGACGTGTTCACCGGACAAGGCGTGCCGGAAGGGAAGAAGTCGCTCGCCATCGAGGTGACGCTCCAGCCGCGCGACAAGACGCTGACCGACGCCGAGATCGAGGCGGTGGCGGCCAAGGTCGTCGCCGCGGTCAAGAAAGCCACCGGCGGAGAGTTGCGCGGCTAGAGCATCGTCCCATCGAATTGAATTCGACCCCCCTCTTGCTCCCCCCTTTCAGGGGGGAGAGAAAAAGGAGCGGCGATTCACTCCCTCCCCCTGCAAGGGGGAGGGTCGGGGGTGGGGGTCATCCTTCACCTGATCTGCGGGCCTGCGGCGCCGAAGGGGCCCGATGACGGAGCCTGG
>JBFWTF010000010.1:0-24003 GCA_050247995.1 Methyloceanibacter sp. | reverse complement strand
TCTGCGGCCGAGGCGGTGAGCCAATGCCAGAAGCTCGCCGAGACGCTGCGGAAGATGGCAAGGTCGTAGGTCGGCGCGTCATCGACCTGCCAGATCTGCACCCCCATGAGCGAGATCGTGCTGGTCGCGGCGTTGCCCGGCGCGAAGGCGCGCGGATGAAGGTCGATCGGCAAGCCTTTGGCGAGGACGGCGCGGGCCTCTCGTCCGCTTAACCGCAACACCGTCCTGCCCCCGCTCTGATCCGAGATCGAGGCGAGCCCGCGCAAGCGCATCGCGAGGTCGCGCGCGAGCGCCTCGCTGGCGAGCGTTTCGGACACGGCAAGCCACTGCCCGGGCCCGTAGCCGATAAAGCTCACCTCGCTCCCGTGCACGGCGCGCGAGCTTTCGGGAAGATCGACGCCGTAAGCTGAGGCGACGGCCCGCTTCAGGGCATCGGCCTCGCCTTTCCGCGCGGCGACGGTGGCGAGCCCGACCCCGGTTCGCTCCTCGATCGTGACGCCGGGCGCGCCAGCCTCCTTGCCGAAGCTGCCGGGAACGGCAAGACCGGAAAGCGCCGAGCTTGCGTGAAACGGGCGGCTAGGCACGGAGGCGCTCTCCTTCCGGATCGATGAAACAGGGCGGCCGCACCTCGACCAGGGTATCGCCGCCGCGCACAGGATCGTAGGCGCGCACGATCTCCCCGTGCCGCTCGGGCCCGCGGGCAAGCAGGCCGAGGCCGAGCCAATGGCCGAGCGAGGGCGAGAACGCGATCGAGGTGACATAGCCCTGATCGTTCCTGGCGATCGCATCCTTGTCCTTGGCGATGAGATGGGCGCCGGCGCGGATGCGGTCCTCGCGGGCGAGCGGCCTCAATCCGACCAGTGTGGGGCGCGCTGGATCGGTCAGAGCTTCGCGCGCCGCCATGAACCTTCCGATGAAGTCCTTCTTGGCCGAGAGCATCTTGCCGAAGCCGAGATCGTGCGCCGTGGTCTGGCCGTTGAGCTCCGCGCCCGCCGGGTGCCCCTTCTCGATGCGGAGCACGCCGAGCGCCTCGGTGCCGTAGGGCGCAAGCCCGAACGGCGCGCCGGCTTCCATGATGGCGCGGACAAGGGCGTCGCCGAACCGCGCCGGGACGCCGATCTCGTAAGCCAGCTCGCCGGAAAAAGAGAGGCGGTAGAGCCGCGCCGGGATGCCGCCCGCCACGCTCACCTCGCCGCAAGCGAGATAGGGAAAGGCCGCGTTGGAGAGATCGTGGGCCGAATCGACCACGCCTTGCAGCACGTCGCGCGCGCGGGGACCGGCGATGGCGAATTGCGCCCATTGCTCGGTGACCGAGACCGTCTGCACGTCGAGCTCGGGCCACAACACCTGCTGGCAGAATTCGAGATGCTGCATGACCTTGACCGCGTTCAGCGTGGTGGTGGTCATGAAGTAGTGATCCTCGGCGAGCCGCGCGGTCGTGCCGTCGTCGAGCACGAAACCGTCCTCGCGCAACATGAGCCCATAGCGCGCCTTGCCTACGGGAAGCGTCGAGAAGGTGTTGGCATAGACGCGATCGAGGAAGGTGCCGGCATCCTTCCCCTGCACGTCGATCTTGCCGAGCGTCGAGACGTCGCACACCCCGGCCGCGCTGCGGACATTCGCCACTTCGCGATCGACCGATGCCTGGGGCGCCTCGCCTTGCTTCGGATAGTAGAGCGCGCGGAGCCAGGGCCCGGTCTCGACGAAGGTGGCGCCCTGCTCTTCCGCCCAACGATGCGAGGGCGCGAGCCGTGCCGGGCGGAAATCGCGTCCGCGGTGATGGCCGGCGAACGCGCTGATCGCGATCGGCGTGTAAGGCGGCCGGAAGGTGGTGCTGCCGACGGCGCCGATATAGCGCCCCGTGTTGGCGGCGAGCACCGCCGCGCCGTTGGTGTTGCCGGTCTTGCCCTGGTCGGTCGCCATGCCGAGTGTGGTGTAGCGCTTGAGATGCTCGGGGATGCGGAAGCCCTCGCGCACGGCGAGCTTCACGTCCGACACGGTCACGTCGTTCTGGAGATCGACGAAGGCCTTGCCCTTGCCCTTCTCGACCTGCCACACCGGACTTGCCGCGGCGCTTTCGGCGGCCACGCGGGGGCGCGACGGCGAGGCGGCGAAGCCGCATTCCGAGGCGGCCCTGGCGCCTTCTTCATCGCCCTCGGCGAGACACGCCTCGAGCCCGTAAGTGCCGCATGCCGCGCCCGCCACGCTCATGCCCGGCGGCAAGGTTCCCGGAACGAGCGCGGCGAGAGCCTCGCTCCATTGCGGCTTGCCGTTGAGATGGGTGGTGAGGTGGAGCGCCGGATTCCACCCGCCGGAGGTGGCGAGAAGGTCGCAGGCGACAGTTTCGCGGCCGCCGCCCGCGTCGGTGATCTCGACGCCTTTGACCTGATGACGCCCGCGCACGCGCGTAATCGCGGCATTGGCGAAGTAGCGCGCTCCGGCTGCCTCGGCCGCCTCTTGCGCCGCGCGCGAGGCGGCGCGCCGCCCATCGACCACGGCTGCGACTTCGACGCCGGCCGAAGCGAGATCGGATGCGGTGCGGAAGGCGTCGTCGTTGTCGGCGAAGATGACGGCGCGGCGTCCCGGCGCCACCCCAAAACGATTGACGTAGGCGCGCACCGCCCCCGCCAGCATGACGCCGGGCCGGTCGTTGTCGCCGAACACGATCGGCCGCTCGATCGCGCCCGAGCAGACCACCGCGCGCTTGGCGACGATGCGCCACAGCCGCTGACGCGGCTCGTGCGCGGGCGGGAGCGCGACGTGATCGTTGACGCGCTCGAGCGCGGCGTAGGTGCCGCCGTCATAAACGCCCTGCACCGTCGTGCGCCGGAGGATGCGGCACTCGGGTGCGGCCTCGAGCTCGGCCTCGACCGTCTCGACGAAGTCGCGCGCCGGCCTGCCGTCGATCTCGTAGCGCTCGGCGATGAGCTTGCCGCCCAGGCGGAAATCCTCCTCGCACAGGATCACGCGCGCGCCTGATTTTGCCGCGGCCCGCGCCGCCGCCAGCCCCGCGGGGCCCGAGCCCACCACCAGCACGTCGCAGAAGGCATAAGCCTTCTCGTAATGGTCGGGATCGGGCGCCTCGGCCGCGCGGCCCAACCCTGCGGCGCGGCGGATCATCGGCTCGTAGAGCTTCTCCCAGAAGGAGGCCGGCCACATGAAGGTCTTGTAGTAGAAGCCCGCGGTGAAGATCGGCGCGAACAGCTGGTTCACCGAGAGGATGTCGAGCTTGAGCGAGGGCCAGCGATTCTGGCTCGCGGCGGCAAGCCCATCGTAAAGCTCGATGGTGGAGGCGCGGGTATTGGGCTCGCGCCGCGCGCCCGTGCGAAGCTCGACCAGCGCGCTCGGCTCTTCCGAGCCCGCCGAGAGGATGCCGCGCGGACGGTGATATTTGAACGAGCGGCCGACGAGACGAACCCCATTGGCAAGCAGCGCCGAAGCCAGCGTGTCGCCGGGATGGCCGCTGAGCTCCCGGCCGTCGAAAGCGAAGCGCAAGCTCCGCGACCGGTCGATCAGGCCGCCCTCTGCGAGCCGGTTCGGCTGATGCGGGCGCGCCGTCACGCCGCGGTCTCCTTCTCGGCGCTTTCGACCGCGACGATCTCGTGGGTGGTGATGTTGCGCGTCACCACGAGCCAGGAATGGCAGCCGGCGCTGTGATGCCAGTGCTCCTTGTGCAGGCCGGCCGGATTGTCGCGGAGATAGACGTAGTCCACCCAGGCGTCCGTCGCGCTTCTGTCGAGGCTGTCGGGCCGCTCCACCGTGGCGTCGCCGCGATAGGTGAATTCCTCAAGCCCGCGCTCGCCGCAATAAGGACAGGTGATGCGCATGCGCTTGCCTCAGTGCAGATTCGGTTGCGCGCCCATGCCCTTCTCGTCGATGACGCGGCCTTCCGCGAAACGATCGAGACGATAGGCGGCGGTGAAAGGATGCGTCTCGCCCGTGGCGATGAGATGGGCGAAGCACCAGCCCGATGCCGGCGTCGCCTTGAAGCCGCCATAGCACCAGCCGGCATTGAGATAGAGCCCGTCGATCGGCGTCTTGTCGATGATCGGCGAGCCGTCCATGGTCATGTCGAGCAGGCCGCCCCAGGAGCGCAAGATGCGCAGGCGCCCGATCACCGGCATGAGCGCCATGCCGCCCTCGCACACATCCTCGATCACCGGCAGATTGCCGCGCTGGGCGTAGGAATTGTAACCCTCGATGTCGCCGCCGAAGACGAGGCCGCCTTTGTCCGACTGGCTGACATAGAAATGTCCGGCGCCGAACGTCATCACCACGTCGATCACGGGCTTCACGCCCTCGGTGACGAAGGCCTGGACCGCGTGGCTCTCGATCGGCAGCCTTAAACCCGCCATCGCGCCGACGCGCGAGGAATTGCCGGCGCATGACAGCGCGACCTTCTTGGCGGCGATGAAGCCCCGCTCCGTCTCCACGCCGAGGATGCGGCCGCCTTCGATGCGGAAGCCGGTCGCGGCGCAGTTCTGGATGATATCGACGCCGCGCTGGTCGGCCGAGCGGGCGTAGCCCCAAGCCACCGCGTCGTGGCGCACCGTGCCGCCGCGCGGCTGCAACAGGCCGCCGCGCACCGGAAAGCGCGCATTGTCGAAATCGACGAAGGGGACGAGGCTACGCACCTGGTCGCGGTCGATCAACTCGGCATCGACGCCGTGCAGCCGCATGGCATTGCCGCGCCTGGCATAGGCGTCGCGCTGCGGGTCGGTGTGAAAGACATTGAGCACGCCGCGCTGGCTCACCATGGCGTTGTAGTTGAGATCCTGCTCGAGCCCCTCCCACAGCTTCATCGACCATTCGTAGAAGGGGAGGTTGCCGGGAAGCAGATAGTTGGAGCGGACGATGGTGGTGTTGCGCCCGACATTGCCCGAGCCGATATAGGATTTCTCGACCACGGCGACATTGGTGATGCCGTGCTCCTTGGCGAGGTAATGCGCGGTCGCGAGCCCATGCCCGCCGCCGCCCACGATCACGACGTCATAGGAAGGCTTGGGTTCCGGCTCGCGCCAGACCGGCTTCCAGTAGCGGTTGCCGGTGACGGCGTTGGCGAGAAGGCTTCCGAGCGAATAGCGCATGGGCGCGATCTTTGCCTGGGGCAAGGCGCCGCGATTGACATTTCACGCCGCCTGCTTGACATTTTGCGACATGGCCGCGAAGCCCGTCCCGGCCCCGCCCGAGGGCACGATTCCCGTCAAGCAGGCCGCCCCGCAAACGGTGGGCTTCCTGCTCGTGCCGGGCTTCGCGCTCATGTCCTACGCGGCGGCGATCGAGCCCTTGCGCGCCGCCAATCTCCTCTCGGGCCGCGAGCTCTATCGCTGGTGGCATGCGGCGCCCGGCGGCAAGCCGGTCGCCGCCTCCAACGGCGTCGCCATCATCCCCGATTGCGGCACCAATACCGAGCGCGCGGCCGACATGGTGTTCGTCTGCGCCGGCGGCAACCCGGCGCTGTTCGACGACCGCTCGGCGTTTGCTTGGCTCAGGCGGCTTGACCGCAAGGGCGCCGTTATCGGCGGCATTTCCGGCGGCCCCTACCTCCTCGCCAAAGCGGGGCTTCTCGATCAGCGCCGCGCCACGCTCCACTGGGAGCACCTGCCGGCGTTCCGCGAGGCCTTCCCCGGCGTCGCCGTCGTGCCGTCTTTGTTCGAGATCGACGGCAACCGGATCACCTGCTCGGGCGGCATCTCGGCGCTCGACATGATGGTCGCCATCATCGAGAGGGATCGCGGCCGCCAGCTCGCCGCCGCCGTCGGCGACTGGTTCCTGCACACCCATGTCCGCGAAGGCTTCGGCCCGCAGCGCATGGATTTGCGCTACCGGCTCGGTATCGCCGACGAGAAGCTGCTCGGCGTGTTGCGCGCGATGGAAGCGAGCATCGAGACCCCGCTTTCGCGCACCGCCCTGGCGCGCCAGGCGGGCATTTCGCTCCGGCAGCTCGAACGGCTGTTTCGCCGCCATATCGGCCACGGCATCCACCGGCACTATCGCTGGCTGAGGCTTGAGCGGGCGCGCCGGCTTTTGCGCGAGACGACGCTTCCCGTTCTCGACGTGGCGCTCGCCACCGGCTTTACCTCGGCGAGCCAGTTCGCCCGGGCCTATGCGCGAGCCTTCGGCGAGCCGCCGAGCCGAACCCGGACCGGCGGCTGAAAGCTATTGCGAGGCGACCCCGACGAATGGCGTGCCGCCGGGAATGCAGGCCCATTGGCCCACGGCCGGCGTTCGCACCAGGGTCTTGTTCTGCTCGAGATACTGCATCGACACGAGGTAGCCGATGGGACCCCGGCATTGTGCGTAGCTCAGCTCCTGCGTGATCCATTCCGGCGGGATCGGAACCTCGACGCAGCCGATGGCACGGAAATATGCGTTGCGCTCGGCGTGGGTCATCGACCGCTCGTTCTCGTAGCTCTTGCCCTGGTTGATCGGCTCGAGCGGCGTTTCGGCGAGGGGGCATGCCGTGACGACCACCTGAACGTAAGGCGGGTTGGGGTCGATGAGCGGGGGGCGCTCCTCGGCGAGTGCGCTTGCCGGGGCGAGAAGGAGGAGGAGAGCGAGAGCGCGCATGGCCGTTATCCTCTGTCCGGGGCCGCGCCGTCGAAGGCGTGGGGTCCGCGCCAGCGCGGTCCGGGTCCTCGCATGTAATGCAGCTCGGGCCGGTAGGAATCGAACAGGCCGTTCGCGACCTTGCGCAAAGCGCCGGCGACGATGGCGGGATTCCAGCTCTTGGGGCTCTCAGTGACGCTCGCGGCCACTGCGTTCGCCTCTAGTTCTACGAGGGGCATCGACATGGGCTTCACTCCAGCGGCATCTCTTCATGCTCGAAGTTAGGTCTCCGCGGCGGCTTTCGGCCAATATCCGGTGGCTATTGTTTTCCAAGCCGCCCGGTATCTGACGCTGGCGGGCCCAAACAGGTTCAAGCCGGTCCCTTGGGAGTTGTCCTCCTTCCGGTTCGTGGTAGCTTCGGCCCGGTCCAATTGGCTGAGATCGGCACGAAAGGGTGCAAAAGGCGAGATGGCGCCGACGAGGCTCTCTTCGAAATTGTTGAAGGCGCGCACCCATGCGCGCCGTCGCGCCCGCGCCACCACGCGTCAGACCCAAAGCGGCGGCGCCAAGCCCGACACCTACGTCACCGGCTCGAGCGCGCCGACGACCGGCGAGCTTCAACTCGAGATCTCCATCGGCCGGAGAGTGAGGCTGCTCCGCCAGCGCTTGCAGCTCACCGCCACGGAGCTTGCGGCCGAGGCCGGGCTTTCGCCCGGCATGCTGTCCAAGATCGAAAACGGCGGCACCTCGCCCTCGCTCTCGACCCTGAAAGCGCTCGCACGCGCCCTCAATGTGCCGCTCACGAGTTTCTTCGCCGATTTCGAGGAGCGGCGCGACTGTTCCTATGTGCGCGCGGGTCAGGGCGTGCTAATCGAGCGGCGCGGCACCAAGTCGGGCCATCGCTACGAGCTGCTCGGCCACTCGCTCTCGGGCGACATCATCGTCGAACCCTATCTCATCACCTTGAGCGAGGACGCCGAGCCTTACGCGCTGTTTCAGCATGACGGCGTCGAATTTATCTATATGCTGACCGGCAAGGTGATTTACCGTCACGCCGACAAGCTCTATCCCATGTCGGCCGGCGATGCGTTGTTCTTCGACGCGGGCGCGCCGCACGGACCCGAGGAGCTCATCGAGCACCCGATGACCTACCTCTCGATCATCATTTACCCGCGAAGCTGAATTTCCTCCGAGGAAACTTTATTTCATATGGGTTGACGAGCGGTTTCGCCCTGTAGCATGGTGCGGGCCGCGCTAACCCGGAGCTTTCATTGCTATGTGCGGCATCGTCGGACTGTTTATCAAAGATCCCTCTCTCGAACCCGAACTCGGCAAGCTGACCGCCCAGATGCTCGCCACCATGTCGGATCGCGGACCCGACAGCGCGGGCTTCGCCGTCTACAGCGCGGGCAAGGCGGGCGAAACCAAGCTCACCTTGCGCGCGCCTTCGGCCGCTGCCGCCAAAGACCTGGCCGCGCGCATTGCCAAGAATTTCTCGGGCGCCAAGACGGCGACGCACGACACTCATATCGTCGTCGCTCTCGCCGATGCTTCCGTCGAAGCTCTGGCCGAGTGGCTCAAGAGCGAGGCGCCGGAGGTCGAGCAGGTCGGGAGCGGACGCCGCATCGAGGTCTACAAGGAAGTGGGGCGCCCCGAGGAGGTCGCCAAGCGCTTCGACCTGGCCTCGATGCAAGGCACCCACGCCATCGGGCATACGCGCATGGCGACGGAATCGGCCGTGACCACCGACGGCGCCCATCCCTATTCGACCGGCAAGGACCAGTGCCTCGTGCACAACGGCTCGCTCTCGAACCACAACAACCTCCGCCGCGTGCTGAAGCGCGAGGGCTTTCATTTCGACACCGAGAGCGACACCGAGGTCGCGGCGGGCTACCTGAGCTGGAAGATGCGCGAAGGCAAATCGCTCGGCGATGCGCTGAAAGTGAGCCTCGACGATCTCGACGGCTTCTACACTTTCGTGGTCGGCACCGAGAACGGCTTCGGCGTGCTCCGCGACGGTATCGCCTGCAAGCCGGCGGTGATGGCCGAGACCGACCGCTACGTCGCCTTCGGGTCCGAGTACCGCGTCCTTGCCGGCCTGCCCGGCATCGAGAACGCGCGCGTCTGGGAGCCCGAGCCCGCCACCGTCTATTTTTGGGAGCGTTGATTGTGCCGGAGATCGATCTCGCCTCGACACCCCTCAGAGAGCTCAACGCGGCGCTCCACCATCTCCGCGCCGATACCAACGAGCGGCACTGGATCATCGACCATCCTGCCGGGCGTCACGCCATCGCCGCCGGCCTCAATGTCCCGATCACCGTCGAGATCAACGGATCGGTGGGCTATTACTGCGCCGGCATGAACAAACACGCGACCGTCCTGATCCACGGCAGCGCCGGCGTGGGCGTGGCCGAAAACATGATGTCGGGCTTCGTCCATGTAACCGGCGACGCCAGCCAGTCGGCGGGCGCGACCGGGCGCGGCGGCCTGCTCCGCATCGACGGCAACGCGTCCTCGCGCTGCGGCATCTCCATGAAGGGGATCGACATCGTGGTGCAGGGCTCGGTCGGCCATATGAGCGCGTTCATGGCCCAGGCCGGCAACTTGGTCGTGTTCGGCGACGCGGGCGACTCGCTCGGCGACTCGATCTACGAAGCGCGCCTTTTCGTGCGCGGCGCCGTCAAGAGCCTCGGCGCCGATTGCATCGAGAAGCCGATGCGCGATGAGCACAGACAGGCCGTGCATGCGGTGCTGGAACGGGCCGGAATGAACGGTCAGATTGACCCTGGCGAGTTCCGGCGCTACGGCTCGGCGCGCAAGCTTTACAACTTCCACGTTGACCACGCCGGAGCCTATTGATGGATTGGACGCCGCGCACCACCCCGCGTATCTCCGCCACCTTCGATGAATATTCGCTGTCGGAGATCCGGCGTGCCGCCGCCACCGGCATTTACGATATCCGCGGCGGCGGCTCCAAGCGCAAGGTCCCGCATTTCGACGACCTCCTCTTTCTCGGCGCCTCGGTCAGCCGCTATCCGCTCGAAGGCTACCGCGAGCGCTGCGCCACCGATGTGTGGCTCGGCACCCGCTTCGCCGAGAAGCCGATCCACATCAAGATTCCCGTCACCATCGCCGGCATGAGCTTCGGCTCGCTCTCCGCTCAAGCCAAAGAGGCCTTGGGGCGCGGCGCCTCCCAGGTCGGCACCTCGACCACGACGGGCGACGGCGGCATGACCGAGGAGGAGCGCCATCACTCGACCCTCCTCGTCTATCAGATCCTGCCCTCGCGCTACGGCATGAACCCGGACGATTTGCGCCGCGCCGACGCCATCGAGATCGTGATCGGCCAGGGCGCCAAGCCCGGCGGCGGCGGCATGTTGCTCGGGCAGAAGATCTCCGATCGCGTCGCCGACATGCGCACGCTGCCCAAGGGCATCGACCAGCGCTCGGCCTGCCGTCACCCCGACTGGACCGGTCCTGACGACCTCGAGATCAAGATCGAGGAGATCAGGGAGATCACCGATTGGCAGAAGCCGATCTACGTCAAGGTCGGCGCCTCGCGTCCCTTCTACGACACCGCCCTCGCCGTCAAGGCTGGCGCCGACGTGATCGTGCTCGACGGCATGCAGGGCGGCACGGCGGCGACGCAGGAAGTGTTCATCGAGCATATCGGGCTGCCGATTCTCGGTTCCATCAGGCCGGCGGTCGATGCGCTTCAGGAGCTCGGCATGCACCGCAAAGTGCAGCTGATCGTTTCCGGCGGCATCCGCAACGGCGCCGACGTGGCCAAGGCGCTTGCGCTCGGGGCCGATGCGGTTGCGATCGGCACCGCCGCGCTCGTCGCCCTCGGCGACAACGATCCGGTGCTCGACGAGGAATACCGCAAGCTCGGAACGCTGGCCGGCTGCTACGACGACTGGCATGAGGGGCGCGACCCGGCCGGCATCACCACCCAGGATACGGCGCTCGCCGCGCGCCTCGATCCGGTTCTCGCCGGCAGGCGGCTCGCCAATTACCTTTCCGTCTTGACGCTCGAGACGCAGACCATCGCGCGCGCCTGCGGCAAGAGTCATGTTCACAATCTCGAGCCCGAAGATCTCGTGGCGCTAACCGTCGAGTCGGCCGCCATGGCGCGCGTGCCGCTGGCCGGCACCAACTGGATTCCGGGCAAAGAAGGCGGTTCGGTTTAGTTCAGGGAGGACAAGGTGATGGCAACGGACTTGGCTAAGGTCGCAAAAGAGCGCGGGATAAAATATTTCCTGATCTCCTATGTCGATTTGTTCGGCACGCTTCGCGCGAAGCTCGCGCCCGCGTCCGCGATCGCCGACATGGCCAAGGACGGCGCGGGTTTCGCCGGCTTCGCGAGCTGGCTCGACATGACGCCGGCGCATCCGGACGTCCTCGCCATCCCCGATCCCGCAAGTCTCATCCAACTGCCGTGGAAGCGCGAGGTCGGCTGGCTCGCCGCCGACCCCTATATGGACGGCAAGGCCGTGGAGCAGGCGCCGCGCAATATCTTGAAGCGCATGATCGCCAAGGCCGACAAGGCCGGCTACCAGCTCAAGACGGGCGTCGAATGCGAGTTCTTTCTTCTCAGCCCCGACGGATCGGCGATCAGCGATGCCGCCGATACCCAATCGAAGCCCTGTTACGACCAGTCCGCCCTAATGCGCCGCTACGACGTCATCGCCGAGATTTGCGACTCGATGCTCGAACTCGGCTGGGGCGCCTATCAAAACGACCACGAGGACGCCAACGGCCAGTTCGAGATGAATTGGGCGTTCGACGACGCGCTCGTCACCGCCGACCGCATGGCCTTCTTCAAATATATGACCAAGGCCCTGGCCGAGAAGCATGGCTTCCGCGCCACTTTCATGCCGAAGCCTTTCGCCAATCTCACCGGCAGCGGTTGCCACGTCCATGCATCGCTGTGGCAAGGCAACAAGAACGTCTTCGACGACAGCAAGGATGCCCTCGGTCTGTCCCGCACCGCCTACAACTTCATCGGCGGGCTGATGAATGCCGCCGGGGACATTTGCGCCATCACCAATCCCACGGTGAACTCGTACAAGCGCATCAACGCGCCCGTGACGCTGTCGGGCGCCACCTGGTCGCCCAACACCGTGACCTATGCCGGCAATAACCGCACGCATATGATCCGCGTGCCGGGCGGCGGCCGCTTCGAGTTCAGGCTCGCCGATGGCGCCGCCAATCCCTATCTTCTCCCGGCCGCGATCCTCGCCGCGGGCCTCGACGGCATCGCGCGCAACGTGGATCCCGGCAAGCCGCTCGACATCGACATGTATGCCGAAGGCCACAAGGCGCCTCCTGGCGTCAAGAAACTCCCGCTCAATCTGCTCGATGCCTTGCGCGTGACGCAGAAATCCGAGCTTCTGCGCCGCGAGCTCGGCGATGAGTTCGTCGATTCCTACGTCAAGCTGAAGATGCGCGAGTGGAACGATTATGCCGGCCATCTCTCCACTTGGGAGCGTTCGGCGACCCTTGACTGCTAGCGCTTGAGGATGGCCGCCGCCTCAGTCGTTATTCGTGATCCGAAACCGGACGACGAGGCTGCCTGGCGGCGCCTGTGGGCCGGCTATGTCGCCTTTTACAGGTCGGAGGTCAGCGAGGCGGTGACAGCGGCGACCTGGCGGCGTCTGTTCATGCCGGGCTCGGGCATGGTCGGACGTATGGCCGAATGCGACGGCACGGTATCTGGCTTCACCGTCTCGATCGTGCATCCGCGATCCTGGGCGCTGGCGCCGATCTGCTATCTCGAGGATTTGTTCGTCGATCCGGCGTTGCGCGGCCGGGGGCTTGGGCGCGCCTTGATCGAGGACCTCATCGCCCTTGGCCGCGCGCGCGGCTGGTCGGGCCTTTATTGGCATACCCAGCAAGGCAACGCGACGGCGCGATGTCTCTATGACCGTTTCGTCAAGGCCGACGATTTCGTCCGCTATCGCATTTCCATCGATTGAACGCCGCAAGCCGCGGGCTCACGCGGCGCAAAAAAGAAGCGCCGGCACGAATGCCGGCGCCTCGCTTTGCGATTTCTATCGTGCGACTACCGCCAGGTGGAATGCTGCTCTTCCAGAGCCTTTTTGACGGCCTCCGGCTTGCCGAAGCGTCGCAAATCGTCGCTGTAGTCGGCTTCCTCCTGACTGATCTGAATGATGTGCCAGATGATCCAGGCGGCGATACCGATCAAGACGATGATCAACTCCCAGCCCTGCAAGGGGTACACGGCCCCCACATCCTTCAAGTCGACAGCCCAGGTGCTACCCATTTCGATTCTCCTTTATCCGTGGCATCGATCACACGAGCGCCTTCTCAGCACGCCGGACGTCTTCACGCGCGGCCTCTTCGTCTTGCAGTGTCTTGAAGTCGAGGCCGATTATCTCGACCTCTCTCGGCACGCGCAGCAAGCCGAGCCCGTCGAGGATCTTCGCCATGACCCAGCCCGGGACGAAGCCCAGAACGAAGAACATGATGATCGCTCCAATGAAGTTCCCGAGCGGATTGACGGTGGCGTAGCCCTCATAGGGCGAAGACGGATAGCCCCAGAGGAGGAAGCCGGCGACCACAACGCCGAGGAAGCCGGCGTAGCCATGCACGGCCACCGCGCCCACGGCGTCGTCGAGCTTGAACGTGTTCTCGACCCAATAGTGCAGCTTGTAGATGATCCACACGACGATGCCGCCGACGAGAAAGGCCTGCACCGGCTGGTAGAGATCGTTACCGGCCGAGGCCGCGATGACGCCGGCCAGACCGCCCGAGTAGGTCCAGAACGGATTTCCCTTCGAGACGAGATAGGCGACCATCAGACCGCCCGACAGCGACATGATGAAGTTGAAGGTGATGGCGCTGAGCGTGGTTGGCGTCAGGTAGATGGTCGTGGCCGTCCACGTCTCGCCGGTGATCTGCCCGGCGATGGTCGCGGGCGAGATGATCGGCACGTTGCACGCGGCGTAGAAGCCCCAGAAGCCGGTGTAGATCAGGAACAAGCCGATCGTCACCAGCCACTCGTTCTGCGGCGGGAACACGCGCGCGGTGCCGTCGGCGGCAAAACGCCCAAGTCGCGGCCCAAGCACGAGGAGCACGCCGAGCGCGGTGCCGCCGCCAATGGCGTGAATGACGCCCGAGGCGTAGGCGTCGTGGTAGCCGAGCAGCTTCACCATCCAGCCGTCGAAGTGCCAGCCCCAGGCCGCGTCGATGATCCAGGTCACCGATCCGATCATCACCGCGATGATCCAGAACCCGCCGGACTTGACCCGCTCGATCAGGGACCCCGAGACGATCGAGGCCACCGTCCACGAGAACAACAGGAACGCGGCCCAGAACACGCCGGTGATGTGATCCTGGAGATTGGTTCCCATCTTCGGCGACCAAGGCAGATATTGGTTGGCGCCGGTTACGCCGTCGAGAATGAGGCCCTTGCCCTCGTAGATGAAGGGACCGTTGGGAAAGGCCCAATAGATCCACCAGCCGAAGAAGAAGAAGGTGACGGAGACCAAGGGGATCACCATCGTGTTCTTCATCAACGTATGGAAGTGGTTCCGCCGCCGGCTGACGCCGACCTCATACATGCAGAAGCCGACATGGATCAGAAACATGAAGACGACCGTCACCCAGTAATAGAACTCGGTGAAGAGCGTCGTTAGCGCATTTAAATTGTCACCCATGCGATTACCCCCTTTTGCCTCAATACCGCCGACGGCGCCGGCAGGCGCAATCGCGCGGACCCCCAAATGGGATGCTTCAAGTCATTCCCCGGTTGAAGACGCACGCTTGCCCCAGACGAGCCAGCGTTACCCCCGTCCTTTTTCCGAGTTTCCCCACTTTGTACTCGATGCTAGGCCGTGCCCCCGGAGCCGTCAACCAACATGAAATTCGTTTTCCCAGAGTGAAACTCATTGAGAATGCGTCTTTTTTCGCGTGCGGTCGGGCGCCAAGGCCACTAATTTCAATTTGAGAAGCATTCGCTTTGAAGCCCGCAGCCCGAAAGCGACCGTGCCGCCAAAGACCGAAAACACCCTGAAGGATGGCTTCCTCGCCTGGCAGTGCCGCATCCGCCAGATCGCCATGCGTCAGGACGGCGGACGCCCCTCGCCCGGGATGCGCCCGCGTCTCTCCGACCGCGGCGGCGCCCGTGAAATCGCGCCGGCGCTCACGGTCCTGCTGATCCCGAAGGATCCCTTCGAGAGCACCGCCTTCTTCCGCTTCCAGGTCATGCGCACCGCCGACCCGCGCGAGCTTTACGAGCGCGCCTTGCGCTACTTGCAGGCCGATTATTTTCAGGTCCCTGAGAGTTTCAGCGACAAGCTCGTGGCCGTTCTTCCCGCCGACGCGCCCTTCGTCGCGGCGCTCACGGCGGAAGGGCGCTGCATCCTCGACTTCGCGCAGTTCGGCCAGGCCTATCGCTTGCCGTGCGCTGTGTTCGCGCTCGAGATGGGAGAGGCCGCGCGCGAGGCCGCTATCTGGCATAACCGCCTGTTCAATCCGGCCCTGCCCGATATGGTTCATGTTCTCGCCTTCAAACCCGATTGGGCCACGGCCGAGGCCAAAACGCATTCACACGACCGAGCGACGACAACTCCCTAGAACTAAAGACGCCTCTTCAGAACTTGCGGTAAGCCTTGTTCAGCACCGCCAGCGGATGGTTGGGCGAGGTCTGGAAGCGCACCAGAAGCTCGCGCGCCAGCATGTCGCGGTCCTGCTGATTGTCGGGCAACTTCATGCTTTTGGGGATGCGGACCCAGCCGTTGATGTTGCGATCGAAAATCGCGGGCTCGCCCGCCTCATAACCCATATGCACGTCCTCGAGCCAATTGAGGTCGTCCCAGCCCATGAACTCGATGTAGTCCTTCAGATAGGGCGTGAGCCGGCTGTAATCGGGCAGCAGATTGACGTCGTAGCGATAGCCGATGTGCTGGCCGATCTGCTTCTCGCGTTGCGTATCGAGACCGCTCGCATCCTTCAGATATTTGTTGATGTCGTCCTTGGCTTGGGACCGCTTGGCGCCCTTGATGCCTTTGGCGCTTTTGGCGCTCTTTCCCGCTTTGCTGTTCTTGCGCGACATGGCCAACCTGCTCATCCGATCTTGTGATAGTTCTCGACGCCGACGGTGTAGTCGGTTCCAGCCAGAGGCACTTGCGCCAAGGCCGAGGCTTCCATCGTCAGCGCGGCAAGGTCCTCGGGTTCGAGGCTGTGAACGGAAGTCTTGCCGCAGGCGCGCGCGAGCATCTGTGCTTCGAGCGTCAGCGTGTGGAGGAAATTGTAGACCCGTTCGGCCGCGGCGTCGGGATCGAGGCGCTTGCGCAGCTCGGGATCTTGGGTCGCCACCCCGACCGGACAGCGCCCGGTATGACAGTGATAGCAGTAGCCCGCCGGCACGCCGATCTCGCTCTCGAAATCAGACTCCGGGATTTCCTTGTTGCAATTGAGCGCCATCATCACTGAATGGCCGATCGCCACCGCGTCGGCGCCGAGCGCCAGCGCCTTGGCCACGTCGCCGCCGTTTCTGATGCCGCCGGCATAGACCAGGCTGATTTCGCCGCGCTTGCCCAACTCGTCGATGGCGCGGCGCGCCTGGCGGATGGCGGCGATGCCGGGCACGCCGGTATCCTCGGTCGCGATATGCGGGCCCGCGCCCGTGCCCCCCTCCATGCCGTCGATATAAATGGAATCGGGTCCGCACTTCACCGCCATGCGCACGTCGTCATAGACGCGCGCGGCGCCGAGCTTGAGCTGGATCGGGATCTCCCAATTGGTCGCCTCGCGCACTTCTTCGATCTTGAGCGCAAGATCGTCGGGCCCGAGCCAGTCGGGATGGCGCGCCGGCGAGCGTTGATCGATACCGGCGGGAAGCGAGCGCATCTCGGCGACCTGATCGGTCACCTTCTGCCCCATCAGATGGCCGCCGAGGCCGACCTTGCAGCCCTGGCCGATGAAGAACTCGCAAGCATCGGCCAGCCGCAAATGGTGCGGGTTGAAGCCGTAGCGCGACTGGATGCACTGATAGAGCCACTTGATCGAGTAGCGGCGCTCGTCGGGGATCATGCCGCCTTCGCCCGAGCAAGTTGCCGAGCCCGCCATGGTGGCGCCGCGGGCGAGCGCGATCTTGGCCTCGTAGGACAGCGCGCCGAAGCTCATGCCGGTCACATAGACCGGGATGTCGAGCACCATCGGCCGCTTGGCTTTGGGTCCGATCACGGTCTTGGTGTCGCATTTCTCGCGATAACCTTCGATGACGAAGCGGGTCAGCGTGCCCGGCAGGAAGGTCAGATCGTCCCAATGCGGAATCTTCTTGAACAAGGAGAAGCCGCGCATGCGATAGCGGCCGAGCTCCGACTTCACATGGATGTCGTTGATGACCTCCGGCGTGAAGATCCGGCTCTTGCCGAGGATGAACCGTTCCGCCTCGGCCGGAGCCTTGGCGATACCGTTGCCGTTCTTGCCGTTTTTGCCCTTCTTCATCATTCCCGCCCGGCTTCTCGCCTCACAACACCAGTTTCTTTTCCGTCGGCTCGAGATTGTCGTAGTTCCACAATTGCTTGCCAGCCACGATCTTGCGGAAGCCGCCGACGCCGCCCTTGGGCAACAAGTCGTAATGGCGGAGCTTGTTCTCGAGCCAAGCCTTATCGAGATCGGTCATCGTGCCCCACACGGCATCGACGCCGAGGCTCTTGGGCTCGCCGCCGATATAGATGGTGCCGTCGTACATGGAGTCGCCGAGATTCTTCCCGGCATTGCCGCAGATCACCATGCGCCCGCGCTGCATCATGAAGCCGGTGAAGGCGCCGGTGTCGCCACCGACGATGATGGTTCCGCCTTTCTGGTCGATGCCCGTGCGCGCGCCGACATCGCCCCGGCAGACGAGATCGCCGCCGCGGATGGCGGCGCCGAACTGCGAGCCGGCGTTCTTTTCGATCAGGATCGTCCCGCTCATCATGTTCTCGGCGCAAGACCAGCCGACCCGGCCCGCGATCCGCACCACCGGCCCGTCGATCAGGCCGCAGCCGAAATAGCCGAGCGAGCCGTCGATGATGAGATTGAGCCGGTTCAGGATCCCGACCGCGACCGAATGCTTGGCGCCGGGGTTGCGGATGACGACGGTACCGTAGCCGTCCTGCATCAATTCGCGGATGCGCAGATTGATGGCCTTGGTGTCGAGGCCCTCCGCGTCGATCTCGGCGCGCTTGTTGAAATCGACCTCGAAGGCGTTCGGCAGCGAGAAGCCCTGATGCTTGTCGCCCAGATCGATGTCGAAGAACTTTTCGATCGAGCGGCCTTTGAGCTGCTCGGTATGCAGCCCCATCTCGTAGGAGCGGCGCTCCTGCTCGCTCAGCTCGGATCGCGCTATCTCTGCCATACGCGAATCTCCTCGTCGTAGGGATCGAACGTGTCGATCTCGCGCGGCATGATGGCGCGAATGGCGACTTCCTCGGAGGCGAGAGCGACGAGGTTGTCGCTTTCGTAGAGCACCATCGGTTTCGCCGCCATCGTGTCCTTGGCCATGCCGAGCTCGTTCTCGGTCGCCACGACATAGGTGAACACGCCGTCGATGTCCTTGATGGACGACTTCAACGAGTCTTCCAGCGTCGCCCCTTGCTCGAGATTGTTGGCGGTATAGACCGCGAGCAGCTCGGAATCGCAATTCGACATGAAGCGGTGTCCGAGCCGTTCCATCTCGCGCCGCATGATCCAGTAATTGGTGATCTGCCCGTTATGGACCACGGCGATATCGTTGTAGGGATAGGCCCAGTAGGGGTGCGCCGAGCGGATATCGACGTCGGACTCGGTCGCCATGCGCGTATGGCCGATGCCGTGCGTCCCTCTGAAGGCGCCGAGCCCGTATTGATCCGACACCCGCGTCGCGTCGCCGAGATCCTTGATCAGCTCGAGCGCCGAGCCGAAGGACAGCACCTCGGCCCCCTCGATCTGCTCGATGTCGGCGGCGAGCCGCCGCGTGTCGCCGGCATAGCGCAGGCGATAGCGGAAGGCGTAGGGCGTGGCTTCGGCGATCTCGATCGTCTCGGCGCCGAGCTCGCTGAGAAGGCGATCGACCAGAGCCTGCCGATCGCGGATTTTCTGGCGGATGTGGTAATCCTTGGTCATGTCCTCCTGCTCGGCGAGCTTGAGGCGCATGACGTATTCGTCGGGGATGGAGGCCCCGTACATCGCGAACCCGGTCGAATCGGGCCCGCGATGCCTGAGGCTCTTCAGCATCGCCGTCATCTCTTTGCCGACGTTGGTCACGCCGTCGCGATGGATGAGGCCGGCAATTCCGCACATATGAATGTCTCCTCTGCTCGGTGTCCGCTTATGGCAGGCAATCGAGATAGGTCTTGATGTCCCATTCCGTCGTCGTGTGGAGGAACCGCTCCCACTCGTCGCGTTTGTACTCGTCGTAGAGCCGGTACATTTCGCCGGGCATGGCCGAGCGGATCACCGGGTCCTTCTCCAGCGCGGCGAGCGCGTCGCCGAGCGTCATCGGCAGTTTCTTGACCTGCTTGCCCGCCTCCATCGCCTGGTAGATGTTGCGCTCCTCGGGCGGCCCGGGATTGAGCTTGTTCTTGAGGCCGTCATCCATGGCCATGAGGAGCCCCGCGGCCATCAGATGCGGGTTCACCATGGCGTCCACGGCGCGGTACTCGAAGCGGCCGGGCGCCGAAACGCGCAAGCCCGTGGTGCGGTTCTGGAAGCCCCAGTCCGAGAACACCGGGGCCCAGAAGCCCGTGTCCCACAGCCTGCGGTAGGAGTTCACCGTCGAGCAGCCGATCGCCGTCAGCGCGCCGAGATGCTTGACGATGCCGCCGATCGCCATGAGCCCGACCTTGCCGGGAAGCTGCACGTCGTCGGTGTCGGGCATGAAGGTGTTCGCGCCGCCTTTGCTGTACATGTAGTTCTGCGGCATGCCCGGCAGTTTCTTGGGGTCGTTGCCGAGCGTCTTCAACTCGTCCTTGCCGCCCTTCCACAGCGAGATGTTGTGATGGCAGCCATTGGCCGAGACGCCCATGAACGGCTTGCACATGAAGCAGGCGATGATGCCGAACTCGCGCGCGACTTGCGCGCAGATCTGCCGGTAGGTCGCCAGCCGGTCGGCGGTGCGCAGCGCATCGTCGAAGGTGAAGTTGAGCTCGAGCTGGCCGGGCGAATCCTCGTGATCGCCCTGGATCATGTCGAGACCCATCTTGCGGCAATAGTCGATCACCTGCATGTAGACCGGCCGCAAGCTCTCGAACTGATCGATGTGATAGCAATAGGGGTTGGAGTAGCCGCCGTTCGGCTGACCGTCGGCGTCCTTCTTCAGCCACATCATCTCCGGCTCGGTGCCGTGCCGAAGCTGGAGGCCGTGGTCCTTCTGGAACTGGTCGTGCAAGCGGCGCAGATTGCCGCGCGCATCCGCCGTAAGGAAGGCGCCGGGGTCCTCGCGCTCCTCGCGATTGCGGAACAGCGTGCACCACAGCCGCGCCACCCGCTTGTCCCAGGGCAGCTGCATGAAAGTCTCGGGCTCGGGGATGCCGACGAGTTCGGCGGCTTCGGGACCGTAGCCGAGATAATCGCCGCGCCGGTTGAGGAACAGGTTCATGGTGGCGCCGTAGACGAGCTGGAAGCCCTTCTCCGCCACCGACTCCCAGTGGTCGGCCGGGATGCCCTTGCCCATGATCCGGCCCGTGACCGAGATGAATTGGAGATAGAGGTACTCGATGCCTAGCGCATCGATCTTCTTCCGCACTTCGGCGACGAGCTGCTTCCGCCCCGGCGCCTCGACGAACCGCTCGATATCCGTGGGTTTCGAACGGTTTGCCTTAACTCCCTTCTTCGCTTCGACGCTCCGCTCCATGGCACTCTCCCGCTGACCGCAAACGTTAAACCGACGCCCTTCTCATCAGCTCCAGGGAAACGGGCTGTGAGAGGTCGGATGAAGTTCTCCCTTGGCAAAGCGTCCGAACCGGAACGGCTCGAGCAGCCTGCTCTTCTCGCCGACAAGCTCCTGCGCGACGAGCTTGCCCACGCCGATCATTTTGTAGCCGTGGTTGGAATCGGCGATGACATAGACGTTCTCGCGGAACAGGTCGAAGACCGGAAAATTGTCGGGGGTGAAACAACCGAGACCCCCTGATTTCTCTTTGTGCTTGTAAGAGGCGATCTTGCCTTCGAAACGCTTCTGGCAATGGGCCAGCATCGAGCACCAGCGCAAGATAAAGTCGTCGCCGACGATGAAGTCGGGCGAGTCCGGCCCGTAGGGATCGATCGCAACTCGATAAGGGTCCTGCTCCACCTTGTAAGGCGAAGCGCCGCCCTGGATGCCGCCGAAATTGAAGTCGGGCTTGTAATAAAGGCCCCAAAGCTTGTCGGTGATGAGCTTGCCGTCGACGTCGGAATAGAGCGGCGCGTCGGTATCGACGTGAATGACCGGCGGCATCGCGCCGTCATTGGTCTTGTGCATGGTGGGATCGACGCCGAGCGTGCCTTCCTCCAGGCACCAGAATTTCCACATCGGCACGTTCTCGTGCACCTTGCCGGTCCGATCCTTGACGGCGATCGCTCGCGGCAATTCGAGCATCTCCCACAGCTTGATGACCCAAGGCCCGACCCCGACCACCACGGCATCGCAGGCGATGACACCTTTATCGGTGATGACGCCGGTCACGGCGCCCGAGTTCGATCCGAACTCGAAGCCTTTCACCTCGACGCCGGTCATGATGCGCACGCCCTCGGCCTCGGCCTTGTCGGCCAGCCCGTAGAGCGAGGCGGTGTTGTTGGCGTAGCCGCCCCTCTTCTCATGCAGCACGGAGGTGATGTTCTTGGCCTGCCAGTCGTCGAACAGCCCGCGCATGTATTTTTCGCAGTCGTCCATGCCCTCGACGAACACCGACTCGTAGCCGATCGCCTTCTGCTGCTCGTAGATCGTGCCGACCTGCTCGTGCATGATCTCCGGGCTGATCTGCATGTAGCCGACGGGATGATAGCTGTAGGCCTTCGGGTCGCTTTCCCACACCTCGACGGAATGGGCCATCAACTCGCGCATGGCCGGCTGGTAGTAATTGTTCCGCACCACGCCGCACGCGATCCCCGAGGCGCCGGCGCCGATCGAGGTTTTGTCGATGACGAGAATGTCGGCGCCCGAGCCCTTGCCGGTCGCTTTCAGCATTTGCGCCAGATGGAAGGCGGTGCTGAGGCCGTGAACGCCTGCCCCGATGATGGCGTATTTGACACCCTGTGGCACACTCATCGGCGCACCCCCCGCGGCGGCAGGATTGGTCCTTTTTGGGCCCAACCAATGGACCCAATTGTGGAACCTCGATAAGATCACTATAGCGCACCACGCGGACCTGGTGTAAACCAATTTTTTAGTTTGGGTCCAAAGCGGGCTCTCGATCGCGGAGGGCAGACCTTGACTGAGGAGCGCCTTCGACTCGCGCAAGCCATCCCCGCAGGGTTCGAAAAACCGAGCCGGGGACCGCGCGCTATCTCTGCCTATATCCGCCGCGCCATCGAGACCGGCGCGTACAGCGAGGGCGACCGCCTCCCGCCCGAACGGCAATTGGCCGAGACCTTCCAGGCGGCGCGCAGCACGGTGCGGCGCGCCCTCGATCAACTCGAGAAGGCCGGGCTCGTGTCACGCCGTCTCGGCAGCGGCACCTTTGTCGGCGCGAGCGCGACGTCGCGGCGGAGCACCGACCTTGCCGATCAGGTGAGCCCGCTCCAGCTCATCGAGGCGCGGCTTGCGGTCGAGCCCTTCACCACTCGGCTTGCGGTTTTGCACGCGACCCGGCGCAATCTCGACGACATGGAGGCGGTCCTCATCCACGCCGAGGAATCGGTGAACGACAAGGACTCCTTCTCCAAATGGGACGGCGAGTTCCATCTCCTCATCGCCCATGCATCGTCGAACCCGCTGCTCATCAACGTCTACCGCCAGATCAACCATGTGCGGCTTCACGCGCAGTGGGATGCGATGAAGGAAAAGATCCTGACGCCCGACGTCGTCGCCGATTACAACCGCCAGCATCGCGCCATTTTCGACGCGCTCAATGCCCGCGACGCGCAAGGCGCCTTCGCGCTGATCACGGCCCATCTGGAGAAGGCGCGCGACGATCTCGTCAGGGCGAACAGCCCTTAACGGAGCATCGGACGCAAGATAGGGATTTTAGCGGCGGGAGAGTTGCTCGAGCCGCTGCTGCATGGCGGTGAGCTCGGCCTTCAGGTTCGCGATCTCGTCCTCCGAGCCCTTGCGGCCCTCGGACGCGGCCTCGCCTCCTTCCGGCTGCGGTGCGCTCTTGCCCTCGCCCGTCTCGCTCGCGCCGAAGGGGCTGAACATTCCAAGCGCGCGCTCGAACGTGTCGAAATTCTTGCGCACCTGCTCCTGCATGGCCTCGAAGGCCGCGGTGCCGAAAGCATGGGCAAAGCGCCGCCGGTATTGCTCCTGCTGGCGGGTGAGCGAGTCGAGGCTGAATTCGAGATAGCTCGGCACCAGCTTCTGCATGCTGTCGCCGTAGAAACGGATGAGCTGGCGCAGGAAACCGATGGGCAGGAGGTTGGTGCCGCGGCTCTCTTGCTCGACGATGATCTGGGTCAGGACCGAATGGGTCAAGTCTTCGCCGGTCTTGGCGTCGTAGACGACAAAGTCTCGCTCGGACCGGACCATTTCGGCCAAGTCCTCGAGCGTCACATAGGTGCTGGTATCGGTATTGTAGAGCCTGCGGTTGGCGTATTTCTTGATGATGACCGGCCGGCTCTCGTGTTCCGCGTCCCTTGCCACTGTGCCTATCGCTCCTACGCCTTCGGGCGCCCAAGGGGCTTTATCCCGCAACTGCGAGATCAGTAGCACGTTCTTTGTGCAGAGCACCAGGGCTTTTCGCCGGAGCCCTAACGGGGGCGAAAACCTGGGCTTCCCTAGCGCGACTCCCTAAGTTATGACCTTGGACCCCCACCGAAGCGGAGATGTGGAGAATGAAAGAGGAAGATATTGTCATCGTCGGCGCGGCGCGCACGCCCGTTGGTTCCTTCAACGGCGCGCTCTCGAGCCTGCCGGCCCATGCGCTCGGCGAAGTCGCCATCAAGGCCGCGCTCGAGCGGGCCAAGGTCGCCCCGGCCGACGTCGATGAAGTGATCATGGGTCAGGTTCTGACCGCGGGCCAGGGCCAGAACCCGGCTCGCCAGGCTTCCGTCGCCGCCGGCATCCCCGTCGAGGCGACCGCTTGGGGCGTCAATCAGGTGTGCGGCTCGGGCCTTCGCGCTGTGGCGCTGGGCGCCCAGCAGATCGCGGCAGGGGACGCCGATATCGTCGTCGCCGGCGGCCAGGAGAGCATGAGCCTCGCGCCGCATCTTGCCCACCTCCGCAACGGCCAGAAGATGGGCGCGATCGAGTTCATCGACTCGATGATCAAGGACGGGCTGTGGGAGGCCATCAACGGCTACCACATGGGCAACACCGCCGAGAACGTC
>JBFWTF010000009.1:0-26907 GCA_050247995.1 Methyloceanibacter sp. | reverse complement strand
TATTTCGACGAGGTTGGCGCTTTGACCGGCTTCAATGTCGATCTCGCCAAGGCCATCTGCGAAACCCTGGAGGTCGAGTGCGAGGTCAAGGACGTCGATTGGGCCGATCTCTATGGCCGCCTCGACGCCGACGAGGCGGATGCGGCCATCGCCTCGATCCGCATCAGCGGCGAGGCCCTCGCGCGGGCCGATTTCTCCTCGCGCTATTATGCCACGCCCGCCCGTTTCATCGCCAAGAAGACCAACGAGCTCAAGGACGTCAGCCCCGAGACGCTCGAAGGCATGAAGGTCGGCGTCGCCAAGAACACGGGCCACGAAGCCTATCTCAAGCAGTTCTTCCCCGACGTCCGGCTCGCGACCTTCGACAGCGCCGAGGACGCGCAGCGGGCGCTGAAAGAGGGCGCCATCGATTTCGTCTTCGGCGACGGCATCGGCATGACCTTCTGGCTCAACGGCGTGACGAGCGAGGGCTGCTGCGAGTTCCGCGGCGGACCCTATCTCGATACGAAATTCTTCGGCGAGGGGGTCGGCATCGCCGTGCGGAAGGGCAATCGCCAGCTCGCGCAGATCCTCAATTACGCGCTCGAGCAGGTCCATGCGAGCGGCCGCTACGAAGAGCTGTTCCTGCGCTACTTCCCGATCAGCTTCCTGTGATATCCGGCTTCCGGTTGACTTTTGCCTCTTGCGGCTCGAACGGCAGCCTCAGCGACCAGCCGAACCGCGTCGGCGCCTCGCTCTGATAGGGCGTGAGCCCGATCGTCATGCCTTGATGGCCGGCTTCCGGCTGCGCCGTGTAGGTGCCGAATAAACGGTCCCAGAGCGAGAGATTGAAGCCGTAATTCGAATCGTGCTCGCGGCGGAGGACCGAGTGATGCACCCGGTGCATGTCGGGGGTGACGATAAAAAGCCGCAAGATGCGATCGAGCGCCTGCGGCAGCGCGATATTGGCGTGATTGAACATGGCGCAGGCATTGAGGATCACCTCGAACAGGAAGACGGCAAGCGGGGCGGCGCCGAGCGCAAGCACGACGGCGATCTTCCACAGCATCGACAATCCGATCTCGACCGGGTGAAAGCGGACCGCCGTGGTCACGTCGATGTCGCGGTCGGCGTGATGCACCTGATGCAGGCGCCAGAACAAGGGCACTTTGTGCGAGATGAGATGCTGCGCCCAGATGGCGAGATCGAGCACGAGAAGCGCGATCGCGATCTTGATCCATTGGGGCCAGGCGACCTGGTTGAGAATACCGATGCCCTTGGCTTCGGCGTAGAAGGCGGCGGCGATCGCCGCGACCGGCACGGCGGCAGCGGCCATGAGCCTGAGCAGGAGCGTGCCGGTCACGCTGATGCCGAGATTGGTCAGCCAGCGCTTCCGTTTCGAGGCGATGAGTTGGCGCTTGGGCCATACCAGTTCGATCAGCGCCATCGCCAGGAACACGCCTGCGAAAACGGCGAAGCGGATGAGGCCGTCGCTCTCTCCCAAGAGACTGTCCATGGCGGCGATGTTAACCGGGAAATCGCCGCCCGTCAGGGCGTCGGCTTGGCGGCGAGGGACAGGCCGGCGACCCCCAAAACGACCAAAGTCAGCGACGCCAGCTTCAACGCGGTGACCGGTTCGCGGAAATAGACGACGCCGATCAACGCCGCGAGCGCGGTGCCGACGCCGGACCACACGGCATAGGTGAGGGAGAGATCGAGGCGCTTCAGGGCGAGGATCACGGCGGCCGCCGACAACATATAGAACACGAGCACCGCGAGCGACGGTACCGGCTCGGTAAAGCCGCGCGAGAGCTTCATCGCGGTGATGCCGGCGACCTCGAACAGAATGGCGGTTGAGTGGAAGAGCCAGGGCATCGGGTCGTGGGTCATGCTGCGCAGGGAATCGGGACAGGCGCCCCCTCAACAGCGCAATTGCATGACGCCGTGATGACAGCAAGGCTTACAGCAGTTCGAGCGGGCGTTGCCGCTTCGGCGCCGGGAAGGCCTTGGCGAGCTCGGCGAGGTCGCGCTCGGAGAGTTCGATGTCGAGCGCCGCGCGATTCTCCTGCGCCCGCGCCGCCGACGCGGTCTTCGGAATCACCATCATGTCGCCATTGCGCAAGATCCAGGCGAGCGCGATCTGCGCAGGTGTGGCGCGATGGCGGATGGCGACCGCGGTCAGCACCCGCTCGCGCAAGAGCCGCCCCTGCTCGAAAGGCGAGTAGGCCATGATCGGGATGCCGCGCTCCCGGCACCAGGGCAGAAGCCCCGCCTCGATGCCGCGGCGGCGCAGATTGTAGAGCACTTGGTTGCTGGCGCAGGCGTCCCCGCCGGACAGCCGGAACAGCTCCTCCATGTCGCCGACGTCGAAATTGCTGACGCCCCAATAGCGGATCGCGCCCGCTTTGATCAGCTGTTCGAAGCCCGCGAGCGTCTCCTCGAGTCTTGGCCGCCCGCGCCAATGCAAGAGATAGAGGTCGATGCGATCGGTCTTGAGCCGCTTCAGGCTGCGCGCGCAAGCCGCGACGGTTCCGGCCCGCGTCGAATTTTCGGGCAACACCTTGCTCACGATGAAGCATTCGTCGCGCCGCCCGCGCACGGCCTCGGCCACGATCTCCTCCGCCCCGCCATCGCCGTACATCTCGGCGGTGTCGATCAGCGTCATGCCGAGATCGAGGCCGAGCTTGAGCGCGGCGATTTCCTCTTGGCGCAGGCGCGCGCTTTCGCCCATGCGCCATGTGCCCTGGCCGAGCTGCGGCACGGTCTCGCCGCCTGGCAGTTTGACGCGTGGCATCGCTGACGGAGGCATGGCGGGGACTCGAAGGAAAAGGGGCGCGGCCAACCTGCCGCGCCCCGATCATAGCCTGCGTCGTTGACGGGTGTTTAGGCCTTCTTCGCCGCCGCCGGCGCCTTCCGCTCCCGCTCCTCTTTGCGCGAATGGAGCTGGAAGGCGAGAACCAACAGGAAGCCGCCGAACACCAGCGCATAGGCGCCGATCCACATGGTCAGGACCACGGCCCCGATCAACGGCTCGATCACGAGCAGGATACCGAAGATGAGCGAGGCGATGGCGCCGAGCGCGAGCCACCAGCGGCCGTGATCGCGGTTGAGCGTGAAGGAGGCATAGAGCATGAGCGCGCCCGACACGATCGCCCAGATCGCCACCAGCCAGATCAGAGCCACCATCGTGATCGCCGGCCACCTCCACGCCAGCACGCCGGCGGCGATATCGACGATGCCTTCGAGCACGAAAAGGCCCCAGCGCTCGCCGTTGCGCGCCGCCTTCCAGGCGGCGGCCATGGCGAACACGCCGTCGGCGAGCATATAGGCCGCGAACAGGATGACGAAGGCGTCGAGTGCCACGCCCGGCGTGAGCAGGCAGATGAGGCCGAACACGATTCCGAGGATTCCGCGCAAGCCGACCGCCCACCAACTGTCGGCCAGGACTTCGCTCAGCGCATCGCAGCGCTCCTTGGTTGCCGCCGCGCCCTTCTTTGCAGATGCTGTGCTTGCAGCCATGGGAGAACCTCCTTCAATCGCTCTTCAACGCTCGCCAAGACACGAGCCCGGCGAATCCATAGGTGGCAAATATGCCGCCATCCCACCGGGAAAAGGCCGCCAAATCGAAGTTGTCCACACCAAGCGCACCCTCGTCTAGAGGCCGAGCGCGACCTCGGCCGCGACCGCCGAAATGATCTGGCGCAGCCAGATATGGCCGAGGTCGCGATCGAAGCTCGCATGCCATAGCAGCGAGACGGCCAGGCTCGGCAATTCGACCGGCGCGGGGCTGGTGGCAAGTCGAAAGGTTGCCGCGAAATAGCGCGCGAGCCTGAGCGGCATGGTTGTGATCAGCGCTGCGTGCGCCAACACGAAAGGCACGGCGAGGAAGCCCGGCGTGACCAAGGCGACGGTGCGTTTCAGCCTCAGCTTGGCCAGCGCCTCGTCGACGGCGCCATGCGCGTCGTCGCCGAGGCTGGTCAGCACGTGCGGCACGCTCAAGTAGTTCTCGAGCGAGATCGGCCAGGCGAAATCGAGCAAGGCCGGATTGAACAGGCAGAGGAAGCTGTCGGTGTAAAGCGAACGGCGCTTGTGATGGACCTCGCCGTGGCCGAACACGCCGATGGCGATATCGAGCGCTCCGGTGTCGAGTTCGTCGAGGACCGTAAGCTGGTTGAGCGGACGCAGGCGCAAGGAAACGCCGGGCGCCTCGCGGCGGAGCCGCGCCAGGAGACCCGGCACGAGAGCGACTTCGATCGAGTCGGCGATGCCGACGCGGAAGGCGCGCTCGGCCGTCGCGGGATCGAAAGCCTCGCGCTGAAGCACCGCATCCTGAATCTGGGCCAGCGTCATGCGCACGGGCCCGGCGAGCGCAAGGGCCCGCGGCGTTGGCCTCATGCCGTCGGCGCCGCGCGTCAGGAGCTCGTCGCCGAACAGAACCCTGAGCCGTCCGAGATTGTGGCTCATGGCCGACTGGCCGAGGCCGATACGCGCCGCCGCGCGCGTCACGCTCCGCTCGGTGAGCAGCGCGTCGAACGCGACCAGCAGGTTGAGGTCGAGCCTGCTCAGATTAGTATGATCGATACCGCTCATTGATGCTATCGATTGGACTAATGATAACCAAGAGGGCATGCTAGCGGCAAGAGTTGGCCACGAGACGCGCGAAAAACCCCGACTGGGACATGGTTTCGCGAGACCCAGGAGATGCCGGATCTTGCAGGGAGGCACGCGCTCACGCGGCATTGCGCCGTTTCCCTAGCGTCGAAAAAGCAAAGCGGCCGCCCTTCCGGATTTCTGAAATCGGAAGGGCGGCCGGCTCTTTTTCGGCAGGAATCCTGCCGAACGGCCCTTAAAAAGCCACGAAACCGCTGAAAATCGGCAGTCTACGGGTAGGCACGCCCGAGGGCACTAACAGTAACACTGTCAGCACTTCTGGGGCCGGGGGGCAGGAAGCTGATGACATGCGTAACCACGCGCTTTTTGCGCTCGCCTCCGTCACTGCACTCGCATTAACCCTGCCTTGCGCCGCTGAAGAGCCGGCGCGGACAAGCTCGGTGGCAAAGCAGACCGCGCCGCGCCTGCAAGTGCCTTCTCTTCTTGCCCCGCCGCAAACCGAGCTGGCGTCGCCCGCGCCCTCGCAGGCCTCGCCTGCGCCTTCCGAGGAACCGGCCGCGGCCGTTCAGGCTGCGTCCCCGCCGACCGAAGTGAAGACCGAGACGTATTTGCGGCCGCCGGTTCCGGCGGTGCCGGCTGCTTCCGTCGCGCCGCAAGCCGTGGTGCCCGCAGCCCTCCCCGCCGCGACCGATCAGGCTGAAGCCGCGCCCGAACGTGAAGGCGGCTTCACCTCGCCCGACCGGCTCATGGATTGGATCTCGAACTATCGCGACCACAAGCAGCCCTGGCGCGTGCCGGGCGCGGTCCACGCCATGAACGACTATGGCCTCTTCGGCGACGAGGAGAAGGGGTGGTTCTGCATCGGCTTCATCGCCGGCGTGCTTGGCACCAATCCCAAGGACGGACCGGGCCTGATCCCGAAGATGTTCCCGCTGCCCGACAAGGAGCAGGCGATCATCATCAGGGCGATCGCCTATTCGGGCCGTCCCGATTGGCGCGAATTGCTCGAGAAGAATTCCGCGCTCATGCCGTTGCGGCGTCCCCTGATCGACGATTTCCTCAATGGCAAGCGGCCGACGCTGATGACGTTGCCGCTCGAGACCGGCGGCTCGCCCGGGATCTACGCTCTATGGGGCTATTACGTCGCCACCGGCCAGCACGAGCCCGTGGTTCGCATCATGGAGGCGCTGCGCTGGTCGAAGACCAAGGCCGATGGCGGCTTCTCCTTCCGCAAGGTGTTCTCGGGCTGGAGCAGCGACCCGAGCGCGCTTGAGAAGATCACGACCGGTGGCACGGCGAAATGGACGCTCGCGTCCTACGCCGAACGCGATCGCCAATTGCTGACGCTCTATCGCGCCGAGTCGGCGACGCAGCCGGAGGAGATCGCCGAGCCGCTCAAGGACGTGATCAAGGCCGCCGAGGATTTCGAGTCGGAGAAGATCCGCAAAGACCAGTTCGGCGCCATCGAGAACGCGCAGCGGGCCCAGCTCAGCAACGAGGCGGGCATGACCAAGGGCGCGACCGCAGGCTCGATCGCGATCGCCACCGGCTGCGTCGCGGCTTCCGCGCTCGGCCAGGCCTACATCGCCCTTCCTTGCGTGATCGGCGGCGCGCTCTATACCGGCGCCGTCAAGCTCGCGCATTAGGGTCGCGCGGGGACGCTTCGTCCCGCCGCTTCATGCTTGCCGGAGCTGATCGCCGGTTCGCGCGGCGTCGGTCTTCGTCTTGTCTGCGCCGGCAAATCCCGGCTTGACCAGGCGCGCCGCGACCTCCTCGGCCGTGACCTCACCCTTGAGCAGACGCGAGACCGGCCACTGCTCGATCGAGAAGTCGAGCGACGCCTTGAGCGCGGCGACGTCGTCGGCGAAAATCTCGGCGAGAAGCGCGACGTCCTCCGCCGCGACGGGGTCTGGCGCCTCGAGTGCCGCGCGCTTGTTGGCATGAACTTCTTCGACCGCGCCGTGCGGCGCGCCGAGACCGAGGAAGCTTGCGACCTGCGACAGTAGCGCTCCCGGATCGCGGCTCAGCTTCCGGCTGTCGAGCGGCAGAATGTTGGACGCGGGAAAGAGAGCGCGGGCGCGCCGCAACTGCGCGGCGTAGAACCCGCGTTCGACATAGGTGAACTGCCGGTTGCCGAGCCCCTTGGGATCGCCGATGCGCGCCCGGCCTTCGCGAATGGCCGCGGCGAAGGACAGCGTCTCGCGTCCTTTGCGCCGCTGATGGCAGAACGCCGAATAGGTGCGCTCGATCGGATCGCGCAACAACAGGAGGAGCTTGATGTCGGGATTGTAGGCCCGGATGCGCTCGAGCGCGTCGGGCCAATAGATGTAGATGGGCGTCGCCTCGCCGCGAACCTGGCCCCGCCGCCGCCGGGGGAAGTTCCGGTGATATTGCCGGTAGGGCGGCGAAGACCAATCGATCGCCTCGTTGTCGAAGAAGTGCACCTCTTTGCTTTTCGACAGGTTGATCTCCGGGTGGCGCTCGAGCAGGCGATAGAGACTGAACGTTCCCGCTTTTTGTACCCCGGCGATGAGGAAATCGACGCGCGGCGACCGTTCCGCTACCCCGCCCAAAAATCTCCGCCACGAAATCACCGGTCACGCCCTCGTTTGCCCGAACCTCTTATTCTACCCGGCAGCGGCGGGGAAGCCAGCCGGGCAGGATGGCGCTGTGCCCGCGGCATTCCCACGGTGACCTGACCGATTGTATTGAGCTGGTATTGATCTGTGCCGACCGGCTCGGAAGGCGGCGGAATCACGACGTGCTCGCCGCGTCCTCCATCGTCACCGTCGTCGATTTCTTCGAGGCGAGGATGCGGGCCTCGTCCTTGGTCTCGACCGCGGTCGCCGTCACACCCTCGGGCGAGACCGTCACCACCAGGTAAGGCATTCCCGGTTTCGGGGGATGATAGATCCCGGTCTTGGTTTTCTTGCCCTTTTTTGGCACGGCTCACCCCTCGGCTCGGATGCTGCCCGGCCAGCCCCGTCTGGCCGAAGCAGCGAACGACTGCGTTCCGTTCATGCGCACGCCACATCTGGCTACGCCACGTCTCTGTCATAATCAATTGCTCAAGAGATCGGCGAGCCAGGCCCCTCCCAACCCCGGCTTGGCATTGAATTGCCGGCGGAAATCCTGCGACGGCGTGGTACCTTCACCAACTGCCGGACCAATACTTCAGTGTGACTGGCAAAGGCCCGCAAGTCGCTTACACTCCCCCGCCGGTAACGCCATGTGGTCTCGCGTCCTCGCTCTCGCTTTGCTCCTCCTCCCCGCGCCGGCCTTGGCCGGCGTCAAGGAGAAGGTCGCCGCGCTTGCGCCGTCGGCGGTCGTCCTCGTGGTGGACGAGCAGGGCAACGAGCTGGTGGCGCAGAATGCCGACCAGTCCTTCGTTCCCGCCTCGGTCACCAAGATCGTGACGGCCTGGCTCGCGATGGACATCCTCGGCGGGGACTACCGCTTCCAGACCCGTTTCTACCTCGATGCCGACCGTAAGCTCTACGTGCGCGGCGGCGGCGATCCCTTCCTCATCTCCGAGGAGCTCGCCCAGCTTGCGACCCAGCTCGTCGCCGCGATCGGCAAGGAGCCTGTCACCGGCATCGTGCTCGACGCGAGCTACTACCCCGCCGACATCCGCATACCCGGCATCGAGAACACCCAAGAGGCCTACGATGCGCTGAACTCGGCGCTCGCGGTGAACTTCAACACCATCGCCGCCGTACGCAAGGGCAACACGGTCCGCTCGGCCGAGGAGCAGACCCCGATCACACCGCTCGCGATCAGCCAGTTCAAGAAGCGCGGCCCCAACGGCCGCGGACGCATCAGCCTGGCGCAGGACCCCGCGGTCGGCCTGCAATATGCCGGCGAGCTGATTGCCGCGTTCATCGAGCGGGCCGGCGGCAGCGTCAAGGGCGCGATCACGACCGGGCCCGTGCCCGCCGGCTTGGAGCCGGTCTATGTTCACCTCCAGTCGCGCAAGCTTTCGGAAATTCTCACCGGGCTCTTGCTCGGCTCGAACAACTATGTCGCGAACCAGGTCTTCCTCGAGATCGGGGGCACCCTTGGCGAATCCGTCAGCCTCGAGAAATCGCTGAAAGTCGCCAACGGCATGCTTGCCGCCAACGGCCTCGGCGAAGCCATCCATATCGAGGAGGGTTCGGGCATCAGCCGCAACAACCGCTTCACGGCGCGCGGGCTTGCCCAAGTGCTCAAGCTGTTCGAGCCCCACGCCACCCTGCTCCGCCGCGGCGACGGCGCCTACTTCAAGACCGGCACCTTTTCCGGCGTCCGCACTTTGGCGGGCTATGCCGACACCTCGGCGCATGGGCGCGTGCGCTTCGTCATCGCGCTCAAGAGCAATGATAGCGCGATGCGCTTCCGCCTGCTCAAGGCCATCAAGTCGGCACTTTAGGCGCTACGTTCTGAGCCGGACCGGGGCCTGCGTCCCATTTTGGTTCAAGCCGGCGAGCCGGTTCGAATCGATCGCGGATGGCGCTCGAACTCGCCGCCGTCTTTTGCTAGAAACGGCATCCTGTCTCAAGTAGCGGCCGGCTCCGCTTTACGACTCGTCACGCACGTTGCTGCACCGAGTTGACGCATTGCCCGCCGAGAGTATCGAGGGTCTGAGATGAGCGAGGCGCAGGCGTATAAGTTGGCGGGTCTGGTTTTTGGTTCTTGGCTTGGACTGATGTTGATAGACCTCGCTCGTCAGATCCTTTCGAGTTTCTAGTCTCGGGCTCACCCACGCAGACGGGCAGCGCCGTCTGCCGCGCGGAACCAAGCTCAACCTCGTGAATGAAATTGGAGCGGGCGATGGGGATCGAACCCACGACCCGTAGCTTGGGAAGCTACTGCTCTACCACTGAGCTACACCCGCGTTCCTTGAGTCCTAGCATGACGGAACGGTAGCGAGAAGCGGAACGCGGCGGGCGTGTGCCGTCGCGAAGTCCTCCTTCCGAGAAGGCGCGGCCGGCTTGCGGCACGCGCCGTCTCGAAGGATGGGCCGCGCGGCGACCAATCAATATCTGTCGCGGTTCGTGTTCTTGCTGCCCTTTGGCGGCGGCGGCGATCCGGCCGTGTAGTCGGCCAAACAATTGGCGACATAGGCTTCCCGTTCTCTGGCCGAAAGAGCCGGCAGGACACGATTGGCATGATACCAGCATAGATCCTCGACCCACCGGGGAGCGGCGGAAGCCGGGACCGCGCCGAACGCGAGGACGAGGACGAGCGTTACGAGTATCGCTTTCATGGCTCACCTCCTGTCTCAAGCTTATCGCAATTCTTGAAACGCGGCATCCCTACAGGCGGCGAAAAGCGGCCCCTCACAGAGTGGTGATCCCGCCGCCCCTTGCCGAGACCCGCGAACCCCCTGTTAATGCCGGGGCGAAAGGCAGGACATGGCAGACGCTGCGCTCTACGCGAACCCGGCGAAATTCAGCGACCCCGACGTGACGGCGAAGGGCGAGAGGCGCGCGCGCGTCGCGCTTCACGAGCTCCGCACGCTGTGGATCAATACCGGGAGCCTCTGCAACATCACCTGCCGCAATTGCTACATCGAATCGAGCCCCTTGAACGACCGCCTCGCCTATATCACCCGCGAGGAGACGGCCGCCTATCTCGACGAGATCGTCAGCGATCGCTGGCCCGTCGCCGAGATCGGCTTCACCGGCGGCGAGCCGCTGATGAACCCGGACATCGTCGAAATGCTCGGCGATGCGCTTGCCCGCGGCTTTTCCGTTCTCGTCCTGACCAATGCCATGCAGCCGCTGTTGCGCCCGCGCGTCATGGCCGGGCTCCTCGCTTTGCGCGACGCTCACGGCGGGAAGCTCACGTTCCGCGTGAGTCTCGATCACTATTCGCGAGAGCTGCACGACACCGAACGGGGCGAAGGCGCCTTCGCCAAGACGATCGAGGGTATCGACTGGCTGGCGCGCGAAGGCTTCAAGCTCGCGCTCGCCGGGCGCACCTGCTGGGGCGAGACCGAGGGCGACGCACGCCGCGGTTACGCCGCTTTGATCGCCGAGCGAAACTGGCCGGTCGATGCCTGCGATCCCGCCGCGCTCGTGCTCTTCCCCGAGATGGACGAGCGCGCCGACGTTCCCGAGATCACCGAAGATTGCTGGGGCATCCTCGGCAAGGACCCTGCCGAGATCATGTGCGCGTCGAGCCGTATGGTGGTGAAGCGGAAAGGCGCCGGCGCGCCCGTCGTGCTGCCCTGCACGCTGCTCCCTTACGATCCCGCCTTCGAGATGGGGGAGACGCTGGCTGAGGCCGCCCGCGCCGATGGCGGCATGTTCGAGCGCGGCGCGGTCAAGCTTTGCCACGTCCACTGCGCCAAGTTCTGCGTGCTCGGCGGCGGCTCCTGCTCGGCTTGAGGACGTCGCGCGACCCGCAACACGAAGCCGCAACAAACCAACCGTCACCCCCGGGCTTGACCCGGGGGTCCATTCCGTTACCCCTCAGCCATGCGAGACTTCTACGTTTACATCCTTGCAAGCCGAAGAAACGGGACCCTTTACACCGGTGTGACGAGTAATTTGCCTCGTCGTGCCTGGGAGCACAGAGAGGGCGTCGTCAAAGGTTTCACCAAAATTCACAGCGTGAAGCGGCTTGTTTTCGTCGACCAACACGCAACCCCCGAAAGCGCAATAAAGCGCGAGAAGGCAATCAAGTCCTGGCCCCGCCAATGGAAGATCGAGCTGATCGAGAAAGACAATCCGGAGTGGTACGACCTCTATCAACTATTTAACTGGTAGGTCAGGGAATGGAAGCACGGATCAATTCCGGGCATGACGACCTTTGAAAACATGTGGCCGCAACCGACGCGCCGCCCCCGGGCTTGACCCGGGGGTCCATTGCGTTACCGCTCAGCGATGGGAGAGGTAAGAGCGCTAATCCTGCTTGAAGTGCTTCGACAGTTTCAGGCCTTGCGCCTGGTAATGCGAGCCGATGCCCTGGCCGTAGATCTGGTCGGGGATCTCGGTGAGCTTGTCGTAGACGAGGCGCCCGACGATCTGCCCATCCTCGAGGATGAAGGGGATATCGAGGCTGCGCACCTCGAGCACGGCCTTGGCGGCCGGCGGCTTGCCCGGCGCATAGCCGAAGCCCGGATCGAAGAAGCCGGCATAATGCACCCGATACTCGCCGATCAGGGGATCGAACGGCGCCATCTCGGCGACATAGGCCGGAGGCACCGACACGCTCTCCTTCGAGGCGAGGATATAGAACTCGTGCGGGTCGAGCACGAGGCGGCGGTCGCGGCCCAGATGCACCGCCTCCCAGAACTGGTTGGCGTCGTGCGCGCCGATGGCATCGACATCGACCACGCCGGCATAGCGGCGGGCGCGATAACCGACGAAGCCTTGCGGCGGAATCGGCGCGAGGCTGATGCGCAAATTGAGCCCCTCGCGGATCGCGGCCTCGCCTTCGACCAAACCCACATCGGAGTGAATCTCGCGCAAGGCCCGGTCGCCGACCCGGCCCGGCTGCTCGCCGGCATCGAGCTGTTGCCCGACGCGGCGGCGGAAGCGGATTTGATTGAGGCGCGAGCCGTAGCGCACCTTGATGGCGAAGGTGCGCGGGCAGATCTCGGCGAAGAGCGGGCCCGAATAGCCCTCCTCGACGGCATCGAAGCCGTCCTGGCGGTCGGCGATCAACCGGGTGAAGACGTCGAGCCGCCCGGTCGAACTCTTCGGATTGGCGAAGCCGGCGATGGTCGAGCGGAGCTTGAGCTGCTCGATCAGCGGCACGAGATAGACGCAGCCCGCTTCGAGCACGGCGCCATTGGTCAAATCGATCTCGTGGAATTTCAGCTCGCCGAGCTTGTCGCGGACGGTGGCCTCAGGCCCAGGAAGGAAGCTCGCCCTGATCCTGTAGGCGACCTTGCCCAATCTGAGATCGAGGCTTGCCGGCTGAATCTGGTTGGCCTCGATCTCGGGCGCGCCCGCGATCTCGCCGCCGGCGATCATGGCGCGGATGGCCTGGCTCGGCAGGATGCCGGTCCGGGCGAACACGCTGCGCGGCGCGTCCCCCGGCGCGGCCGCCGGACGGTCCTCGGGCAGGGCCTCGAACAGCCGGTCACGCTGGCTTGCTGGTGGCATAGGCGGTCTTTGCATTTTTCTTCTATCCCGTCATCCTAAGCTCGTGCTTCTCCCCCAGATTCACAAGGGGGGCTTAAGCCTAAGGACTGGCACAATGTCGTTCGGCCTTCTCGCTCTCGCCGTCGCCGCTTCGTTCACCGGAGCGGCATTCTATATCAATTTCGCCGAGCAGCCGGCGAGGCTCCGCCTGGACGACAGGGCGCTGCTGGCGGAATGGAAGCCCGCTTACCAGCGCGGCTTCGTCATGCAGGCGACCCTGGCGATTGTCGGCTTCGTCCTCGGCGCGATCGCCTGGTGGCAGGCGGGCAAGGGCGCCTTCCTCGCCGGCGCGCTTCTGATGCTGGCGAACTGGCCCTTTACCCTCATTGCCATCATGCCCACGAACAAGCGCCTCATGGCGACCAACCTCAACGAAGCGGGGCCTGAGACGCGCGCCCTCATCGTCAAATGGAACCGGCTGCATCTCGTCCGTACCGCGCTTGGCGCGCTCGCAATCTTGGCCTTTATTGTTGCCCTGTCGGACTGAAGCCATCGGCACGCGCATGATCCCACAAGACCGGCATCTCGCCATCGGCTCGCTCCTGTTCGACAAGCTCGACCAGATCGACCTCACCGGCCCGTTCGAGGTGTTCTCGCGGCTGCCCAATTCGACCTGCCGCATCTACGGAAAGACGGACGCGCCGGTGCGGGACATGGGCGGTCTTGTGCTGACGCCCGATGCCACGCTTTCAGCGGCGCCAAAGCTCGACGTGCTGCACATCCCGGGCGGCTTCGGGCAAGAGGCTCTCATGGACGACGAGGAGACGCTTGCCTGGATCAGGCGCCAGGCTGCGGACGCGACTTGCGTCTTCTCGGTCTGCACCGGCGCGCTTCTCTGCGGCGCGGCGGGGCTGCTCAAAGGAAGGCGCGCGACGACGCATTGGTCCGCGTTCCACCTCCTGCCCTATTTCGGCGCGAACCCCGTGAACGAGCGGGTCGTGACCGACGGCAATCTCGTGTCCGCAGCGGGCGTCACCGCCGGTATCGACGGGGCTTTGCGCGTCGCCGCCCTGTTGCGCGGCGACGAGGCGGCCGAGACGATCCAGCTTGCCATGCACTACGCGCCCGAGCCGCCCTTCAAGAGCGGCACGCCCGAGACCGCGCCCCCTTTCATCGTCGGCGCGGCCCGGCGCGCCGCCGCGGCCATCACCGCGCGGCGCGAGGAGACGGCGAAGCGCATCGCCAAACGCCTCGGCGTTAACGTCCCGGCGTAAACGTCTCGGCGCAAGTTTCGGCCCTTGGGCGTTCCGGGCTTGACGGCGGCCCCCGGCGGGGACATTAATCCCCGCCACGTGGTGATTTGGCCGGCCGGCTTGCAGCCACGTTAAACAAGTCGCTAAAAGGCCGTGCGAGGCGAGCTTCTTGCCGATCCCGGTCTTTTGGCGGCAGCCAGAGTCCGGGTTTTTTATTGCCGCGGCCGCTTCAGCCGCGTTGTAAGGAGTTTCGCTCATGGGCGCGAGCAAGGACCGCAAGGACAAGACCGTTCCCTGGCACGAGGCGACCGCCCTCGTCCATGGCGGCACGGTGAGGAGCCAGTTCGGCGAGACCTCCGAGGCCATCTTCCTCAACTCCGGCTATGTCTATGACAGCGCAGAGCAGGCCGAGGCCCGCTTCAAGGGCGAGGAGGAGGGCTTCGTCTATAGCCGCTACGCCAACCCGACCGTCGCCATGTTCGAGGCGCGCATGTGCGCGCTCGAAGGCGCGCCCGCCGCGCGCGGCACCGCGAGCGGCATGGCCGCCGTCGCCGCGTCGCTTCTCTGTTACCTGAAGGCCGGCGATCACGTCGTCTCGGCGCGGGCGCTGTTCGGCAGCTGCCGCTATATCGTCGAGGACCTCCTGCCGCGGCTCGGCATCGCGACCACGCTGATCGACGGGCGCGATCTCGCCGCATGGGAAGAGGCGGTCAAGCCCAACACGCGCGCCTTCTTCTTCGAGACCCCGACCAATCCCGTGCTTGAGCTCGTCGATATCGAGGGCGTCGCCAAGATCGCCAAGCGCGCCGGCGCCCTCGTCGTGGTCGACAATGTCTTCGCCACGCCGCTCTTGCAGCGTCCGATGGCGCTCGGCGCCGACATCGTCGTCTATTCGGCGACCAAGCACATCGACGGCCAGGGACGCTGTCTCGGCGGGGTGGTGCTCGGAGCCAAAGAGTTCATCGAGGAGAAGCTCCACAACTATCTCAAGCACACCGGCCCGTCTCTCAGTCCGTTCAATGCCTGGGTGCTGCTGAAGGGATTGGAGACGCTCCCCCTTCGCGTCGAGCGTCATGGGCTTTCCGCCGCCGCCATCGCCGACTTTCTCGCCGGGCGGAAGGAGGTCGCCCGCGTGTTCTATCCGGGCCGCGCCGATCATCCGCAAGCCTCGCTCGCCAAGCGGCAGATGACCGGAGGCGGCCCGATCGTCGCCTTCGAGATCAAGGGCGGCAAAAGGGAAGCCTTCGGCTTTATGAACGCGCTCCAGATCTTCAAGATCAGCAACAATCTCGGCGACGCCAAGAGCCTGGTCACGCACCCCGCGACCACGACCCATCAGCGGCTTGACCCCGAGGCCCGGGCGGAGCTTGGCATTTTCGACAACAGCTTGCGGCTGTCGATCGGCCTCGAGGATGTGCGCGATCTCATCGCCGATCTCGACCAGGCTTTGTCGTGAGCCGACGTTTCGCGTAATTCCGGGTTACTTGTCATTGCCCGGCTTGACCGGGCAATCCAGTTACCGCTGCGATCCCCCGGGGCGGTTACTGGATTCCCGCTTTCGCGGGAATGACACCGCACCGCACTGCCCGGCTTGTCTCGCGCGAATCCCTGTGCCACGCTTCCCGGCAAGGTAAGAACCCTCGCGTGAGATTTGTCATGTGCCGCAACATCAAGACGCTTTACAACTTCGAGCCGCCCGCGACGGATGAGGAAATCTATCTCTCGTCGCTGCAATTCGTGCGGAAGCTGAGCGGCTTCGCCAAGCCGTCGGCGGCGAACCAAATCGCCTTCGATCGCGCCGTGGACAAGGTTTCGCGCGCCGCGCGCGAGCTGATCGATTCGCTCGTGACCTCTGCGCCGCCGCGCGACCGCGAAGTCGAGGCGGCGAAGGCGCGCGCGCGTTCCGCCTTGCGCTACCCCGGATAACAACGAAACCCCTCATGCTGAGGAGGGCCCGAAGGGCCCGTCTCGAAGCACGCACAGAACACGAGGCACGCTCCATTGGTAACATCTTAAACCTCCTCCTTCGAGACGGCGCGCGCGGCAAGCCGCCCGCGCCTCCTCAGGATGAGGACTTCTAGCTCCGAGGAATCCCCCTCTTGTCTTCTCTAAGTTCCACAGCGACTGACCTCCTGCGAACGCTCGTCGGCTTCGACACCACGAGCGCGAAGTCCAATCTCGCCCTCATCGCCTTCGTCGAGGACTACCTCAAAAGCCACGGCATCGCCGCGACGCGGGTGCCTTCGCCCGACGGCGCCAAGGCCGACCTGTTCGCCACCATCGGACCGAAGGGCCCGGGCGGCATCGGTCTTTCGGGACACACCGACTGCGTGCCGGTCGCGGGCCAGCGCTGGACCACCGATCCCTTCACCCTCGCTTTGCGCGACGGCAAGCTTTACGGCCGCGGCAGTTGCGACATGAAGGGCTTCATCGCCTGCGTGCTCGCCTCGGTGCCGGTGTTCAAGGCGCGGGCGCTGAAGGAGCCCATCCACATCGTCCTCTCCTACGACGAGGAGGTCGGCTGCACCGGCGTCAGGCCCCTGATCGCAAAACTCGGCAAGGACCTGCCGCGCCCGCGCGCCGTCATCGTCGGAGAACCGACCAGCATGGCGGTGATCGACGCCCATAAGCGCATCGACGCCTACCGCACGCGCGTCACCGGCCGCGAGGCGCATTCGAGCATGCCCGAGCTCGGCGTCAACGCCATTGCCGCCGCCGCGGCACTGATCGGGGAATTGGGACGCATCGGCGAGCGCGTCGCTTCGCGCGATCGCGACGACCGCTTCGAGCCGCCCTACTCGACCGTCTTCGTCGGCACCATCGAAGGCGGCACGGCGCACAACATCGTGCCCAAGAACTGCGAGTTTCAATGGCAGGTCCGCAGCCTGCCCGAGACCCCGCCGGACGAAGTTCGGCGCGATCTCGCCGCCTTTGCCGAGACCGCGCTCCTGCCGCGGATGCGGGCTGTAACGAAGGACGCCGCCATCGACACCGAGAACGAGGGCTCGGTCCCCGCTTTCGTGGCGCGGCCGGGATCGGAGGCGGTCGAGCTTGCGCTCGCGCTGACCGGCGCCGACGGCACGCGGGCCGTGTCCTATACCACCGAAGCCGGCCTGTTCGAGGAAGCTGACGTTCCGGCCGTGATCTGCGGGCCGGGCAATATCGCCCAAGCCCATGCCGCCGACGAATATGTCGCGGTGGCGCAGCTCGAGGCCTGCCTTACCTTTCTCGAGGGTCTTGCCGACCGCCTCGGCACCTGAAGTCTCAAGCGTCGGCGAAGCGCGCGGGATCGAAGCGATATTTCCGGTTGCAGAACTCGCACGTGACGGCGACCTCGCCGTCGACCACCATCTCGGCCAGGTCTTCGCCCGAGAAGCGCCTCAGCAGTTCTTCGACCCGCGCCTCCGAGCAGCTGCAATAGCTTGTGAGCGGCACGGCGCGATAGGCGCGCACCTTCTCCTCGTGGAACAGCCGGTAGAGCAGCCGGTCCGGCGGCAGCGTGGGGTCGAGCAGCTCGTGGTCCTCGACCGTCTCGGCGAGCGCCTTGGCCCTCGTCCAATCCTCGGCGGCAAGAGCGGATTCGCGCGCGGCTTTCCGCCCGCCTTCGCCCGTGAGCTTCTGCAGGAGAAGCCCGCCCGCGCGCCAGGTCCAGGGCCGCGTCCCTTGACCGGCCTGGTAATGCCGCGCCACGGCCAGCTTGATGAAGGTTGGGAGCTGCTCCGACTGCCGGAAATAGGTGTGAGCGGCATCGGCGAGGCTCCCGCCTTCGAGCGACACGACGCCCTGATAGCGCTCGGTGTCGGGTCCGCGGTCGATAGTCATGGCGAGATGGCCTTCGCCGAGGAGCGGCGCATCGGGCGGGATCGCGGCCAATCGTTCGGGCTGGAAGCGGGCATAGCCGCGCAACGCCCCCGGCACCTGGTAATCGGCGACGAGGAGATCGACCGGACCGTCACTCGAGGCCTGGAGGATGAACTTGCCCTCGAATTTGAGCGCGGCGCCGAGCAGCGCGGTCAACGCCACGGCCTCGCCCAGGAGCTTCGACACCGGCTCGGGGTAATCGTGGCGCGACAGGATGGTATCGACCACAGGGCCGAGCTTGACGAGACGCCCCGCGACCTCGGCGTGCTCCGCCTGGAAGGGCAGGATGAGGTCGTCCTTGGGGATATGAAGCGCGACTTGCGGCTCAGGCGCCTGCCCGGTCATCGTTTGGCTCCGCGCCGCTTCGGCTTGGGCGCGGCGTGGCCGGTCTTGCCGCGCTTCTTCTTGACGCCGTCGCCCGCGAGGCACCAGGCGAGGATCGCCTTCTGCACATGCAGCCGGTTCTCCGCCTCGTCCCACACCGCCGATTGTGGGCCGTCGATCACCTCGGCCGTTACCTCGTCGCCACGATGGGCCGGCAGGCAGTGCATGAAGATCGCGCCCCTAGCCGCCGCGCCCATGATCGTGTCGTCAACCTGAAACGGCCGCAGCGCCGCCTCCCGCCTTTTGGCGTCGTTATCGCTCATCGAGACCCAGACATCGGTCATGACGCAATCGGCGCCCCGCGCCGCCTGAAGCGGATCCTCGCCGACCTCGATCGCGGCGCCCTCGCCCTTCGCCCAAGCCAGCAGCTCCGGCGCGGGCCCGAACCCCTTGGGCGCCGCGATCCTCAGCTGGCAGCCGAACCGCGCCGCGGCGTGCACCCAGGAGGTCGCGACGTTATTGGCATCGCCGATCCAGGCGATTGTGCGGCCTTTGATCGGCCCCTTCAGCTCCTCGAAGGTCATGACATCGGCCATCACCTGGCAGGGATGCGACCTTGCCGTGAGCCCGTTGATGACCGGCACGCTCGCATGCTCGGCAAGTTCGACAAGCGTCTCCTGCGGCCCGGTGCGGAGCATGATGGCATCGACATAGCGCGACAGCGCGCGGGCGGTGTCCCCAAGCGTCTCGCCCCTTCCGAGCTGCATGTCCTGCGGGTCGAGCACCACCGAGCTGCCGCCGAGCTGGTGCATGGCGACCTCGAAGGAGACGCGCGTGCGCGTGGAAGGCTTCTCGAAGATCATGGCGAGCACGGCGCCGGGCTTGACCTTGAGCGCCTTCGGCACCCGGCCTTTGCGCTTCATCGCGGCGGCCCAGTCGATGATGGCGCGAAGCGTCTTGGCATCCAATGCATCGATATCGAGAAAATGACGTGGCGGCATGGCGTTAACCTGCGGGGTCAGGCCTGGGCGAGCGCGCCGCTCTTGAGCGTCGCGCAGGCGGCATCGAGCTTGGCGCAAGCCTGGTCGATCTCGGCCTCGGTCACGATCAGGGGCGGCAGGAACCGCACGACATTGTCGCCGGCCTGCACCGTCAAGAGCTTCTCGGCGCGGAGCGCTTCGAGCAGCATCTGGTTGGGGACCTTGCATTTCAGCCCCAGCATCAAACCTTGTCCGCGCACATCCTCGATGATCTCATCGTGCTCGTCGGCGAGCGCGGCGAGGCGTTGCTTCAGCCTGAGGCCCATCGTGGCGACGTTGTCGAGGAAGCCGTCGGCGAGCACGACATCGAGCACGGCGTTGCCGACCGCCATGGCAAGCGGGTTGCCGCCGAAGGTCGAGCCGTGGCTGCCGGCCGTCAGGCCCGCGCCGACCGCCTCGGTCATGAGGCAGGCCCCGACCGGGAAGCCGCCGCCAAGCCCCTTGGCTGTCGCCATGAGGTCGGGGGTGATGCCGGCCCATTGATGCGCGAACAGGCGCCCGCTGCGGCCCATGCCGGTCTGCACCTCGTCGAGCACGAGCACTATCCCCTTTTCGTCGGCCAGCGCGCGCAAATCCTGGAGGAAGCGCGTCGGCACCTCGCGCATGCCGCCCTCGCCCATGATCGGCTCGATCAGAATGCCCGCGGTGCTTGGCCCGACCGCTTTCGCCACGGCGGCGATATCGAAGCCGGCGACCTGGTCGAAACCATCGACCGGCGGGCCGAAGCCCTCAAGATGCTTCGCCTGTCCGCCGGCCGCGATCGTGGCGAGCGTCCTGCCGTGGAAGGCGCCTTCGAAGGTGATGAGGCGGTAGCGCTCGGGCGCGCCCGCCTTGAAGTGATAGCGGCGGGCGGCCTTGATGGCGCATTCGACCGCCTCGGCGCCCGAATTGGCGAAAAAGACCGTGTCGGCGAAGGTCGCGGCGCAAAGCCGCTCGGCCAGCCGCTCCTGCTCGGGGATGCGGTGCAGATTGGACACATGCCACAGTTTTTTCGCCTGCTCAGACAGCGCGCGCACGAGATGCGGGTGCGCATGCCCGAGCGCGGTCACGGCGACCCCGCTGGCGAAGTCGAGATAGCGCTCGCCCGAGGCGGTGAAGAGATAGGCGCCTTCCCCGCGCGCGAAGGCAAGCGCGCTGCGGGCGTAAGTCGGTGCAAGGGGCGGCATCGCAGTGGCTGTCCACAAACAAAATTGCCGCCGTTCGGCGGCAGCAAGGAATCTCAGAGCATTAGGTCCCGTGCTCTGCCCTGTCAATCAGAGGTCGCGCAGGCCTTATCCCACGTTCGTCCACGCTTCCATCCACGCCGCGATTTGTGTTCGCGATGAAGAAGTGGCAGACTTCGCATGCGTGCCGGTGGAAAACGGACCAAACAAGCGTGGCGGACGCTTGCCGGATTCTGGCGGATCTAGTAGGGTATTACCGCTCGGCTACAATATGTCGTGGGTGCTTGCGTTAGCGCCCGGGCGGTCAATCTCACCAGTAATTCCGAGTTTCAAAATGCCGTCTCTAGGCAGACGGGGGGATTCTGAGTCCAATTCGAGGAGGCCACCATGGCTTGGACTGACGAGAGGGTTGAACTGCTGAAGAAACTATGGGCCGAGGGCTTGAGCGCGAGCCAGATAGCCGCAAGGCTTGGCGGGGTCACGCGCAATGCCGTGATCGGCAAGGTGCATCGTCTCGGCCTGTCGGGCCGCGCCACGAGCTCGCGCTCGTCGAGCCCGAGGCCGCGCCGCACGCATGTGCCGCGCGCGAACCGCGGTGCGTCGCTCATATTCGGCACGCGCGGCGCCACCGCGCTCAAGCCTCATTACGAGGCCGAGCCGGATCTAGCGCCGGCGCCGCTCCAGGAGCTGGTCATTCCGCTCCATGAGCGGGCGAGCATCATGACGCTGAAGGAAGCGATGTGCCGCTGGCCGATCGGCGACCCGGGCGAGCCCGAGTTCCATTTCTGCGGGCGCAAGTCCTGCGGAACGCTGCCCTATTGCGAGCATCACGCCCGCATGGCCTATCAGCCGGTGCAGGCGCGGCGGCGCGAAAAGCGCTTCGCCACCGGATGAGCCGGCGCTGACAAGATGCGGCAGACAATTGCAAGGGGCGCCCTCTCGGCGCCTCTTCTATTTTGAGCGCGGCCTAGACCGTCTCTTTCTCTTCCAGCGTGTCGGAGAAGGCGTAGCCCGCGCCGCGCACGGTGCGGACCGGATCGCTCTCCGTCCCCCGCATCATCGCCTTGCGCAAGCGCCCGATATGCACATCGACGGTGCGTTCATCGACATAGACGTTGCGCCCCCACACGCCGTCGAGCAATTGCGTGCGGCTGAACACGCGGCCGGGGCTCTGCATCAGGAATTCGAGCAGGCGGAATTCGGTCGGCCCGAGATGGACCTGCCGCCCGTTGCGCGTCACCCGGTGCGAATCGCGGTCGAGCACGATACCGCCGACGGTCAGCACCGAGGCGATGCGCTCCGGGCTCGTGCGCCGGAGGATGGCGCGCACGCGCGCCATCAGTTCGGGCAGAGAGAACGGCTTGACCACGTAGTCGTCGGCGCCGGTGGCCAGGCCCCTGATGCGGTCGCCCTCCTCGCCCCGCGCCGTGAGCAGGATGATGGGGATGCCGCGGCTCTCCTTGCTCGCGCGCAGGCGCCGGCACAGCTCGATGCCCGAGATGCCCGGCAGCATCCAGTCGAGCACGATCAGATCCGGCATGCTCTCGGCGATGGCCATTTCCGCCTCGTCGCCGCGATGCACGACATCGACGGCGTAGCCCTCGGCCTCGAGGTTGTAGCGCAGCAGGAGCGCGAGCGGCTCCTCGTCCTCGACGACCAAGACCTTGGCTCCGGGATTTGGCGCGCTCATCGTCGGCCTAGCCCGCCGAACGCTTCAACGGCACGGGCGTCGAGCTCGTGGTGTCGCCCTTCGGCCGCTGATCGCTGATCATGGTGCCATGCACCAGATAATACACTGTCTCGGCGATATTGGTGGCGTGATCGCCGATGCGCTCGATGTTCTTGGCGCCGAAGAGAAGGTGGGTGCAGAGCCCGATATTGCGCGGGTCTTCCATCATGTAGGTGAGCAACTCGCGGAACAGCGAGTTGTACATGGCGTCGATCTCTTCGTCCTTGTACCAGACCTTGAGCGCCCGGTCGGCGTCGCGCTCGATGAAGGCGTCGAGCACCTCTTTTAGCTGCGCCAGTGCCAGCTCGCCCATATGTTTCAGGCCGAGCATCAGCGGCTTCGGTTGCTGCTCGCTGACGACGGCCACGGCGCGTTTGGCGATATTCTTGCCGAGGTCGCCGATGCGCTCCAGATCGTTGGCGATGCGCAAGGCCGCCATGATCTGGCGGAGATCGTAGGCCATGGGCTGCCGCCGCGCGATCATCACCACCGCCTGCTCTTCGATCTCCTTCTCGAGCGCGTCGATCACCTCGTCTTCGTTGATGGTGGCGGCGGCAAGCTCGGGGTCGCGACGTTCCAGCGCGTCGATCGCCTGGCCGAGCACCTGCTCGGCGAGACCGCCCATCTTGGCGATCTTGTTATTGAGGAGGGCAAGTTCCTCCTCGTAGGACCTGACGATATGCTCGTGTTGCTTTTCCATCCTGACAAACTCCAAGGGGTCGATCAGCCGAAGCGGCCGGTGACGTAATCCTGCGTGCGGGTATCGGTCGGATTGGTGAAAATCTTGACGGTTTCGTCCACCTCGACCAGCTTGCCGAGATGGAAGAAGGCGGTGCGTTGCGAGACGCGGGCCGCCTGCTGCATGGAGTGCGTGACGATGACGATGCAGAGCGATTCCTTCAACTCTTCCATCAGAGCCTCGATGCGGGCCGTGGCGATGGGGTCGAGCGCCGAGCAGGGCTCATCCATGAGCAACACCTCGGGGTTGACCGAGATGGCGCGGGCGATGCATAGCCGCTGTTGCTGACCGCCCGAGAGACCCGTGCCGGGCTCGCTCAGCCGGTCCTTGACTTCCTCGAACAAGCCGGCCCGGGTCAGGCTCTTGACCACGATCTCCTCGAGTTCAGCCTTGGAAGAGGCAAGCCCGTGAATACGCGGTCCGTAGGCCACGTTCTCGAAGATCGATTTGGGAAAGGGATTGGGTTTCTGGAACACCATGCCGACACGGGCCCGCAATTGCACGGGATCGACGTGACCGGAGTAGATGTCCTCGCCATCGAGCATGATCGTGCCGGTCATCTTGCAGCCTTCGATGACGTCGTTCATGCGATCGAGCGTGCGCAAGAATGTCGACTTGCCGCAACCGGAAGGTCCGATCAGCGCCGTGACCGAGCGATCGAGAATGTCGAGATTGACGTCGAACAGCGCCTGCTTCTCGCCATACCAAAGATTCACGGCGCGCGCGTGCATCTTGACCGCATTCGCGACCGCGGGCGCCGGGCTCTCTGTCGCCGGAGTCGGCACCGGCGCCTGCACCCGGACGACTGGCCGCGCTTCGACTTTTGCCTCCATGACCGGATCCCCTTCTACCATTTACGCTCGAATCTCTGCCGCAGCACGATCGCGAGCAGGTTCATGACGACGAGAAACGCTAATAGTACGAGAATTGCTGCCGACGTCCGCGAGACGAAGCCGCGCTCGGGACTGTCGGCCCAGTTGAAGATTTGCGTCGGCAGCGTTGTCGCGGGCTCAAGAACGCCCATGCTCTCGATGCTCGGGATGAACGCGTTCATCCCGATCAGGAGAAGCGGCGCGGTTTCGCCGAGCGCATGTGCCATGCCGATGATGGTGCCGGTAAGAATTCCGGGCATGGCCAGCGGGAGCACGTGGTGCATGACCATCTGATGCCTGGAGGCGCCGACGCCGAGCGCCGCCTCGCGGATCGAGGGCGGCACGGCTTTCAGCGCCGCGCGGGTGGCGATGATGATGGTCGGCAAGGTCACGAACGACAGCACCATGCCGCCGACGAGCGGCGTCGACCGCGGCAAGCCGAAGAAGCCCAGGAAAACCGCAAGCCCGAGCAGGCCGAACACGACCGACGGCACGGCGGCAAGGTTGTTGATGTTGACCTCGATCAGATCGGTCAGACGGTTCTTGGGCGCGAACTCCTCAAGATACACGGCCGCGGCAATGCCGATCGGAAAACTCAAGCTAAAGCACACCAGCAACATGAGGAATGTGCCGGTAATGGCGCCGGCCAGTCCGGCGCGCTCGGGGAAGCGGCTGTCGGCGTTGAGGAAAAGTTCGAAATTGAACGGCGTATGCACCAACCCCTTCGCCTTCATGGCTTCGAAAATGCGGACCTGGGCGGCGGTGAAGCGGGGATTGAGAACCTTCGGCGTCTTGCCCCGGGCGAGCTCGGCGTAGGACTCCGCCAGCGGCACCGCGATCTTCACCGTCTTGCCGATCAGGGCCGGGTCGTCGGCCAGACGCGCGGCGATGGCCGCGGGCGCATCGGCGGCGAGAATTGTGCCCAGCGAGCTGTCGTGCACGTTGGGCAAATAAGCCTGTAGGCTGCTTGTCGCCAGCGCCGCGAAATCGCCGCTGGGCGGTGGACCCGCTTCAACCTTCGCGGGGTCGACATAGACCTCAAGCTTGAGAACCTCGCGACCGTTCTCGGCGTCGACCAGACCTTGATTGCGCAAAGTGTCGAACCAACGGATTTGGACCGAGTTCAGCGCGTCGATCTCCAGCGGGATCACGCCCTTGTTGAGTTGATCGAAGCCATCGGAGAGGGAGACGGGCAGTGTGATCGTCTTGCCAATCGCGTCTGGATGCTCGACGACGTAGTCGCGCAGGATATAGGGCGCGTCGGCGGTGATAACCTTCGCCGCTTCGGTCTTCTCCTTGTCGGTCGCATCAGCGGCGAGGAAAGGCTTCAGCGCCTCGCGCACAATTGCGCGGTAGTTGCCGTCGGCAAGTTTGTCGGGATCGACCTTGGCGGGATCGATGAAGAAGGGAAGATCGGCCTTGCTCTGCACGAAAGCCGGAAACCCGTTCGCCACGATCGAGGCGAGCAGAACGCCGAGCAATCCGATGGCGAGCGCAATCGCAATGACGCCGTAGACCTGCAAGCGCCGGTCCGCGGCGTATCGCCGGCGTATGCGCTGCCGCGCCCGAGCGTTCGCCCGCGCGCCGGCGATTGGCTGTTGGTCTATGGTCTCTGCGTTACTCATATTGCTCCCGATATCTACGCACGATGCGGAGTGCGATCACGTTGAGCACGAGCGTCACCAGGAAGAGAACTAAGCCAAGCGCGAAGGCCGCGAGCGTCTTGGGGTTGTCGAACTCGACATCGCCGATGAGCAGCGTCACAATCTGCACGGTCACCGTGGTGACGGGCTCGAGCGGATTGAGCGTCAGCGAGGCGATGATGCCCGCGGCCATGACCACGATCATGGTCTCGCCGATGGCGCGGCTCGCGGCGAGCAGGATGCCGCCCATGATGCCGGGCAGAGCGGCCGGCAGCAGCACCTTGGTGATGGTCTCGCCCTTGGTCGCGCCCATGGCATAGGAGCCGTCACGCATGGCGCGAGGCACCGCGGCGATGGCATCGTCGGACAACGAAGAGACGAACGGAATGATCATGATGCCCATGACGGCGCCGGCCGCCAGCGCGCTGTTGGGCGCAAGCGGAATGCCGACCGACGCGCCAAAGTCGCGCAAGGCTGGCGCGACCACAAGCACGGCGAAGAAGCCGAACACCACCGTTGGAATGCCGGCGAGAAGCTCGAGCACGGGCTTCACCACCGCTCTGAACCTGGGATGGGCGTATTCGTTGAGATAGATCGCTGAGAGGAGACCGATGGGGATGGCGACCGCCAAGGCGATCGCCGAGATCAGCAGCGTGCCGGTGAACACCGGGATGGCGCCGAACGCCCCGCCTGCCGTCACCTGGCCCTCGCGGATCGGAATCTGCGGCTCCCAATTGGTGCCGAAGAAGAACTCGAGCGGCGACACGCGATCGAAGAACCGCAGGGCCTCGAACAACAGCGACAGGACGATGCCGAGCGTGGTGAGAATGGCGATAGTCGAGCAGGCCAGCATGAGGCCGTTCATCACCCGCTCGGTGGCGTGACGCGCGCGAAAATCGGGTTTGATACGGGCGCGGGCAACCACGAGACCGGCGAGCGCGAGCGCGAACGCGGCGACGACCATCGCGTAGCGGGCAATCGTCTGCCAACTTTGATAGCGTTCTGCCGCCTCTTGGACGACGAGGCTCGGTTCGCTGAAGATGTTTCCGGCAGCGACCGACCTGATCTGGCTCAGCATGAGGTTGATCTGGCCGCTGTTGAGCCCCTCGGTCGTACCGGGCGGCAAACTCCACAGCAGCAAGTGGTCGATCACCAGGCCCTGGGACAGGAGCCAGATAAGCACGAGAAGGAACGACGGAATGCCCACCCAGGCGGCGATGAAAGCTCCGTGATAGCTTGGGCGCGAGTGGAGGTCCTGCTGACGTCCCTCGACTGACGCGATGGCGCGGCGCCGGCCAAGTCCATAGCCGAACAGGCTAAGCGCGACGATCCCGAGAAGAACGTAGCCAATCATGACCGCTCGCCTTCGGGGGTCGCGTCACCATGTCGGGATCCGCTAAGCGGCATGTTGCCTCTCAAAAACCCACGGGCGTGGCCGCGAAACCTGCCTCACGGCCACGCCCTAGTTCTATTGCGACGGCGCCAATCTTAAGACGTCGGCGCAGCCATTTTCTCCGCCTTCGTAGCGCGGTCCTGCATTTCCTTCAGCATGTCATCCGGCAGCACGACCAAGCCCCGCTCATGCAGATAACCGTCGGGTCCCATCGATTCGTTAGAG